>DATKPR010000066.1:0-28524 GCA_035523985.1 Steroidobacteraceae bacterium | reverse complement strand
GATCGATGTCGTGCCGGCCGCCAACACGCTGCGCGCCGAGTTCAGCCCGAATGGCCCGCCGAACATTCCGGAGTTTGGCACGGTCACGACCGAACAGGGGTTCAAGAACCTCTACGAGATGGACTCCATCCAGCACGTGGTAAAGGGCACGCACTACCCGGCTGTGATGATCTCGACCGGCCTGAACGATCCGCGCGTCTCGCCCTGGGAGCCGGCGAAATTCGCCGCGGCGCTCGATGCCGCAGACACAGGCAATCCGGTGCTTCTGCGCATCGACGCCGAAGCCGGCCACGGCATCGGCTCGACCAAGACGCAGGGCGATGCGCTAACGGCAGACTGGATCGCGTTTGTGTTCTGGCGCAGCGGACTGCACGCTTGGCAGCCCGCGCTCTAGGGATGCCCATGCCAACTCGAATGGTGTGGCAACACCCGCTCCATTGGTCGCCCGGTAGCGGCCATCGGTAACCTCTGTCGTACAAGCGGAGGAAGAGGGTCACGGTCAATGAAGACTATTGGAATTGTTGTCACTGCGGCCGCGCTTACGATATCCGCCTGTGCCACCACGAATTTCCCAGATACTGCTCGCATTGAGGTCGCCACGTCGCTCGCAAACATGGGGGCGGCAGCCAACGCTCACGACGTTGATCGGCATGTCGGATTCTATGCTCATGAAGCGTCGACTCTACTTATCTTCAATGGCGAGGCTATTACTGGGTGGGATGCTATTCGCGCAAAGCAAAGCGAATGGTGGAACGATGGGAAAACGGACGTGGTGTATACCCCGCAAGGAAAGCCGGATATTCGCGTGCTGGCACCTGGGCTGGTCGTGACTACCATCTTTATGAAATCTCGTCGTTCAGGGCCAGCTGGCACCATCAAGGAAGGCAACTTCGCGGTGTCAGCTCTTTGGCAAAAGAGGCCAGACGGCTGGAAAGTAATCTATTCTCACGAATCGACCACCCACTGAACTGCGCGAAAGCTGCCGACGGCCAATGGCGGCAGAGGGTTGGGATCTTCTTTCCATGAAGCTCCTGCTCGGGCGTCTCAGTACGGTGTTCGTGTTGCTGATAGCCGTCGCTTCTGCCTCGGTGGGCGGGGACGAGTCAAGCTCGCCTTGGGCGTTCAATGGCCCGCGTGGCGAGGGCTACACCATCGATCTCATCGACGTGCAGCCTGCGCCAGGGACGCCGTTGATTGCGGGCGCCTCAGTCGAGTTCACGGTGAGAGTCAAATACACCCTTGCGATCGCGAGTCACGGAAGCATCGTTCTGGTTTTTCAGGACGAGAAGAACCAGAGTGCAACACGCAGTCAGGTGATGAAGAAGGTCGATAAGGGCGCCGGAGAGCTCATTCTCTCGGACAGAGTGTTCATTCCCGTTGACGCCCGGGAGTTGCGCCTTTTCGTTCCGCTGGTGCCGGAAGGGCTCACGCATACTAAAGGCGAAGTGACGATCCGGTATCCCGTCAGGAAGCCGACATCGGCTGACGATCGCCGGAGCCCTTCGTAGGCGCGTGGTCGCGGGCCCTGTTATCAATCATGACTGACGAGGATTGGGTCACGATCGGGGAATACTCCGACCCCCTATCGGCCGGGATCGTCGCAAAGCGTTTGACCGAGGAAGGCATACCCAATCGCCTGTGGGTACCAGAGCGGTCAGCCGGCGAGTGCTTCGTATGGGTGGCGCGCGAATCGCTTGACTTGGCGAAAGCAATCCTTTCGCAACCCGCGGTCTCCGAGGAGGACCTGACCGCCCTGGCGCTGAAGGATCCGCCGCCCGATGACTTCGCGACAGACGAGAGCGGATCGCCGGCTCGCGCGCGCGGCGCACACAACCCGATTGCTCGAACTTCCGGGAGCTCAATCGGTTGGTTGATCGTTGTTGCACTTTTTGTCCTCCTGCTGGCGCTGTTCGTGTACCTCCCCAGACCCCCTGCGAGTCGCGAGGTGGCTCGGGAACACTCTCCGAACGGTCGCATGGACGCCGTACTCATGGAGGTTTCGCGGGAGGCGGCGGGAACCCGCAGCTACAAAGTCTGTTTGCAGGCGTGGAATAACCGTCAGTCCCAGCAGGGGTACTGCGCCAGGGAGCTCGCCTATCTCGCCGGCGTCAAGATTGCCACCTCTCAGCCGGTTAGTCTGGTTTGGACTGCGCCATCGGACCTGGAGATCCGCTACACCAGTGCGGCTCATGTCTATCTCTACCAGCCCGTTATCGCCTCGGGATCCAGGTACAGCGCCCGATCCGCCATCGTGGTCCGCCTTGTGCAGAAGCCTGCCGAGCGGGAGTGATGAGATGGACGGGCGGTTTGCGGGCAGAAGCCGCCCATGATCGCTCCACAGTTCGTGGCGCGCAAAGAGCTGTCAGGTCCCCGCTGCTACCTGGGCGAGGGGGATACCGGTTGCTCTTCGGGCGTCGGCTTTTGGATCAACACGGCGTCCGATGGCTTTACCTTCTTCTCCGTTATGGAAACGTCGCCGTGCTCTAGATCTCGTCGCAGCGCTGCCGCCGATTCATCGGTCGGATTGTCCCTCAAGTACTTATCTAACTCAGCGAGCGCGTGGACCCTGTCTTGCAGCGAAAGATAGACGAACGCCTCAGTGTAGTGGGCGTCGGAAACTCCAAGGCTGGCGGCCTTCTCCAGGTAAGGAATGCTCTTCAGGCGTAGCGTGTCAGTTCCCGCGAGAAACGCCCCGTAGTAGAAGTTGCCGGATTTGCTATCAGGCTGCAGCTTCAATAGAGCTTCAAAGGCCGATATCGCCTTGTCCGGGCAACCCGGAAAATCGAGATTGTGTCCCATCGAATTGGCGATCCCGTCCCGCAGGAGTAGTTCGGGTTCACCGGGGTATTGGACTGTGGCAGCGTCAAGAAACACCAGCAAGCGCCTGAGCTTCTTCTCCACCTCTATTCGCTCGGAGTCCGATGAAAAACGAAGAGGTAACTGCTGCGCGTGCGGTGCCATCTCAGAAAGCAGCTGATCGACCTCAGACCGCGACATGGTCACTTCTGCTGCCCGGCACAGAGGCACCGTTGCAAGCACCAACACCGCGCCCAACCACCAGCGTCTCACGGAACCCTCCAATCAGAATGGTCTCGGCCTGGATCGCCCCGCAGGGAGCTCGATGGAGAAAGTTGCCCGGGGAAGGTCAGGTGGTCAGCCGCTCCAGCGCCAGAATCATGGAGTGCCAGGCGGCGGTGCCGGCGAAGGGCACGATGGCGAGCGTGTAGAGCACGACGGCCGGGCCCCCGTACGCGAACACCGGGTGCACGCTGCCGCGCCGCCGTCGCTCGTAGACGATCGCGACGACGATCAGCAGCGCTGCCGTCAGCGTCGGTGGGATCAGCACGAACGTCGGCGGCGGCCCGACTGCGTCGGCCGGCTTCATCAGCACCAGGAAGACCCGCGCGATCGCCGGGATCATGAACCCGACCATCAGCAGGTACATGAAGCGCTTGTGGAGTTCCGGCCTGCGCACGTTCGCGATCGCCAGTGCGAACAGCGTCACGAGCATCGGCAGCGAGCAAAGCGCCACCGCCGAAAAGCGCCGTGCGCTGTCCCCGAAGCCGTCGTGGATCTCGTGCCGCAGCAGGATCAGCCGGGTCGCGATGATCGAGCAGCACAGGACCGAGAAGAGCGCGATGCCGAGCAGGCCGAGCGCCTGGTGGCGGGCGAGGCGGCCGGACGCGATGAGGCTGGCCTGTACGAGATAGAGGATCGTCCAGCTGAAGAGCAGCGCGCCGTGCACGTGCACGATCGGCGGTGCGGCGAAGGTACCGGCAACTACCGGCGCCCAGTACGTCGGTACGAAGCCGGAAAAGGCGATCAGTACGAAGACGACCGCCATCCGGAAGTGAAAGCGACCGGTGTCGAGTCCGCTCGACGATTGGGTGTCGATTGCTGCGACCATGTGATCCCCCTCTGGTGAGCCGCCGTTATTCTGCTCGGGCCGCCGCGGCCGCCGGACCGCGATCGGTGTGGCGACGCCCCCGGGAATCCATCATCGCGCCGCGGCGCGTGCCCGACAACTGCCGGCGGCGTGCGGGCACTGGCGGAGGCATCGGCTGGTCCTTAGCGCCCGGTGTCATCGGCCTGCGTGGCACTCAGGTAGACTTCGACGGGTCAATACGCGTATCGATGCGGGAGATCGCGCCTCATGACGCAGACATATTCCGGCGGATGTCAGTGCGGCAAAGTGCGTTACGAAGTCCAGATGGACATCGGCGAGGTGCTCGCGTGCAACTGCTCGCGATGTGGACGCCTGGGCTCGTTGCTGGCATTTGCGCCGGCGACTCAATTCAAGCTTTTGTCCGGCGACGCCGACCTGACAAAGTTCGAATTCAACAAACACACGATCCAGCATCAGTTCTGCTCGACGTGCGGCATTCAGTCGTTCGCCATAGGGACGCACCCGAAAACCGGCGCAAAAATGGCGGCGATCAACGTCCGGTGCCTGGATGGCGTTGACCCCGACGCCCTCAAGGTGAGAAAGGTCGACGGCAGGAGCATGTAGTCGCCGCAGGGGCGTCGGTCACATCGGGCCAACAGCCATTGCGCGGTCAGGTCCACGCCGCGCTGCAACGGTCGGTGCGTCGACGGGGACAGGTCCGGTGGGTGGGGCACCCGGTGCGCTGCACGCCCGGCGATCGAGGTGGACCGTTCCTATGGGTTCACCCTGCTTGCCGCGATACTCCAGAATCACCACGACACCCTGATCGATCAGCGGTCGCAAGTCAGGGTTTGCGCAGCCGTTTTCCTTGATCGTCGGCGCCAATAACGGCGCGAATGTCGCACGGTCGACGCCGTTCGCCGCGGCGTTCACGAGTGTATACATGACGGTCAGTTGCAGCCCCGGCCCGGCCTTCGCGCCATCCAATCGGGTATTCGGATCGACTACCGCGGGGGCGGCGCCGTTAGCCTGGCCGGCGATCTGCGCGAGCCTCCTTTGAAGCGTCAGAGCGGCCTTGAACTGCGCGGACGCCTTCGTGTCGCAGGCCGTCAGTGTGGCGCACGCCATTGCCAGGCACCCCAGCTGCATTCGGAGCCTCACGCGAGCTGGCTTCGGCGCTGCCGTCACTTAGCGGCCTGTGCTAACGCGTCGAAGCCCCGTGCAACTCCGTGCTTGCCCGCGCCGGCCATCCTGCGCCACAGCCAGAGCAGCAGCAGCGCACAGAGCTCCCACGATCCCAACGTGCCCCCGCCGCCGCCTGTGCCGCTATGCACGACCTGGACGTTCGCCTTGCCGGCCTTGACCTGCGCCTCGAAGTCGGAAAGCGCCGTATCGAAGTGCGCGATCATCTGGTCGGCCGCGGCGTCGTAGCCGGCGGTACTGGCTGCGCGCTCCGCCTGCGGCGCGTTCACCAGCGTGGCGGTTCCCGCACGGGTGTCGATGCCGCCGGCGCGCAGCACCAGCGCGCGCGTCACGGGGTCGACGACGGCCAGATCGAGCAGTGTCGAGAGATCGTAGCGGTTGCCCTTCAGCACGTAGGCGCCGACGATCGTCAGGTAGCCGAGCGACCAGTTGTTGGCGTCGCTGTTCGTCACCTGGTCGTAGGACACGAGCGCCATCAGATCGAGGGAATAGAGCCGCTGCACTGCGGCGAGACCCTCGAAGCCGCGCTGCGTGCTCAGGTAGTAGTCGGGAATGATGACGATCTCGCCGACGAAGCTGCGGTCCTTGAAATGATCGCGGACGCGCTCGAGCAGCTGCTGCTTCTGCGCCGCGGTCGGTCCGCCGCCGCCGGGGCTCGGCAGGAACGTCAGTCCCACCCGCAATGGCAGGTGCAGCTGCGGGATGCTGTTCTGCGGGGGAGGGACCTTGCCGCCCGGGTACAGAAAGCTGACGAGACTCGAGGATTCCTGGTGCTTTGCATGGCAATTCGGCGCGCACCAGAAGTCGGCGCAGCCGCTCAGCACCACGGCGAGCAGCGCAATGACGTAAAGCCGCGACGTACGCATCGAAATACCCCCGCGGCGCGTTGTGATTGCCCCGCCAGCCAACGACATCTGTGCGCGCGTGTACGCCAGGAGTGGGCGGCGCAGGGCTCCGAGTCTCTCCGATCCCGCTTTCGGCCGTCAAACATCGTCGAATCGCCTGCACAGCAACCCCTGCAGCGCGAGGCGCCTGGACTATTTCGTGTTTGCTCGGAGAACTGCGCGTTGGGACTGGGCTTGCGGGTGGGCATCGGATTTGAGGCGGCACGCGTATCCTCTGATGCGTCACCGCCTCGCGCAAGTGACGGATGGAGCCGCCTGGACGGACGTTCACGGGTGCCTGCAAGGGGTATGATCCGGTGCCCGAATCAACCCACTCGATGGGAGTGTCAGCTATGCGTAAACCAAGGTTGACGGCTCACCTGTCCCTGGCCGGGATCTTCGCGGCAGTGCTCACGGCCTCAACGGCCTTCGCGCAGGGAGCGGATCCTGTTCAGGAAGCGGCTACCGGCGCACAGCACGCCGGCCTGGCGGCCCAGGCGGCGACCCTCGAGCAGGTCCATATGCACCTGCACCACACGGTCAATTGTCTGGTGGGACCGAAGGGGGAGGGATTCGATGCCAAGGAGGCGAATCCCTGTCAGAAGCTTGGCAATGGGGCGATTCCTGACACGACCGATCCGGCGATGAAGGCCAAACTGACTGCGGCTCTCGCGAAAGCGCAGGAGGGGCTGAAATCCGCCGACCCGGCTGCGGCAAGGAAAGCGGCCCGCGAAGCGCAGGCAGCGCTCAAGTAGTCCCTGATGGAGCGTGGTTCGCGACGCGCTGCGTTGCGGCGGCTGGCGGCTTGCGTGTTTGCCGCCTCAGGGGCCTGGCTCTCAGTGGCGCGTGCGGCAGAACAGCAGGCCCTCGTCTGCGCCAAACCCCGCGCCCTCAGCGAGGCGCAGAGGCGGCAACGCGAACTGGACAACTACACCGAGGAGTCGCCGGATCCCCGCAAGACCTGCAGCGGCTGCCGCTTCTTCACTCCTGGAGCAGGAGCGCAGGCTTGCGGCATGTGCGCGCTGTTCAATGGTCCGGCGAATCCGCGGGGCAGGTGCGATGACTGGACCGCGCGCCCTGCATAGAACCGACGATCGGGTCTCTATCTGTCGGGCGCTCCGTGGCAGGTGCCGGAGCCCTTGTCGCTGTAAGAGGCCGGCCCGCCCGGCTGTGCCGGATCTTTCAATGCCGATTCGAAATCCCACGCATAGCCGTTGCGATTGAGCGTCAGGCCCATCACCCCCCAGAACTGCCCGGTTGCCGCCTCGAGATTCTGCGCGTTGAAGTTCCTGTTACCGCTCGGGTCGGCGCTGGTCGTGTCGGCTGTCACGACCTGATCGAGCGTCTCGCCGCCGGTGCCCACGATGAATTCACGTATGCCCCGGCGTGGATCGAAATTGCCGGAGGGGTCGAGCGGGCGGTAGCGGGCATAGAGGTGATCGTGTCCATTCACGATCAAGTCGGCGCCGTGCGCGTAGAGCAGCTGCCAGAAGGCCACGGCGGTCGGGCCCTCGGGTACGGCGATGCTGTTGGCGGCGCTGAACGTGGGCTGGTGCCAGTAGGCGAGTGTGCACGCGGCGTGATTCGACTCCAGGTCCTTTCTCAGCCATTCGAGCTCGGCGGCAAACCAGGAGCCCGAATTCGAACAGCCGCCCGGCTGCGTCTCGCACTCGATGTTGAGCGAGATCAGGTGCCACGAGCCCAGGTCGTAGGAGTACCAGCCGTCACCCACGCCCGCTCCGTCCAGGCCCCCGTTCACCTCTTCGAAATGCCCCGCCTGTCCGTTCGGCAGTGGCACGGGTTGGGGGTCGGGTGAGGTCCCGTTGAGAGGGTTCGTGACCGTGGTGGTCATCACGCTGCCGTCGGGATTGTGCTGGAAGCCGTTGTAGTAGGAGAAGTAGCCGTAACCGGCCACACCGATGGCGCCATGCTCGTTGTAGAACTCGTGATTGCCAGGCGACGGCCGATGCAGAAACTTGAAAGCGCCGTAGGTCAGATCGAACGAGCCCTCGAAATCCGCATAGCCACCGACCTGGTACTGTTCGTCTCCGAGGAGCGCGACCAGGTCGGGCTGCATCTGCTCGATCTGCCGCGCCGTGGCCGCCTGGGCTTGCAGCAGATTCTGCGCGGTGTCGCCGCTGCAGTTCTCCCCCTTCTTCTCGCCACTCGGCTCCTCGCCCGGCTGGCAGGCGATGTCGCCGACCAGCGCGAGCACGGGTGAGCGCGGCACCTTGTTGTACGGCCAAGGATTGTCGCTCGCGCCGCGATGCTCATCGGCACTTGCCGCCGCGCCCAATGCCAGCACCGCGGCGGCCGCTCCCATGAGCATTGCCGCGCGGTTCACCTGTTGGTTCGTCTTCATGCAGCCGCTCCCGGTTCTGATTGGGTTGGATCGTTCCGAGGAGCGCATGATTCACCGGCGGAATGTCCGGCACATATCGAAGGCGTGAAACAACCGTGACAGCGCCCGGCTTCGAGCCGGGCGCAGGCTGCCGGGGCCGGGAACGGCCCGGGGCTTAGCGCCGGGCGAACTGCTGCGTCATGTTGTCGCGGATCTCGGCCCGCGAGAGCGACGGGCCGAGCCCGGTGTTGAGGTAGTAAAGCGCCTTGAGGAACGCCAGATCACCGGCGGTCATCGCCGCGGGCGGCGCGCGCGTCCCGCAGCCCGATGACAGCAGATCGAGGATGCTCGGCAAGGGATCACAATGGTCCGGGGATTGATCGACCGTGAGCGTCAGCATCGCCAGGGCGTCGGCGAGCGTCGCAAGGCTGTAACCCGCGGCGCGTGTCGTGTCGACCACCAGGATGACGACGCCGATCCCGATCCCGCTGCCGCTGCCGCCGCCCAGGCGCGTGCCGACCCTGCCGCCGCCGAGATACTTCTGCTCGATCCGCGGCCACACGGGCAGAACGTCGAGCCC
Organism: Steroidobacteraceae bacterium; assembly: GCA_035523985.1. Taxonomy (GTDB): domain Bacteria; phylum Pseudomonadota; class Gammaproteobacteria; order Steroidobacterales; family Steroidobacteraceae; genus 13-2-20CM-66-19. The sequence continues at coordinate 19,630 of DATKPR010000066.1, read as the reverse complement.
GACCAGAGCCACATCGGTATTGAGGACGGTGGCTCCGCCGCGCGTCGTTATATAGAAGCCCTGGATGGCGTGGTCGGGCCGGTACGCGATGAGGTCACGGTATCCGCCCGTGTAACGGATACCAAAGGCCGTCGTCGCCCACTGGATGACCTCGTCCATCTTTTCCCGCGGGCTGCTCGTGAAGACGATCTGCACGTTGCCTCTGCAGTGCGGGTCGGAATCCACCGGCGCACCGACATACGCAGCCAGCGCGCGCACCCGCGCCGTCACGAAGGCATCGTCCGCCGCACTGAGCCCGGCGGTCGCCGGGCAGATGCTCTGCTTGCCTCCCCGCCAGCGTGCGAGATTGCGCGCCGTGGCGGTCGTCACGACGCGCACGGTCGCGTGGTGTGCGATGAATTGAGACAGGCTGTCTCCCGCCAGTTCCTGCCCGGTGGGCGCAGCCGGGGTCGCCACGGTCACGTCGGGAAGCGGTGACGCGAGCGTAGTGGCGTTCGCCTGGGATGCGACCGACGGCAGACCGGCGTGGGAGATCGGGTCAGGCTCGGCCGCCGGTGTCGGCGCCGCAGCCCACGCCAGCGTCATTGCCACGGCCGCGAGGATCGGACGTTTACTTCCAGGCGTCATGGAATGTCGTGACATGCGCATCGCTCCTCGCCGGTTGAGCGTACTCCGCGGACGGCGAGGTCGCCAGCAGCGGCCACGCGGATTCAGCCCTGCGGAACACAGATGTGCCGGTACGTGTAACGCAGCGTAACCCGCCCGCGCCCTTCGCGCCTGGACCCGACCGCATCCAGCGGGACGTTGATCCTGCCCCTGCAGGTGGCACCGCGCGTGGCTGCGCCGTGCGCGGTGATCGTCGATCTGCGCGGCGACGGCAGCGGCGACTACACCAACACCTGGCGATTCGCACGCGCGCTGCCCCATCTGGCGCGCCGCGGGACTCGCTGTGTCTGCGTCGCATCGCACCGGATTGGTCGCAACCGGGAATTTGTCTATGCTACGTGCACGCTTCGACGGCGGCAGTGCGTTCACGCAACAAGCCCGGTCTGAAGGGAAGACTCGGGAGAGTCCGATGAAGATCGCTGCAACGCGCGGCGCGGCGGTTGGCGCCTCGCTGATCACCGCTTTTCTTTCCGTCACGGCCGGCGCACAGCAGGCCCCGGCACCGGTACCGGGCGCAACCGGCTCTGAGCTGCAGGAAGTCGTCGTGACCGGCTCGCTGATCAAGCGCACCGACACCGAGACGCCGAGCCCGGTGCAGATCCTGAGCTCCGAAGATCTCAAGAACACCGGCTACACCTCGGTGAACGACGTGCTGCGTAACCTCGCCTCCAACGGGCAGGGCACGCTCACCCAGGCGTTCAGCCAGGCGTTCGCCTCGGGCGGCTCGGGCATCGCGCTGCGCGGTCTGACGGTCGGCGATACGCTCACGCTGATCGACAGCGAGCGCATGGTGGCCTACCCGCTCTCCGATGACGGCCAGCGCAGCTTCGTCGACACCACCGCGATTCCCTTCGAGACCATCGAGAGCGTCGAGGTCCTCAAGGACGGCGCCTCGGCGCTCTACGGCGCGGATGCGATCGCGGGCGTCGTCAACGTCAAGTTGAAGCGCAGCTACGAGGGGGCGGAAGTCACCGCCGACGGCGGTGCGACGGAGCACAACGACGGCTGGACCTGGCATGCGGCCGGCATCCTCGGCTGGGGCGATCTGGCGAGCGACGGCTACAACATGTACGTCTCGCTCGAGTGGCGCCGCCAGGAGCAGATCCTCGGCTCCAACCGCCGCGCACCCTGGGCGACGACCGACTGGAGCGGCCTGCCGGGGGGACAGAACACGCAGCCGGGCGCCGTCGGCGCCTCGGGCCTCGTCTATCCTGACAGCGTCACCGGCTACCTCATCAATCCCAACACGGCGAGCGGGCAGCCGTACACGTTCCTGCCGGGCTGCACCCAGGCGCTGCAGAACGCCGACAAGTGCACCTTCCAGTTTCCGGGGCAGATCCAGCCGCCCGCCGAGCAGACGGACTTCCTCTCGAAGTTCACCCATACGCTCGGTGACGACTGGACCCTGACGGTGACCGGCTCGATCTTCGACAGCAGCGCCGAGCAGATCGCGGCCTCGAGCTTCGGCCACGCCTTCAGCAACACCGGCCAGGAAGCCGGCTCGATCGTCAACATCGCCTTCCCGCCCGGCGGGCTCGCCTCGACGGTCGTCTACCCGGTGCTCTCGCTCCCGGCGAGCTCGCCGCTCAATCCCTACGGCACGGCGGCCAATCTCGTATACAGCTTCCCCGACATCGGGCCGGCGACGACCGACGTCGAGACCACCACCTACCGCCTCTTCAGCGACTTCCGCGGCACGGCGGCGGGCTGGGACCTCGACGGCCAGGTGGGCCTCATGTATGCGCTCATGTCCGAGAAGTTCTACGGCCTGATCGAGCCCGGCGTGGCGCAGCAGGACCTCAACAACGGCACTTACGTTCCGGGCGTCAGCACCAACGGCGCACAGCTGTTCGCGCCGGTGGAGAGCTCGAGCGACTCGAGCACGCTCGGCGTGCTCGACCTGCACGGGTCGCGCGATCTGTTCCGGATGGCCGGCGGTCCCTTGTCGATGGGCGCGGGCGTGCAGTACTTCCACAAGGCGCAGAACGTCGTGCAGCCGCAGTCGGTGATCAGCGGCGTCCAGGAAGGCACCCCGGTGTTCTCGCTCGGCTCGCAGGACGATACCGCCGCGTTCCTCGAGTTCGGCGGCAAGCTCCTCAGGCAGCTCGAGGTCAATGCCGCGGTCCGCTACGACCACTACGACACCTACGGCGGGCAGGCGACGCCGAAGTTCGGCCTCAAGTACACGCCGGTCGACATCCTGACGGTGCGCGGCACCTGGGGTAAGGGCTTCCGCGCGCCTTCGATCTCCGAGTCGGGCATCGCCGGACTCGCTTTCGGCGAAGGCAACACCAACGACCCGGTGCTCTGCCCGAACGCCCAGGCGAACGTGAAGGGCACCTTCAACGCCCTGTGCGCCTATCCGGCGGTCGGCCTCTCGGGCTCCAACCCGAGCCTCAAGGCCGTCACCTCGACCAACACCACCTTCGGCGTGCTCTTCGAGCCGCTGCCGGCATTCAACGTGTCGGCCGACTACTACCGTATCCAGCTCACCAACGACATCATCTCGGCCGCGGCGGCCGGCGGACTCGGTGCGAACTACATCGCGCTGGTGCGCGGACCGCCCGCGACGCTGGCCGAGTGCACGGCGACCACCGCGCCGAATCCGTGCCCGACGCAGAACGTCCTCACCCCGGTCGGCTATCCGGCCTACGAGCTGATCCCGTACGTGAACGCGGGGATCACGACGACTTCGGGCGTGGACGTCGACCTGCAGAGCCGGCTCGAGCTCGGCGACCTGGGGCGCCTCAGGTTCGAGCTCGACTGGACGCACATTATCCAGTACGAGTACGGCTACCAGGGCACGACCTTCGACCTGGTGGGGACTCACGGTCCGACCAGCATCTCGGGAGACACCGGCAATCCGCGCGACCGCGCGGTGGCCTCGCTCACCTGGGACAAGGGCGCGTTCTCGACCACGCTGTCGGCGAACTACACCAGCGCCTTCAGCATCACCGACCCGTCGGCGGGCTATGCCACCTGCCTGCAATCGCTGCAGGCGGGCGCGCCCTCGGCCTACGGCTCGGTGATCTCCGCGGGCGTCACCACGCTCGATACGGCCTGGAACCCGTACTGCAGCGTCGCGCATTTCACCAGCTTCAACCTGTACGCCAGCTACGCGGCCACCGATCACTTCTCGGTGCACGGCACGGTCACGAATCTCTTCAATGCGGACGCCCCGGTGGACCTGCAGACCTACGGCGGGGGCGCGGAGCTGCGTTACGACGCCGCGCTCCACCAGGACGGCGCGGTGGGCCGGCTGTTCCTCGTCGGTGCGACCTACAAGTGGTGAGCAGCCGCCCGCCCGCACTGTCACCAGGAGAACGACCCCCTTCACACTCCTTGCGTCCGGCGCGCCGCTCCGTGACCATTCGGTGACATACACCCCGGCGGCGCGCGGCTAGAGTGAGCGGATGCACCAGATCGGTGTCGTAGGCCTTTCCTATCGCCATGCCGGCGTCGAGGAGGTGGCGCGCTTCGCCGTGCCGCGCGCCGAGGTCGCCGGGCGGCTGCCGCAGCTGCGCACCCGGCTCGGCGCGGCCGAGATCCTCTACGTCGGCACCTGCAACCGGGTCGAGGTCGTGTACGCGACCCCGGACGGCAACCCCGCGGGGGATGCGCGCGAGGCGGTGTTCGGGCTGCTGACCGGGCGCGACGCGGCGCCCGGCGAGGCGGCGCGGACGCTGCGCGCCTGGACGGGTGAGGCCGCGGTCGAGCACCTGCTGCTGCTCGCCTGTGGGCTCGACTCCGCCCAGACCGGCGAGCAGGAGATCGCCGCCCAGCTGCGCGATGCCTGGGAGGAGTCGCGCGCGGCGCGCACCTGCGGCCCCGTGCTCGATCGGCTGATCGGCGAGGCGCTCGGCATGGCGCGGCGCGTGCGGCGCATGACGGCGCGCGTGCGCACCCCCTCGCTCGGCGATCTCGCGGCCGAGCGGGTGCTCGCGCACCTGAACGGCGCGCCCGGCATGACCGCGCTCCTCGGCGTCTCGCCGATGACGCGCCGCTGCGCCGGCATCCTGCACCGCGCCGGCGTCCCGCTCACGATCGTCAATCGCACCGTGGCGAGCGCACGCGAGCTGGCGCAGTCCGTGTCCGCTCCGGTGCTCGCGCTCGAGGAATTCCGCGCCGCGCCGCCAGCCATCGCGGCGCTGGTGCTGGCGGCCGGGGGCGGCGCGGCGGTGCTCGAGCCGGAGGCGCTCGGACGGCTCGCCGCGGCCGCCGGCGATGGAGCGGGCGGGCCGCTCGTCATCGACTTCGGCGTGCCGCCCAACGTCGACCCGCAGGCGGCGCGGCGCGCCGGGCTGAAACGCCTCGGCATGAGCGACCTCATCGAAGCCGCGCAGGGTCAGCGCCTGTCGCAGCTGCTGCGCCTGGCGCCGGTGCGCGCCGCGATCGACGAGCGCCTCGCGCATCTGCGCGCCGAGCTCGCTACGCGCGCCCTCGGGCCGCGCCTCAACGATCTGCGCTCGAGCTTCGAGGCAATCGCGGCCGAGGAAGTGGCGCGCGCGCTCAGGCACGAGCTGCGCACGCTCGACGAGCGCCAGCGCGAGCAACTCGAGCGCCTGGGCGCCGCCGTGGCGCACCGCCTCGCGCATCTGCCGCTCGCGGGGCTGCGCGCGGCCGCGGTGCACGCCAGTGCCGATGCCGTCGACGCATTCTTCGCTGCAGCCAGGCCCGGGCGTGCGCGTCCGGCGGCCCTGAAGGACGAGACATGACCGTAGCCGAACGATCCGCCGGGCTCTACGCACGCGCCTGCCGCGTCATCCCCGGAGGCGTGAGCTCACCGGTGCGCGCGTTCCGCGCCGTCGGCGGGACGCCGCTGTTCATCGCGAGCGGCGCGGGCGCGCGCATCACCGATGCCGACGGGCGCAGCTACCTCGACCTCGTGAACTCCTGGGGTCCGCTGATCGCCGGCCACGCGCACCCGGCGGTGGTGGCGGCGATCCGTGCGGCGCTCGAGCGCGGCACGACCTTCGGCGCGCCCTGCGAGGCGGAGGTGCTGCTCGCCGAGCGTGTTGTCGCCGCCTACCCCGCGGCCGAACAGGTGCGCTTCGTGTCCTCGGGCACCGAGGCGGTCATGAGTGCGATCCGCGTGGCGCGCGCCTTCACCGGGCGCGATCTCATCGTCAAGTTCGCCGGTTGTTATCACGGGCACGCCGATCACCTGCTGGTCGCCGCGGGCTCGGGGCTCGCCACCTTCGGCAAGCCCTCCTCCGCCGGCGTGCCGCGCGCCTTCACCGAGTGCACGCGCGTGCTGCCGCTCGATGCGGAGGCGGCGGTCGAGGCGCTGTTCGCGGCCGAGGGCGCGCGCATCGCCGCGGTCATCATCGAGCCGGTGCCCGCGAACCACGGGCTGCTCGTCCAGCGGCGCGAGTTTCTCGAGACGCTGCGCCGGGTGACGCGCGCGCACGGCGCGCTGCTGATATTCGATGAGGTGATCTCGGGTTTTCGGCTCGCGCGCGGCGGCGCCGCCGAGCTCCTCGGGATCGCCCCGGATCTGGCGACCTTCGGCAAGGTGATCGGCGGCGGCATGCCGGTCGGGGCCTTCGGCGGCGCGCGGCCCATCATGGCGCGCCTCGCGCCCGAGGGCGACACCTACCAGGCGGGTACGCTCTCGGGAAATCCCGTGGCCATGGCCGCGGGGCTCGCGACCCTGGACGTGCTCGAGCGCGAGTCCGGCTGGGCCCGACTCGAGGCGCGCGGCGCCGAGCTCGAGGCGCTGCTCAAGCCCGTGCTGGCGCGTGCCGCCTTCCCGGTGCACCTGGTACGCGCCGGCTCGCTCGTGTGGATGTCGTTCCACGAGCAGGGCGCGCCGCGCACCGCGGCGGCGCTCAGCGAGCGCGCGACGGCGCGCTTTGCGAGGCTCTTCCACGCCATGCTGGCGCGCGGGGTCTACCTGCCGCCCTCGGCCTACGAAGCCTGCTTCCTGTCGCTCGCGCACTCGCGCGCCGATCTCGAGGAATTCACCGCGGCGCTCGGCGCCGCGCTGGCGGAGATCGCGTGAAGGCGGCCCGCGTCTTCCAGCTCACCGCCCTCGCCCTGGTGGTGGTGTCCGCCGTGCAGGTCGGCTGGTGGCTGCTCGACCAGCATGCCTACACGGTGGAGAAGGTGCAGGCCGGGCGCGCGCTCTACGCCGGCCAGGCGCGCGCCGCGCAGGCGCTGCTGGATGCGGGCGTTCCCGCAGCGCGTGTGGGCGAGCTGCTGCCCGACATCACGGTGACGGAGCGGCACGCGACGTTGTCGGCGGCCGCCGCGGAGGCGCTGCGCTCCGAGGAGGCGCGCCGCGACCGGCAGTACGCCTGGGAGGGCTCGTTCTTCCTGCTGGCGCTCGCCGTGTGCATCGCGGTCATCGCGCGCGCGCTGTCCGCCGAGGCGCGCGTGCTCGAGGAGCAGGACCACTTTCTCGCGCTGGTGTCGCACCAGTTCAAGACGCCGCTCGCGAGCCTGCAGCTCTCGCTCGAGACCATGGCGCTGCGGCCGCTCGCGCCGGAGCAGGCGCGTACGCTCATCGACCGCATGCTGAGCGATCTGGCGCGCATGGAGATGATGGTCACGCAGATCCTCGAGAGCGCGCGGCTCGAGCGCGGGCGGGTCGATCTCAAATCCGAGCCGGTGCAGCTCGCCGCCGCGGTGGCCCACGTCCTCGGCGCGCTCGAGGAGCGCGCCCGCGCGCAGCGCATCACGCTGACGAGCGACGTCGCCCCGGGCCTCGAGGTACGCACCGATCCGCTGGCGCTGGATGTCATCGTGCGCAACGTGCTCGAGAATGCGCTCGCGGCGGTGGCCGCGGTGGGCGGCGGCAACGTCGCGGTGAGCGCCCGCGCCGCCGGCGGCGAGGTGCAGCTCGTGGTGCGCGACAGCGGCGTCGGCTTCCATCCCGCCGACGGCGCGCGCCTGTTCGAGAAATTCACGCGCCTGCACCCGGGCGGCGGCAGCTCGCGCTACGGTACGGGCCTCGGCCTCTACATCGTCGCGCGCCTCATGCAGCTCGCCCAGGGCCGCGTCACGGCCGAGAGCGCCGGCGTCGGTCAGGGTGCCTGCTTCGTGCTGACCTGGCCGGCGGCAGCGGCGGCGCGCGCATGAGCGCCCCGTCGCAGGCCGCGAGCCGCGTGCTGGTGGTGGAGGACGATCCGCACCTCGCGGCCGGCGTCGTGGAGAACCTGCGCGCCGAAGGCTACGAGGTCGCCGTTGCGGGCGACGGGCCGGCGGCGCTCGAGTGGCTCAGGCGCGAGAGCTGCGCGCTCATCGTGCTCGATGTGATGCTGCCCGGCCTCGACGGCTTCGCCGTGTGCCGCACGCTGCGCGATGCCGGCAACAACACCCCGGTGCTGTTCCTCACGGCGCGCGGCGATCCCGCCGACCGGGTGCGCGGGCTCGAGGCGGGCGGCGATGATTACCTCGCCAAGCCCTTTCACCTCAAGGAATTCCTGCTGCGGGTGCGCGCCATCCTCAAGCGCTGGGACTGGTACCGCGGCGCCTCCGCGACCGCCGCCACCGCGGTGCTCGCCTTCGGCGGCAACGAGGTCGACTTCCGTGCCTTCCGGGCGCGCGCCTGGAACGGCGAGACGCAGGAGCTCACCGAGAAGGAGGCGATGATCCTCAAGGTGCTGGCCGAGCACGCCGGCGAGATCGTCTCGCGCGAGGATCTGCTCGAGCGGGTGTGGGGCTACGACGTGTTCCCCTCCACCCGCACGGTCGACAATTTCATCCTGAGGCTGCGCAAGCGCTTCGAGCGCGATCCGGGGAGCCCACGTCACTTCCTCACGGTGTGGGGCGTCGGCTACCGCTTTCTCGTCGAGGGCGAGCCATGAGCGCCCGCGCCCTGCGGATCGGGACGCGCGCCTCGGCGCTCGCGCTGTGGCAGGCGCGGCACGTCGAGGCACTGATCCGCGCCCGGCCGGGCGCGCCGGCGGTCGAGCTGGTGCACATCCGTACGAGCGGGGATGCGCAGCGCGATGTGCCGCTGTGGCAGGCCGAAGGGCGCGCCTTCTTCACCCGCGAGATCGACGAGGCACTCGCTGCGGGCACCATCGACGTGGCGGTGCACAGTCTCAAGGACCTGCCGACCACGCTGGCCGCGGGCACCACGCTCGCCGCGACGCTGGCACGCGAGGATCCGCGCGATGCGCTGCTCACGCGCGCGGGAGCCACGCTCGCCGCGCTGCCGCCGGGCGCGCGCATCGGCACCAGCAGCCTGCGGCGCCGCGCTTTCATCGCGCGGGCGCGTCCGGATGCGGTGCCGGTGGAGTTGCGCGGCAACGTCCCGACCCGCCTCGAGCGGCTGCGCGCGGGCGACTACGACGCCATCATCCTCGCCGCCGCGGGTCTGACCCGGCTCGGGCTGGCGGCGCACATCGCGGGCTACCTGCCGCCCGCGGAATTTCCGCCGGCCGTGTCGCAGGGGGTCATCGGCGTGTGCGCACGCAGCGATGACGCCCGCTCGCTCGAGTGGCTCGCGCCGCTCGATGACCGGTGCGCGCGCCTCGCCGTGAGCGCCGAGCGCGCGCTGCTGGCGCGCCTCGAGGGCGGCTGCCAGGTACCGCTCGGCGCGCTCGCCGAGCTCGAGGGCGCTACGCTGCGCCTGCGCGCGGCGGTGTGCGCGCTCGACGGCGCGCGCGAGCTGCGGGCCGAAGGCACGGCGACCGCGGTCGCGGGCGCGGCCCTCACGGCGGCGGATGCGGCCGCACTCGGCGAGCGTCTCGCGGGGGAGCTGCTCGCTGCCGGCGCCGCCGCGCTCATCGCGCACCAGCGCGCCGGTCTCAGGGTGGCGGCGCCATGAGCGGCACGGCGCCCTCAAGACCCGTGGTGGTGACCCGGGCCGAGGCGGCCGACGGGCCGCTCAGCCGCGAGTTGCGCAGCCTCGGGCTCGCCGTGATCTCCTGGCCGGCGGTGAGCGTCACCGCCGCCGACGCCGCACCGCTCGAGGCGGCGCTGGCGCGCCTCGAGTCCTTCGGCTGGATCGTGTTCGCGAGCCGCCACGCCGTGGCGGCGGTGCTCGATCGCGTGCCGGCGCCGCCGCTGCGGCCGCGCATCGCCGCAGTGGGACGCGCGACCGCGCTCACCCTCACGCAGCGCGGCTGGCCGGTGCACCTCACGCCCGCCGAGGCGAGCGCCGCCGCGCTCATCGGCGCATTCGCGGGACAGTGGCGCGCGGCGGATACGGGCGTCGAGGTGCTCTATCCGGCGAGCTCGCGCGCGCTGCCGACGATCGCCGCCGGGCTGCGTGCGCTCGGCGCGGCGGTGACGCAGGTCGAGGCTTACCGCACCGAAGGGGCGGCGCTCAACGTCGAGGAGTGCCGCGCCTGGATCGAGCGCGGCGGACTCGGTGCCGTCACCTTCGCCAGCCCCTCGGCCGTCACCGAGCTCGCCCGCGCGCTCGGCGAGCGGGACTTCGCGCGGCTGCTGGAGGATGCGCCGCCGGTCGCCATCGGTCCGACCACCGCGCGCGAGCTCGCCGCGCGCGGACTGAGCGCGACGCTCGCCGAGAGCGCCACCCTGCGCGGCCTCGCCGTGACCGCCTACCGCGTGATGCAAACCAGAGCCTGAAACGAGATCGCCATGCCATTTCCCGCCGAGAGACCCCGTCGTACGCGCCAGTCTGCCGCCTGGCGCCGCATGGTGCGCGAGACGCGCCTGACGCCCGATGCGCTCATCTATCCCCTGTTCGTGGTGCCGGGCCGGGGCGTGCGCCGTGCGGTGGCGAGCATGCCCGGCATCTTCCAGCTGTCGGCGGACGAGGCGGCGAAGGAGGCCGGACGGGTGGCGGCCGCCGGGGTCCCGGCGGTGCTGCTGTTTGCCGCTCCCGAGCGCAAGGATGCGCACGCGAGCGATGCGCGCGACCCCAAGGGTCTCGCCGCGCAGGCGATCGCGGCCATCAAGGATGCCAATCCGCAGCTGCTGCTGTGGGCGGACGTGTGCCTGTGCGGCGCCACCGACCACGGGCACTGCGGCCACGTGCGCGAGGGCGGCACGATCGACAACGACTCCTCCGTCGCGACGCTCGCCGAGGTGGCGCTCAACTACGCGCGCGCCGGCGCGGATGCGGTGGCGCCGAGCGACATGATGGACGGCCGCGTGCAGGCGATCCGCGCGCTGCTCGATCGCGAGGGCCTCGCGACCACGCCGATCGTCTCCTATGCCGCCAAGTACGCGTCCGCCTTCTACGGGCCGTTCCGCGAGGCGGCCGAGTCGGCGCCGGCCTTCGGCGACCGCCGCTCCTACCAGATGGATCCGGCGAATGTGCGCGAGGCGCTGCGCGAGGTGCTGACCGACGTCGCCGAGGGCGCCGATCTCGTCATGGTGAAGCCCGCCGGTCCCTACCTCGACGTCATCCGCCAGGTGCGCGACGCCGTGCGCGTGCCGGTGGCCGCCTACCAGGTGTCGGGCGAGTTCAGTCTCATCAAGGCCGCGGCCGAGCGCGGCTGGATCGATGAGCGCGCCGCGGTGCTCGAGACGCTCACCGGTATCGCGCGCGCCGGCGCCGATCTGATCATCAGCTACTTCGCGGTCGAAGTGGCGCAGTGGCTGAGCGCATGAGCGGCAGCACCTTCCTCGCCGCCTGCCGGCGCGAGCCGGTCGCGCACCGGCCCGTGTGGATCATGCGCCAGGCGGGACGCTACCTGCCCGAGTACCGCGCGCTGCGCGCGCGGGTGGACTTCGAGACGCTCACCCGCAGCCCGGAGCTTGCCGCGGAAGTGACCCTGCAACCGCTGCGGCGCTTCGAGCTCGATGCGGCGATCCTCTTCAGCGACATCATGACGCCGCTGCAGGGCATGGGGGTGGGGCTCACCTTCGAGCCCGCGCCCGTGGTACGCGAGCCCATTCGCACCCGCGCGCAGATCGAGGCGCTGCCGGCGCTCGCGCCCGCGCACGACGTGCCGTTCGTGCTCGAGACCATCCGCCTGGTGCGCGCCAGCGTGCCGCGCTCCACGCCGCTCATCGGTTTCGCCGGCGCGCCGTTCACGCTGCTGTGTTATCTCGTGTGCGGCCGGCCGTCCAAGGAGTTCGCCGCGGCGCGCACCTTCCTCTACGCGCAGCCGGCCGATGCCGGCGCGCTGCTCACGCGTCTCGCCGATGCCATGGCGGCCTACCTCGCTGCGCAGGCCGCGGCCGGCGCGCAGGCGCTCATGCTGTTCGAGTCCTGGGCCGGACTGCTCGGCGTGCCCGAGTACACGCGCCTGGCGCTGCCGGCGGTGCGGCGCACGTTCGCGGCGCTGCGGCCGCTCGGCGTGCCGCTCATCTATTATCTCAATCAGGGCAGCGCCCTCATGGGCGCCATCGCCGATCTCGACGTGGACGTCGTCGGTGTCGACTGGCGCTCGCCGCTCGCGGAGGTGCGCCGCGTGCTCGGCCCCGGCAAGGCCGTGCAGGGCAATCTCGACCCGGCGGCGCTGTTCGCCCCGCCCGAGGACCTGAAGCGCTCGGCGGCGGCGGTGATCGCCTCCGCGGGCCCGGCTCCCGGGCACATCTTCAATCTCGGCCACGGCATCTGGCCCGATACCGACCCGGACGCCGTGGCGCGCCTGGTGGACTTCGTGCATGAGTCCCGTTGAGGAGTTCGCCGGGGCGGCGACGGAGTATTTCCGCGACCTGCAGGCGCGCTTCTGTGCGGCCTTCGAGGCGTTCGAGCCCGCGAGCCGCTTCGTGGCGCGCAGCTGGACCAAGCCCGACGGTCATCGTCTCAAGGGCGGGGGCGAGTCGCGGCTGATGCGCGGCGAGGTGTTCGAGAAAGTCGGCGTCAACGTGAGCCACGTATGGGGCACCCTCGCCCCGGAGGCCTGGGGGCAGGTTGCGGGCGCGACCGAAGCCGCGGGCCGCTTCGTGGCCTGCGGCATCTCGCTGGTGGCGCACATGGCGAATCCCTACGTGCCGGCGATGCACATGAACCTGCGCTACCTCGCCACCAGCCGCGCCTGGTTCGGCGGCGGCTCCGATCTCACGCCCACCTTTCCCTTCGCGCAGGACACCGCGGACTTCCACGCGGCGCTCGAGGCGGCCTGCCAGGGGCTGCGACCCGCGGCCTATGCGGAATACAAGGCGTGGTGCGACCGCTATTTCTACCTGCCGCACCGGCAGGAGCCCCGTGGCGTCGGCGGCATCTTCTTCGACGATCTGCCCGCGGGGGCGGCGGGGGCCGAGTGGGCGTTCGTGCGATCGGTGGGGGAGGCCGTGCTCGGCGTCTATCCGCGCCTCGTGGCGCGCCGCAAGGACACCCCCTACGATGCGGCGGCGCGCGAGCAGCTGCTGGTGAAGCGGGGCCGGTACGTCGAGTTCAACCTGGTGTACGACCGCGGCACGCGTTTCGGCTTCAGCACCGATGCGGATCCGGATGCGTACCTGATGAGCCTGCCGCCGGTGGTGAAGTGGTAGCCGGCGGGCTCACCTTGCGCGTCTCCAGCCAGCTGACCGGGGTCGACCAGAACAGCTGCACCGTGCGCTCGCTCGCGGCCCGCCAGTGCGCATTCAGCACCGCGGCGAAGGAATTCAGCACCTCGCCCGGCGGTTTCCAGATCTCACGCCACATCGGTCGCATTGCCACAACGGCCTCCTTCCCTTCGCGTCCCGCTTAGAGGACCAGAGTGTGGCCGAGTTCCGCAGAAAGCTGTTGCCCGTCAGCGACGTAGCGCATTTAAACCGCGACCGGGCAGGGCGTCTCTAATGCATCGATGACACTCGCACAGGTCGGGAGCTCACGGATCGACTGGGAGGGGGCGCTGGTGGAGCGTGCCCGTGCCGGGGACACCCGTGCCTTCGAGCGGCTGTACCGCGAGCACGCCGGGCGGGTGTATGGGCTGTGCCTGCGCATGACGCGCGAGCCGCATCTGGCGGAGGACTGCACCCAGGAGACCTTCATCAACGCCTGGCGCGCGCTGGCACGATTCGAGACGCGCAGCTCGCTCGGCACGTGGCTGCACCGCATCGCGGTCAACGTCACGCTCGCCAAACGCCGCAAGGCGGGCCGCGAGGAGCCGCTGCCGGACGGCGCGGGCGAGGAGGAGGGGCCGGAGCCGTGCTGGACGCTCGAGACGCCGGTCGAGGTGCAGGAGATCGAGGAGGCGATCGGCGCGCTGCCGCAGGGCGCGCGGGATGCGCTGGTGCTGCATGCCCTGTACGGGTATTCGCACACCGAGGCTGCGCAGATGCTGGGACTCGCGGAGGGTACCTGCAAGGCGCAGCTGCACCGCGCGCGGCAGCTGCTGCGCGCGCGGTTGAACGTGGAGGTAGGCTGACATGACAGTCGAGGGTCGCAAGGGCCTGGTCCGCTCACTCGGCGAGCTGCCCCAGGGCGTCGAGCCCGGGCGGGACCTGTGGCCGCAGATCGAGGCGCAGATCGCCGGCCGCGGGGAGGCGGCGCCCGCCGCGGCGGCGCCGGTGCGCCGTGCCGCCGCCGGCACGCGGCTCAAGTGGCTCGCAGCCGCGGCCATGGTGGGCTGCGTCGCGGTCGGCGTGTGGATCGGGCACAGCGTATGGATGGGCGGCGCCGCGGCACCGCCGCTGGCGGCGGCTGCGCACCCCGGCGCGGGCGCGCTGCAGACCGCCTGGGTCGCGGACCCGCGCTACCAGCGCGAGCACGCCGAGCTGCTGCGCTCGCTCGGGGACCGGATCGCGGCGCTGCCGCCCGCGAGCCGCGTCAAGGTGATGGCGAGCCTCACGACCATCCGCGAGGCCAAACACAACCTCGAAGAGGCGCTCGGCAAGGATCCGGGCAATGCACTGCTGCAGGAGCTGCTCGTGAACACTTACCAGGATGAGATGCGCGTCCTCACGGACGTGCGCGAGGCCAGCGACGCTGGCAAGGGGATCTGATCATGCAGACGACTGACCGGATGCTGCCCGCCGCGCTGGCGCTGCTCGCGAGCGCCGCGGTGTGGGGCGGCGACAGCACGGGGAATTTCGCGCAGGAGGTGCCGGCGGACGCGCGGGGCACGGTCGAGATCTCCAGCACCAGCGGCACGATCGACGTGACCGGCTCCGACAAGGCCGCGGTCAGCGTGCAGGCCCGGCTCGGTCCCGAGGTCGACCATGTCGAGGTGAAGAGCTCGGGCAACCACACCGTGGTGCGCGTGATTCTCAAGCCGCACGGCTCGGGCATTTTCAACTGGGGCCACGACGAGACCCGCCTGCGGGTGCAGGTCCCGAAGGACAGCGAGCTCGACGTCTCCGGCGTCAGCGCCGACGTGACTTCGGGCGGCGTGCTCGGCGTGCAACGCCTGCGCAGCGTCAGCGGCGACGTCAGCGCCGAGACCGGACCGAACGACATCGACGTCAAGTCGGTGAGCGGCAACCTCAAGGTGCGCGGCCACGGCCAGCCGGCACGGCTGCGCCTCACGACCGTGAGCGGCGACATCGAGCTCAAGCACGCGGCCGGAGAGCTCGAGACCACCACCACCAGCGGACAGATCTCCGTGGAGCTCGATCCGGCGCGCTCCTTCCACGCCCGCAGCACCTCCGGAGACATCACCTTCGAAGGGCGCCTGGCGCGCGGGGCGGACGTCGATGCGCAGTCGGTGAACGGCGATCTGAAGGTGCACGTCGCCGCCGAGGACGGCTTCCAGTACGAGCTGCAGACGCTCTCCGGCGACATCGGCGACTGCTTCGGCGCCAAGGCC
Source organism: Steroidobacteraceae bacterium (assembly GCA_035523985.1). Classification (GTDB taxonomy): domain Bacteria; phylum Pseudomonadota; class Gammaproteobacteria; order Steroidobacterales; family Steroidobacteraceae; genus 13-2-20CM-66-19. The sequence continues at coordinate 4,355 of DATKPR010000066.1, read as the reverse complement.
GAGCGCAGCGGCGAGTATGGCCCGGGCCACAAGCTCGAGGGCACGCGCGGCGGCGGCAGCGCCCACGTGCGCCTGAAGACCCTCAGCGGCGATCTCGATCTGTGCGATCACTGAGGACGCGCCGGAGCGCACGGCGCGTGCGCGCGGGGGCGTAGAATCCCCCGCGTGCCCGCTCCGCGAGAGTCCGCCGACACCGCCGCATCCCCGATCGCCGCGCCGTTGCTTGAGTGGCGGGCGCGGGCGGGGCGGCACGACCTTCCCTGGCAGAGCGATCGCACGCCTTACCGGGTGTGGGTGTCGGAAATCATGCTGCAGCAGACCCAGGTCGCCGCCGTGCGGCCCTACTACGAGCGCTTCATGCGGCGCTTCCCCGACGTGCGCGCGCTCGCCGCCGCCCCGGTCGACGAGGTGCTGCACCTGTGGTCCGGCCTCGGCTATTACGCGCGCGCCCGCAATCTGCACCGCGCCGCCCGGTTGATCTGCGCGCAGTACGGCGGCGAGTTTCCCCGCAGCTTCGCCGCGGTGGCGCAGCTGCCGGGCATTGGCCGCTCGACCGCCGGCGCGATCCTCGCGCTCGCCCACGGCGAGCGCCACCCGATCCTCGACGGCAACGTGCGGCGGGTGCTGGCGCGCTACTTCGGCGTCACCTCGGGCGCCGCCACGGCCGCCGCGGTGCGCTGGCTGTGGGCGCTGGCGGAGCGCTGCACGCCGCACGCGCATCTGCCCGAGTACACCCAGGCCATCATGGATCTCGGGGCCACCGTGTGCGTGCGCGCGCGGCCGCTGTGCGCCGCCTGCCCGCTCAGCGATGGGTGCGTGGCCCGGCGTACCGGCCGCCAGCGGGAGATTCCGGCACCGCGCGCGGTGCGCGCCCGCCGCACGCGCGAGGTCTTCATGGTGGCGGCCCGGCGCGGGGACGGCAGCGTGCTGCTCGAGCGGCGGCCCGAGAGCGGCGTGTGGGGAGGACTGTGGTGCCTGCCGCAGTTCGAGACCGCGCGCGCCGCGCGCGCCTGGATCCGCGCCTCGCTCGGTATCCGCGCCGCGAGCCCGCGACGCCTGAGCGTGATCGAGCACGCCTTCACGCACTTCGATCTGCGCATCCGTCCGCTCGTGGTGTCCTGCGAGGGCGGCACGCCCGCCGTGGAGGCGGGGACGACCCTCTGGTATAACGTGCGCGCGCCGGCGCGTGTCGGCCTGCCCGCGCCGATCGCCGCGCTGCTCGAGCCGCTCGCGCGCGAGCGCGGGCCCGAGGGTCCCCGGCCGGCGGAACAACCCGGAGCGTAGCGTGGCGCGAACCGTGCAGTGTGTGCTCCTCAAGCGCGAGGCAGCGGGCCTCGACCGCCCGCCCTATCCCGGCGATCTCGGCCGGCGGATCTTCGAGAACGTGTCGCGCGAGGCCTGGGCCAAGTGGCTCGCACACCAGACCATGCTCATCAACGAGTACCGCCTGACGCCGATCGAGCCCAAGGCGCGCAAGTTCCTCGAAGGGGAGATGGAGAAGTTCTTCTTCGGCACCGGCTCGAGCGCCCCCGAAGGGTATCAGCCACCGCCCGGGGGCTGACCCAGCGCTCCGGACCGCGGCGCTCTACAGGTGGATCAGGCCGCGCTTGTGCGCGACCGCGACCGCCTCGGTACGGCTGATGGCATCGAGCTTGGTGAGGATCGCCTTGACGTGCGTCTTGGCCGTGCCCTCGGTGATCGAGAGGCGCCGCGCGATGTCCTTGTTGCTGCGTCCCTCGGCGACCAGCTGCAGCACGTCGAGCTCGCGTTGCGTGAGGCTCGGTTTCCCCATGCGCTGCAGCGCCTTGGCGGCCACCGTGGTCGAGGTGTAGGGACGGTCCTCGCTGACCGCGCGGATCGCCGAGAGGATCTCCTGGCGCGGCGCGTCCTTCAGCAGGTAGCCCTTGGCCCCCTGCGACAGGCACTGGAAAATGTCCTCATCCCCGTCGTAGGTGGTCATGATGAGGATGCGCGCCTTGGGATTGATCTCCAGGACGCGCTGCACGACCGCGACACCGTCGCGCTTGGGCATGCGCAGGTCGAGCACCAGCACGTCCGGGTGGTGCCGCTCGTAGAGCGCGATCGCCTCATCGCCGTCGCCGGCCTCGGCGACCACTTCCATGTCGGCCTGCTGGTTCACCATGGCGGCGAGCCCGTCGCGCACCACCGGGTGATCGTCGGCCAGCACGACGCTGATACCTTTCTTCAGCACGGCGGCCATCAGGAAACCCGCTTCGCCATGCGCACGCTGACGCGCGTGCCCGAGCCCGGCTGGCTCTCGATCAGCCATTCGCCGCCGATCGCCCCGGCGCGCTGGCGCATGCTCGAGAGCCCGAAGCCCTGCCGTGCGTAGGTCTCGGGACGCTGCTCCATGCCGACACCGTCGTCGGCGATCGACATGGTCCAGTGGGCAGCCTCATCGGCGGTCGTGATGCGTACGTTCTGCGGCCGGGCGTGGCGCACCGCGTTGCTGACCGCCTCCTGCGCGATGCGCAGCAGCTCGTGCTCGTGCTCGGGCTTGAGGCCCGCGATCATGCCGCCGGCCTCGAAGGTGCAGGTGACGCCACCCGGCACGGTGGAGCGATCGGCGAGTTGCCGCAGGGCGAGCTCGAGGCCGGCGCGCCGTGTCTGATCGAGGCGCAGCGCCATCACCGAACGGCGTGCCTCGGCGAGCCCGTCGCGCGCCAGATCGCGGATGCGGCCGAGCGTGATCGCGAGCTCGGAGTTGCGCTTCTTGCAGGAGGGAAATTCCTCGGCGGCGCCGAGCTGCATGAGGATGCCGGTGAAGGCCTGCGCGAGTCCGTCGTGTATTTCCTGGCCGATGCGCGTGCGCTCCATGAGCACCGCGGCCTCCTTGGCGGAGTAGGCGAGGCGCGTCAGCTGCACCGCCAGCGTCGCCTGCTGCGCGAGCGCCACCAGCAGGCCGCTGCGCTGCACGTCGCGCGCGTCGCGCCTGAAGGTGAGGATGAAGAAGCCGACGCTGCGCGCGCCGAACACCAGTGGATACAGCACCGTGCCGACCGCGCCCTCGCTGCGATGAAAGGCGCGCACGCCCGGCCAGATCTCCGGCTCGTCCTCGCGCGCGACGTCCACGTAGTACGGCTCGCGCAGCTCGCCGTAGCGCTCGGTGAAGCTGGAGCCGGCGACCGGAGCGCGTGCCGCGTACTGCGGCTCGGCGAGCTTGCCGTCGCGCACGTGGGCGATGATGCGCCACTCCTGCAGCGAGTCCTTGAGCACGATCACCGCGCCCGAGATCGCGTCGAACTGCCGGGTGGCCTCGAGCAGCATGGTGCCCATGAAGCTCGACAGGTCGGTCTCGCCGGCGAGCCGCTCGAGGTTGCCGGCGATCACGGCATTGGCCTTGGCGAGCTCGGCGAAGCGCTCCTCGGCGGAGTGCTCGCGCTCGTGGCGCACGTCATCGACGAGGCGCTCGCGATGCAGTGCCGCCCCGATCACGCCGGCGGCGGTCTCGAGCGCGGCGAGCTCGGCGGCGTCGACGTCGCGATGCTGACGGGTGTTGTCGAAGCTCACCACGCCGATGAATTCGCCGGCGACGAAGATCGGCACGACGGCCTTGGAGCGCGTGCCGACGCCCTGGAAGGCGGCCGCGTGTCCGTCGTGCGTCTCACCGGGGCTGAAGCAGACGCTGCGCCCGGCACGCAGCTCGGCGCACAACTCCGAGAAGTTGCGCTCGTCGCAGGCGCAGTGGCGCGGCTCGTGGCGGCTCGGGGCCACACCGTCCGCGGTCCACTCGCTCACCAGCATCAGCAGCGGCTCGCCGTTCGGTCCGGTGCCGGTCTGCATGAGGTTGACGCGATCGACGCGCGCGGCTTCGCCGATGAGGCCGAGCACCCCGGGGATCGCAGCGCGCACGTCGGCGGCTTCGAGCAGCAGGCGGCTCGCCCGCGCGGTCGCGGTGAGCAGCCGCTCGCGGCCCTGGAGCGACTCGTTGATGCGGGTCAGCTCCTCGGCGCACGGGAAGTCCTTCGGGGGCTCGAGCAGGCTCGGATTGGCGGCCATGGGGCTTTCAGTCTCGGGTAGCCGGTGGGCTTTGAGCCCGGGAGTTTAGCGCGCGGCGCACCCGTTCAACGCGCACGTGCTCCACCGGCGGGGCCGGGCGTCACTCTTAAGAGAGAGCAGCGTAGGCGCGACCCGGGCAGCCGCGTCGGGCGACTTCACCGATCGCGCCCCGAACCCGCACCAGAATCAACGGCTTAGCGCGGCGATTGCTTGACGCCCCGCGCCGAGGCCGGTCTAATACGCGGCCTTCCCATCCGGCGGCCAGGTAGCTCAGTTGGTAGAGCAGCGGATTGAAAATCCGCGTGTCGGTGGTTCGATTCCGCCCCTGGCCACCA
>DATKPR010000065.1:0-6629 GCA_035523985.1 Steroidobacteraceae bacterium | reverse complement strand
GCGAGCGCTTCGGGCCTGTGGCAGTTCATTCCCGGCACCGGCTCGCGCTATGGCTTAAGACAGGACTGGTGGTACGACGGACGGCGCGACATCGTCGAGTCGACGCGCGCCGCGCTCGATTACCTGCAGTCGCTGCATGATGAATTCAACGGCGACTGGCTGCTCGCGATCGCCGCCTACAACTGCGGCGAGATCATCGTCGAGCGCTCCGTGGCCATGAACCGCGCCGCGGGGCGGCCGATCGACTTCTGGGACCTGTGGCTGCCCAAGGAGACGCGCGCCTACGTGCCGAAGCTGCTCGCCATGGGACGCCTGGTGCGCGACCCGGCCGCCTACGGCCTCGAGATCACCCCGATCGCCAACCAGCCCTACTTCGCCCGCGTCGCCACCGGCGGCCAGGTGAGCCTCAAGGTCGCCGCCGAGATCGCCGGCATCACCCCCGAGGAGCTCTACGAGCTCAACCCCGCATTCCATCGCTGGGCCACCGATCCGGTCGGGCCTTACTACCTGCTGCTGCCGGTGGATGCCGCGGAGGTCTTCACCCAGAACATCGCGCAGCTCACCGCCGATCAGCTGCTCGGCGTCACCCGCTATGCCGTGAAGCACGGCGACTCGGTCGCCTCGGTGGCGGCGCAGTTCCACACCACCACCAACGTGATCCGCGAGCTCAACGACCTGCCCGAGGGGCGCCTCACGGTGGGAGACGAGGTGCGCGTGCCGAGCGCCGACACGCAGCTGCCCGCCAAGGTGCTGCTGGCGGCGGCGCGCGTCGACGGCCACGTACGCGGCCGCCGTCCGCATGTGCAGGTGGTCCGCCGCGGTGACACGCTCTGGTCGATCGCGCGGCGCAACGGCATGGACGTGAACACGCTCGCGGTACTGAACGGCATGCAGCCCGGCGACGCGCTGCGCGCCGGCCAGCGGATTCGCGTCAGCTCGGCCGCCGGCGGCTCCCCGCACCACGCACGCTCGCACCGGCACGTCCTCTACACCGTGAGGAACGGCGACACGGTGGCCGGCATCGCGCAGCTCTTCCAGTGCAGCGTGCCGCAGCTGCTCGCCTGGAACGGCCTCACCGCGCACCCGCACATCCACGCCGGCCAGAAGCTGCACATCCACGTGGTGCGCCACGGCTGAGCGCGGCGCGCCGTCCGCGCGGGACTCGCGCCGGGCGCGACTTCCGGCATAATCGGGCCGGGAGGACTCAACATGGGATTTCTCGCCGGCAAGCGCGCCTTCATCGTCGGCGTCGCCACGGACCGCTCGATCGCCTGGGGCATCGCCCAGGCCATGCACCGCGAAGGCGCCGAGCTCGCCTTCTCCTACGTCAACGACAAGATGAAGGAGCGGGTCGAGCCGCTCGCGCACTCGCTCGGCTCGCGACTCACCATGCCGCTCGACGTGACGGTCGACGGGCAGATCGATGCGGCCTACGAGCTGCTCAAGCGCGAGTGGGGCGCGCTCGATGTGGTGGTGCACGCGGTGGCCTTCGCGCCCCGCGAGGCGCTCACCGGGAGCTTCGTCGCGGCGACCAGCCGCGAGGGCTTTCGCGTCGCGCACGACGTGTCGAGCTACAGCCTGACGGCGCTCGCCCGCGGCGCACAGCCGCTGATGGCGGGCCGCGCGGGCGCGCTGCTGACGCTCACCTACCTCGGCGCCATGCGCTCGATCCCCGGCTACAACGTCATGGGCCTCGCCAAGGCGAGCCTCGAGGCCAACGTGCGCTTCCTGGCCGCGGACTTAGGTCCCGCGGGCATCCGCGTCAACGGCATCTCGGCCGGACCCATCAAGACGCTCGCCGCCGCAGGCATCCCCGGCTTTCGCAAGATGCTGAGCCGCGTGGCCGAGATCGCGCCGCTGCGCCGTAACGTGACGCTCGAGGATGTCGGCAACACCGCCGCGTTCCTGTGCTCGGACCTCGCGGCGGGCATTACGGGGGAGATCGTCTACGTCGACGGCGGCTTCAGCACCGTCGGCATGAGCTTCCCGCTCGAGTCCGAAGGCTAATCGAACGCCTTGGGGTTCTTGCGCACTTCGGCCGTGCGCCGCATCTCGGCAAGATAGGCCATCACGTCGCCCACCCCTTCGCGCCCGGCCGCCTGCTGGGCGCGGTCGGCCTGCTCCTGGGGAGTACCGGCCGCAGCCGCGGTGCGCACCGCGCTCACATCGATGAGCGCCGCCCCGCCGCCCGGCAGTGCGAGCGCGCGCAAGACCGGCGTCTTGCCCGGCCGCGGCGCGGCGAATACCGCGGTGCGGATCGGCGCGGGGATGGAAGGGTCGTTACGCCCGACGAAGCGGGCGGGCTCGGCGGCGAGCCCGAGCGATTTGGCGACCGCCTCGAACGGCGTGCCGGCCTCGAGGCGCGCGCGGGCGGCTTCGGCGGCCTTGAGGGCCGCGGCGGTGGCGCGCTCCTTGCCGATCGCGGCGACGATCTCGGCGCGTACCTCGCCGAGAGGCTTGGGTTGGGGCTTGCGGTGCTCGACCATCCGCACGATGACGAGCGCGTTGTCGCCGAGCAGTACGGGTCCGCCCAGGTGCCCGACGGCGAGCGGCGGATCCCCGAAGATGAGGTCCTGCAGCGGCTGCGCGGCACCGAGCGGGGAGGCACCGGCGCCCTTCAGGTACTCAGGGATGTCGCCGCGCTCGAGCTTGAAGTCCTGCGCGAGCGTGTCGAGGGAGGCGTTCGGCTCCGACAGCCGCGTCTCGAGCTGCTCCTGGATCTCGCCGAAGCGGTCGGTCGCCTGGTTGCGCTTGAGCTCGGACTCGAGCTGCGGCCGGGCCTCCTCGAAGCTCTTGCCCTTGCCGGCCTGAATCTCCTCGAGCTTGATGATGTGGTAGCCGAACTGGGTCTTCACCGGCCCGCGGATCTCTCCTGGCTTCATGCTGAAGAGCGCGTCCGCGAAGGGCGGCACGAAGGTGCTCTTGTCCGCCCAGCCAAGATCGCCGCCGCTCGGGGCGGAGCCCGGATCCTTGGAGTACTGCCGGGCGAGCGCGGCGAAATCCTTGCCCGCCTTGGCCTGGGCGTACAGGTCCTGCGCCTGTTTGAGGGCGGCGGCGTCCTCGCCGGGGCTGGAGACGGGAATGAGAATGTGGCGCGCGTGGCGCTTCTCGGGCGTGGTCAGCTGGCTCTTCTCTTTCTCGTACTGCGCGTGCAGGTCCGCATCGCTCACCGTGAGAGCGCCTTCGAGGCTGTCGAGCTTGAGCTCCGCGTACTCGATGTGCGCCGACTCGGGCGTGAGGTACTCCTTCTGGTGCGCCTGGTAGTAGGCCGCCACCGCCGCATCGTCGACCGGCGCGCCCGGGAACTTGTCGGCGGGTAGCGTGAGGTAACGCACCTCGCGCTCCTGGTCCTCGAGCTCGCGCAGGCGGGCGAGCTCGACGGGAGTGAGGAAGTCCGAGCCGCGGATCGCGGCCTCGAGCTGCGAGCGCTGCAGATCGCGGCTCAGCTGCGCCTGGAAGGCCGTCTCGGTGAATCCCGCGCGCGCCAGCGCATCGGCCGCCGCCGCCGGGGAATACTGGCCGTTGATCTGGAACGCCGGCTCGCTCTTGACGGCTTCGATGAGCGCATCGTGCCCGACGCGATAGCCGAGATCGTGGGTGCGCTTGTCGAGGAGGGCATCGCGGATCAGGCCCTCGAGCACCTGGTCCTGCAGCCGCGTGCGCAGCTCCGCCGGGAGCTCCGCCCCCCCGAGCCGCTGCTGCCACTGGGCCTGCTCACGCAGCCAGCTGTTGCGGGCCTGCTCGAGGGTGATCTTGGTGCCGGCGGCCTCGGCGGCGTAGTTCGGCTCCCCGAAGCTCAGGTTCACGATGCCGTAGGCGCCCCAGGCGGCGAATACGATCGACAGCGCCCCCACGAAGAAGTAGGTGATCCATTTGCGCTTGCCGCTTCCCTCAGTGCCCTTGAGGGCGTCTCCGATGCGCTGAAGCATGTGTGGGCTGGCTTGGCTTTCTAAAGGTCGGGTGGCGGAGCGGACGGGACTCGAACCCGCGACCCCCGGCGTGACAGGCCGGTATTCTAACCAGCTGAACTACCGCTCCGAATTGGGGGGCGAATCCTAGCGGATTGCGGAATCCGCCTACAAGCGGTTTCGCGGAACGCCGGGTATTCTTGCGGCTGAACCTGAAACCCTCCGAATGGTCAACCAAAAGAGCAGTTTGCGCGCTATGCACGGGCGGACCCGGCCCCCGCAGGGGTACGGTCCGCGCATTGCCGGAAGCCGGAGGATCGCGGCCATGAGAACCCTGGAGAGGCTCCTCCCGCTCCCCGCCCTCGCCCTGGGCAGCCTCATCCTCGGGAGCCTCGCCCTGGCGCCGCCCGCCGCGGCGTCGCTCGGCGCCGACATCGGCTCGGTCGAAGCCGACCGCGCGGCGCTGAACGGCACGGTCGCCATCCGCAGCGCCGCCGGCTACGAGGTTCGCGAGATCACCACCCCGGCCGGCGTACACGTCCGGGAGTACCTCACGCCCGGCGGCACGGTGTTCGCGCTGAGCTGGCAGGGGCCGGTGCGGCCGGATCTGCGCCAGATGCTCGGCAGCTACTACGCCCGCTACGCGCAGGCGGCCGCCGCGCCGCATGTCGGCGGCCACCGGCACCTCGCCGTCGAGCAGCCGGGACTCGTCGTCGAATCGAACGGGCGCATGCGCGCCTTTTACGGCCGGGCCTGGGACCCCTCGCTCCTGCCCGCCCATTTCCAGGTCGCGGACCTGCGCTGACTCACCGGCCCGAGGGAGCCTCGCATGCATACGGTTCGGATCCCGGTCCTGGCGGCTCTCGCGCTGCTCGCCTCCTGCGGCGGCAGCGGCAGCGGCGGACTCGGCTCGAGCGGCGGCGGCGGGGGTGGAACGAGCGGCCCGAACACCGTGCCGCTCACCGTCGAGATCGGGCCCGCGGGACCTGACTTCGTCAACATCGCCTTCGTCACGCTCACGATCTGCGCGCCGGGGACGCAGAACTGCCAGACGATCGATCACATCCAGGTCGACACCGGCTCCTCGGGCCTGCGCATCGTGTCCTCGGTGCTCAACGCCTCGCTCCTCGGCGCCCTGCCGCAGCAGTACGTCGGCGGCACGTCCGTGCCGGTGGTGGAGTGTGCGCAGTTCGCCGACGGCTATAGCTGGGGGCCCGTGGTCTCCGCCGACCTCGAGATCGGCAGCGAGACAGCGAGCGGCATCCCCATTCAGCTCATCGGCAATCCGAACTTCATCCAGGTGCCGCCCGATTGCTCGAGTCCCGTACCGGTCGAGGAGAACACGGTGGCGGACCTCGGCGCCAACGGCATCATCGGCATCGGCGTCTTCGCGCAGGATTGCGGGGCGAACTGCGCCAACGCAGTCGTCTCGGGTACCTACTACGAGTGCCCGCCGAACGGCGCCGGCTGCACCGGCATTACCGAGCCGGTGGATCTGCAGCTGCCGAATCCGGTCGCCGCCTTCGGCGCGGACAACAACGGCGTCATCGTCGAGTTGCCGGGCGTCGCGGCCAACGGCGCGGTGAGCGCCACCGGCGCGCTCGTCTTCGGCATCGGCACGCAAACCAACAACGCGCTCGGCACCGCGACGGTGCTCGCCACCGACGGCACCACCGGCGCGCTCGACGTGACCTTCGGCGGCACCGACTATCCGATCAGCCTGCTCGACAGCGGCTCGAGCGCGCTGATCTTCAACGACAACGCGCTCAGCGTCTGCCCCACGGGCTCGAACGGCGCGGGGTTCTACTGCACCCCCGCGAACCTCTCGGCCACCATCACCACCGCGAGCAACATGCAGCTCGCGGCGAGCTTCAGCGTCGGCAACGCCGGCACGATGCTGCAGCAGAACCTCGCCGCCTACCCGCAGCTCGCGGCACCGCTCGGAACCGCGGCGCCGCAGACCTTCGACTTCGGGCTCCCCTATTTCTACAACCGCAACGTCTTCGTCGCCATCGAGGGCATGAACGCCGGGGGCGCCACCGGGCCGTTCTTCGCCTATTGAGCCCGGCCGAGCCGCGCGGGCCGCCGCCGCGGGGCTACCGGGGTCTCCGTGGCATCATAGGGGCCCGACGCCCGAGCGAATCCGCCCGATGAGCCCGCTGCAGAAGATCTTCGCCGCCCTGGTCCTCGTGCTGCTGGCCGCCGCCGGCTACGGTCTGTGGGCGACCCGGCCACCGGCCTCTTCGACACCGGTGGGTGCGCTCAGCGCCACGCCGCAGGCCGAGAGCGCCGCCCCCGGCGCGCTGCCGGTGATCGATGAGCGCACGCTCGTCACCGCGCAGCGCCTGGCGCGGCTCGCCACCACGCCCGAGGAGGCACCGCTGGCGCAGACCGCGGTGCAGCTCGCCGATCACGAGCTCGACCTGGCATTCGCCGGGGCGCTGCGCCATCTCGAGGCGCATCCGCCGGTGCTCAGCCCCGAGGCACTCGAGATCCAGGCGCGCCTCACCCGGGCGCAGCAGCAGCTCACGAGCGACGGCGAGCGCGTCAAGCACCTGACGGATGCCCTCGCCAGGGCCGCGGACGCCGCCAAGCCCGGCATCCAGGACCAGCTCGACCTCGCCGAGGCGCAGCAACAGCTCGATCAGGACGAGGTCACCCAGGCCAACGACGATCTCATGCGCGCCGGCGGCAACGAGCACCAGCGCATCCAGACGATGC
>DATKPR010000064.1:0-17081 GCA_035523985.1 Steroidobacteraceae bacterium | reverse complement strand
GAGCGCGAGCAACCACCACGATGCTGATCGAGCCACACGACCTCCGTGAGCAGTGAGCCGTCGGCGCGCAGCTCGAGCGTACGATACGCCGGCGGCCGGCGATCGAGTGCGAAGTCATCCGACCCGGGCAGGAACTGCGCGCAGGTCGAGGGGGTCGCGAGCAGCCGCACGCCCTTGCGCAATCCCTCGTAGGCCTGGTGTACGTGGCCCCAGGCGATGGCGCGCACGCAGGCGTGCCGGTCGATGACTTCAAAGAACTCGGAGGCGTTGCTGAGGCCCACGCGGTCGAGCCAGCGGCTCGAGAGCGGCACGGGGTGATGATGCAGGCACACGAGGCAGTGGCGTTTGCCGGCACTGGCAAGCGCGGCCTCGAGCGCGGCGAGGCTCGCCTCGCTCAGGCGGCCGCTCGCCGCACCGGGCAGGCAGCTGTCGAGCAGCACGACGCGCCAGCGCCCGAAGTCGACGTGCCCGCCGGTGACGAAGGGCTCGCCCGCGAGCTCGCGGCGCAACGCCTCCGGCTCGTCGTGATTGCCGGGGATACACAGCACCGGCACTCCGAGCGCGCCGAACAGGCGCCGGAAGTGCGGGTAGCCGGCCGGATCGTCCTGCACGAGGTCGCCGGTCACGAGCAGCGCGTCCGGCGGCCAGTCGTGCGACTGCGCGCGCGCGAGCGCCGCGGTGAGCGCGGGGAGCGTGGCCACCCCGCGCAGCGTCTCGGTCTCGTCGCCGTAGAGATGCGGATCGGTGAAGTGTGTGAGGCGAACCACGCTCATGATCTTTTTAGCCTAGCAGAGCGACCCTGAGGAGGCAGTGAACCAGGTCGCCAGCCCCGCCGCAGGCAGCGCGTGCGGCGCGCCGTAACGGGACGCGCGGCGGGCTGCGCAACGCCGGAATGTGAAGCAGGCCCGCGGCGTGTACGCATTCCGTGGAACTTAAGTCGCATCGCGGGGTCGGCGCGGGGGAGGGTGCCGTGAGCGCACACCCGCCGCGCGATTTGAGCATCGGGCGCGCCTTTGGGAGAATGCGCGCCCCTGCACGGCCGTCAGGCACCGCGGCCTCCTTAGAAGCCGCCCGAGGCACCGTATGAGCACTCGCCGCGAACTCGCCAATGCCATCCGCGCACTCTCCATGGACGCCGTGCAGCGCGCGAACTCAGGCCACCCCGGCATGCCGATGGGCATGGCCGACATCGCCCAGGCGCTGTGGTGTGATTTTCTCAGGTACAACCCCGCCAATCCCGCGTGGCCCAACCGCGACCGCTTCGTGCTCTCGAACGGTCACGGCTCGATGCTGCTCTATTCGGTCCTGCATCTGACCGGCTATCCACTGACCATCGCCGACCTCGAGGCGTTCCGTCAGCTCGGCAGCAAGACTCCGGGGCACCCCGAGCACGACCTGGCCCTGGGGATCGAGACCACCACGGGACCGCTCGGCCAGGGACTCGCCAATGCGGTGGGCATGGCCTTCGCCGAGAAGGTGATGGCGCTCAACTTCAACCGGCCGGGGTTTGCGGTCGTCGATCACCATACTTATGCGTTCTGCGGCGACGGCTGCCTGATGGAGGGCGTCTCCCACGAGGCCTGCTCGCTCGCCGGGACGCTGGGGCTCGGCAAGCTCATCGTCTTCTACGACGACAACGGCATTTCCATCGACGGCAAGGTCGGCGGCTGGTTCACGGATGACACCCCCCGGCGCTTCGCCGCCTACGGCTGGCACGTGATTCCCGCCGTCGACGGGCTCGACGGCGAGGCGGTCGCGGCCGCGATCCGCGCCGCGCAGGCGCAAGCGGAGCGTCCGTCGCTCATCTGCTGCAAGACGATCATCGGCTACGGCGCCCCGCACAAGCAGGGCACCAAGGAGGCGCACGGCGAGGCGCTCGGCCCCGAGGAGGTGGCGGCGGCGCGCGTCGCACTCGGCTGGCCATACCCGCCGTTCGTCGTGCCGGAGGAGATCCGTGCCGGCTGGGACCACCGCAAGCAGGGCGCCGCGGCCGAGAGTGCCTGGCGGGAGCTGTTCGCCCGCTACGCGGCCGCCTTCCCCACCGAGGCGCGCGAGCTCGAGCGGCGCATGCGGGGCACGCTGCCGGACGGATGGCGGGCGGCGGCGGCGCAGGCGCTCGAGCCGCTCATGCAGCAGGGCGGCTCCCAGGCGACCCGCGCCTCCTCGCAGGCCGCGCTCAACGCGCTCGCCCCGCTGCTGCCCGAGCTCTTCGGCGGCTCGGCCGATCTCACCCAGTCGAACAGCACTTTCTTCAAGAGCGCACGCACCGTGACGCCCCGGGACGAGGTGGGCGACTACGTGCACTACGGGGTGCGCGAGTTCGGCATGACCGCCATCATGAACGGCATCGCCCTGCACGGCGGACTGATCCCCTACGGCGGCACGTTCCTGGTGTTCTCCGACTACGCGCGCAACGCGGTACGTCTCGCGTGCCTCATGCGCCAGCGCGTGATCCTCGTCTATAGCCACGACTCCATCGGCTTAGGGGAAGACGGCCCCACCCATCAGCCGATCGAGCAGCTCGCGACGCTGCGCGCCCTGCCGCACATGAGCCTGTGGCGCCCGTGCGATGCAGCCGAGACCGCGGTCGCCTGGACGCTGGCGCTCGAGCGGGCGGGTCCCACCTCGCTGGTGCTGAGCCGGCAGGGGCTGCCGGCGCAGGCACGCACCGCCGCGCAGCGCGCCGCGATCGCCCGCGGCGGCTACGTGCTCATCGATCCCTCCGGCACGCCTGAAGCTCTGGTCATCGCCAGCGGCTCCGAGATCGGCATTGCCGCGCAGGCGGTGAACGCGCTGAACGCCGCGGGCCGCCGGGTGCGCCTGGTCTCGATGCCCTCGACCGACACCTTCGACGCCCAGGACGCGGCCTACCGCGAGGGCGTGCTGCCGCGCGCCGTCACCCGGCGCCTCGCGGTGGAGGCGGGAGCGACCCAGAGCTGGTGGCACTATGTTGGTGCAGGCGGGGCGGTGCTCGGCATCGACCGCTTCGGCGCCTCCGGCAAGGCGGCCGATGTTTTCGCTCATTTCGGCTTCACCGCCGATAATATTGGACGACAGGTTCGCGCACTGCTGGAGGATTGATGGCAATCAAGGTCGGAATCAACGGCTACGGCCGCATCGGGCGCAACGTCCTGCGGGCACTCTACGAGGGTAAGCGCACCGGCGAGCTCAGGATCGTGGCGCTCAACGATCTGGGCGATCCGAAGACCAACGCGCACCTGACGCGCCACGACACCGCGCACGGCAGGTTTCCGGGCGAGGTGCAGGTGGACGGCGATTCCATGGTGGTGAACGGCGACCGCGTGCGCGTGCTCGCCGAGCGCGACCCGTCCAGGCTCCCCTGGGGCGAGCTCGGCGTCGACGTGGTGCTCGAGTGCACGGGACTGTTCACCAGCAAGGCCAAGGCCGGCGCGCATTTGAAGGGCGGCGCGAAGAAGGTGGTGATCTCCGCCCCGGGAGGCGACGACGTCGATGCGACCATCGTCTACGGGGTCAACCACCAGATCCTCAAGAGCAGCTACACGGTGATCTCGAACGCCTCCTGCACCACCAACTGCCTGGCGCCGGTGGCCCAGGTGCTCAACGGCAAGGTGGGGATCGCCGCCGGGATCATGACCACGATCCACGCCTATACCAACGACCAGGTGCTGACCGACGTCTACCACTCGGACCTGCGCCGGGCGCGCTCGGCCACCATGTCGCAGATCCCGACCAAGACCGGGGCGGCCTCGGCGGTAGGCCTCGTGCTGCCGGAGCTCAAGGGCAAGCTCGACGGCTTCGCGGTGCGCATCCCGACCATCAACGTGTCGCTCGTCGATCTCACCTTCACCGCCAGGCGCGCCACCTCCGTCGGGGAGGTCAATCAGGCATTGAAGGACGCGGCGGCCGGACCGCTCAAGGGGATCCTCGCCTACAACGAGGAGCCGCTGGTGTCGGTCGACTTCAACCACGACCCGCACTCCTCGATCTTCGATGCGACGCTCACCAAGGTGATCGACGGCACGCTCGTCAAGGTGTGCGCCTGGTACGACAACGAATGGGGCTTCTCCAACCGCATGCTCGACACCACGCTCGCGTGGTCTAAGGCCTCATGAAGTTGCTGCGCATGACGGACGCGGACCTGCGCAACAAGCGGGTCCTGATCCGCGAGGATCTCAACGTTCCGGTGCAGGACGGCGTGGTGACCAGCGATGCGCGCATCCGCGCCGCGCTCGCCACCATCCGCTATGCGCTCGACCAGCACGCGCGCGTGTTCATCGTCTCGCATCTCGGTCGTCCGAAGGAAGGCGCCGAGGATGCGGCGCTGACGCTCGCGCCGGTGGCGGCGCGCCTCTCGGAGCTGCTCGGCAAGCCCGTGCCGCTGCGCAAGGGCTGGCTCGAGGGCGTCGACTGCCCGCCCGGCAGTGCGGTGCTGTGCGAGAACGTACGCTTCCTCAAGGGTGAGAAGAGCGACGACGAGCAGCTGGCGCGGCGCATGGCGGCGCTGTGCGATGTGTTCGTCATGGACGCCTTCGGCACCGCGCATCGCGCCGAGGCCAGCACCCACGGCGTGGCGCGCTACGCGCCGGTGGCGTGTGCCGGACCGCTGCTGGTCGGTGAGCTCGAGGCGCTCGAGCGCGCCCTGAAGCAGCCGGCACGCCCCCTGGTTGCGGTCGTGGGGGGCTCGAAGGTCTCGACCAAGCTCATGGTGCTCGAGGCGCTCCTCGAGAAGGTCGACCAGCTGATCGTCGGCGGCGGCATCGCCAACACCTTCCTCGCCGCCACCGGCATCGCGGTCGGCAAGTCGCTGCAGGAAGCGGAGATGCTCGACGTGGCGCGCCGCCTCATGGACCGGGCACGTGCCCGCGGCGCGGAGATTCCGCTGCCGACGGACGTAGTCGTCGGCAAGGAGTTCGCCGCCACCGCGCACGCCGACGTGCGGGCGGTGAGCGAGGTGCGGCCCGAGGAGATGATCCTCGACATCGGTCCCGACAGCGCCGATCGCTGCGCCGCGCTGCTGCAGGGAGCCGGCACCATCATCTGGAACGGCCCGGTGGGCGTGTTCGAGTTCGAGCAGTTCGGCGAGGGCACGCGCGCCATCGCGCTCGCCATCGCGCGCAGCAAGGCGTTCTCGCTCGCCGGCGGCGGCGACACGCTCGCCGCCATCGAGAAGTACGGGGTGGAGGACGGGATTTCCTACATCTCGACGGGTGGGGGCGCGTTCCTCGAGTTCGTGGAAGGCAAGACACTGCCGGCGGTCGCGGTCCTGGAACAGCGGGCCGTGGGCTGAAGGCACCTGGGACAGCCATGCTGAGACGCACCAAGATCGTAGCGACGCTCGGACCCGCCACCGACGACCTCGGCGTACTGACCGACATGATTCGCGCCGGCGCCGACGTCGTGCGGCTCAACGCCTCGCACGGCACGGTCGAGGATCGCAGGCGGCGCCTGGCCGCGGCGCGCCAGGCCGCACACCGCGCCGACCGCTGCGTCGGAGTGCTGCTCGACCTCGGCGGACCCAAAATCCGCATCGAGTGTTTCCGCGAGGGGCGCGTGCAGCTTATCGAGGGGAGCCCGTTCACGCTCGACACGGCGCTCGATCCGGCGGCCGGCAGCGCCGAGCGGGTGGGAGTCGCCTACAAGGAGCTGCCGCGCGATGTCGCCGCCGGCGACACGCTGCTGCTCGCCGACGGGCAGATCGTGCTCGACGTCGAGCGCGTCGGCACCACCACCATCGACACGAAAGTGCGGGTCGGCGGCGTGCTCTCCGACCGCAAGGGGCTCAATCGCCAGGGCGGCGGCATCTCGGCACCGGCGATCTCCGAGCGCGACCGCGAGGACATCCGTTTCGCCGCGGAGGAGGGCGTCGACTACATGGCGGTGTCCTTCGCACGCGATGCCGCCGACATCGAGCAGGCGCGCTCGCTGATACGCGCCGCGGGCGGCGAGGCGCGCATCGTCGCCAAGGTCGAGCGTCACGAGGCGATCACCAATCTCACCGGCATCATCGACGCCTCCGACGTCGTCATGGTGGCGCGCGGCGATCTCGGGGTCGAGATGGGCTACGCCGAGCTCACCGGACTGCAGAAGACCATCATCCACGAGACCCGTACCCGCAACCGCGTGGTGATCACCGCCACGCAGATGATGGAATCGATGATCCAGAACCCGGTGCCGACGCGCGCCGAGGTGAGCGACGTCGCCAATGCGGTCATGGACGGAACCGACGCGGTGATGCTCTCGGCGGAGAGCGCCGCCGGCCGCTACCCGGTCAAGGCGGTCGAGGCCATGGCGCAGGTCATCGAGGGCGCGGAGAAATACCAGCTCACCCATCCGCGCGCCCGCCAGCGCAGCGTCGAGGGCGTGTTCAGGGGCACCGAAGAGGCGATCGCCATGGCCGTGATGTACACGGCCAACCACATGCAGGTGCGGGCGATCGTCGCCCTCACCGAGTCGGGGGAGACGCCGCTGTGGATGTCGCGCATCCGCTCCGACATTCCCGTCTATGCCTTCACGCGCCACGAGGCGACGCGCCGCCGCGTGACGCTCTACCGCGGCGTCTACCCGGTCATCTTCGACGTCACCGGGTCCGCCTCGGTGGCGCAGCTCTACCGGGCGCTCTTCAGCCGGCTGCTCGAGCTCAAGCTCGTCGATCTCAACGACCTCGTGATCCTCACCAAGGGTGAGCTCTCGGGAGTCCAGGGAGGCACCAATTCCATGCAGATCCTGAAAGTGGTGCTCGACTGACCCCGGCCAGCCGACCGCGCCTGGTGCGCCTGGCGGTGCGCGCGGCCGTGGCCGTGGCGCTCGTCATCGCGATCGCGGCCGCCGTGCCCTACGGCGTGCTGCGGGCATCGCTGCCACGGCTCGACGGCGAGCTGCGCGCCACGGGGCTCAAGGGCACGGTGCGCATCACGCGCGACGCGCGCGGCGTGCCCACCATCGAGGCGGCCAACCGGCTCGATCTCGCCTACGGCACCGGCTTCGTACACGGCCAGGACCGCTTCTTCCAGATGGACCTGTCGCGGCGGCTCGCCGCCGGGGAGCTCGCCGAGCTCTTCGGCCCGGTGGCGCTCGACCAGGACCGCAAGACGCGGCTGTTCCGCCTGCGCAGCGTCGCCCGCCAGGTCCTTGCAGAGGCGAGCGACCCGCAGCGCGCCGTGCTCGAGGCCTACACGCGCGGCGTCAACGCGGGACTCGCGGGCCTGCACTCGCGGCCGTGGGAGTACTGGGTGCTCGGCGCGGCGCCGCGGGCCTGGGTACCTGAGGACACGGTGCTGGTCGTGTACGCCATGTGGTGGGACCTGCAGTCGGGGGACTGGGCGGACGAGCGGCTGCGCCTCGCGGTGAACGCGCGCCTCGGGGGCGCGGACTGCGGCGCCTGGAAATGCGCCATGCAGTTCCTCTACCCGGCACGCACCGAGTGGGATGCCCCGGATGGCGCCGACGCGCCGTACGTGCCCGCGGAGCTGCCGCCGCCCGAGGCGCTCAACATCCGTGCCGCCCGGCCGGCGGCGCACGGCAGTGCGCTCACCACGGCCGCGGCCGTCACGCGTGCGCCGGTCGCCGGCAGCAACAACTGGGCGGTCTTCGGCCGCCTCACCACCACGGGCGCCGCACTGGTCGCCAACGACATGCACCTGAGCCAGCGGGTGCCGGCGATCTGGTACCAGGCGCGGCTGCGCACGGCCGCCGGGCCGGGTACCCCGCAGCTCGATCTCGCCGGGGTGACGCTCCCGGGTGCGCCGCTGGTCGTGGCGGGCTCCAACACCCACATCGCCTGGGGTTTCACCAACAGCGCCGGCAACTGGGTGAGCGTGACGAACGTGCCCTGCAGCGCGGCCGGCGAGGCGGATCTCACCACCGCCGCCGGCACGCAAGCCCTCACGGTCGTGCGCGAGACGATCCACGTGAAGGGCGCCGCGGATGCCATACTCGCCGTGAGGTCCGGGCCCGCGGGCGTGCTATGGCAGGCGGAGCCCGAGCGCCACAGCTGCTGGTTCGTCGGCTGGCTCGCGCAGCTGCCGCAGGCGACCAATCTCAACCTCATGGAGCTCGAGCGCGCCGACAGCGCCGCCGCGGCGCTCGATCTCGCCCCCGCGATCGGCATTCCGCACGAGAACTTCGTGGTCGGCGACCGCGAGGGTCATATCGGCTGGAGCATCTTCGGGCGCATCCCGGACGGGACCGGTGCGGCGCGCGCGCTCGGCGGCGTGCCCTGGACCACGGCCGCGGACCACCCGCGCCTGCTCGATCCGCCGCGCGGGCGCATCTGGAGCGCCAACGCGCGCGTCAGCGTCGATGCGAAGGAGCTCGCGCTCATCGGCGGCGTGGACGCGCCGCTCGCCGCCAACTACGCCCTCGGGGCGCGCGCCCGGCAGATTCGCGGCGATCTGTTCACGCTCGCCGGCAACCTGAAGCCCGCCGACCTGCTGGCGGTACAGCTCGACGACCGCGCGCAGTTCCTCGGGCGCTGGCGCGATCTGCTGCTGCACCTGATCGACGCGGGCGCCGCCAGGGCGCATCCCGGGCGCGCCGAGTTCCGCCGTCTGATCGAGGCGTGGGACGGCCATGCCGGCGTCGATTCGGTCGGTTACCGCCTGGTGCACGACTTCCGCGAGCACACGCGCCAGGCGGTCTGGAGCATGGTGCTCGGCGCCCTCGCGGTGCCGGCGGACTACGACACCGGCCCGCCCGAGCAGTTCGAGTCGCCGCTGTGGCAGCTCGTCACCCGCCAGCCGCCGTACCTGCTCGCGAGTGAGTACTCCGACTGGCAGAATTTCCTCGAGAGGCAGCTCGATGCCACGCTCGCCGATCTCGGCCGGCAATGCGCGACGCTCGCGCAATGCACCTGGGGCCGCGAGAACGTGGTGCGCATCCGCCATCCGTTGTCGCGCGCGCTGCCGGCGCTGGCGCGGCTCATCGACATGCCGGTGCTGGAGCTGCCGGGCGATCACAACATGCCGCGCGTGCAGGACGGCGCTTTCGGCGCCTCGGAGCGCTTCGCGGTCTCCCCCGGCCACGAGCAGGACGGCTACCTCGAGATCCCCGGCGGTCAGAGCGGCCACCCCCTCTCGCCGTACTACCGGTCGGGGTTTCTCGCCTGGGCGCACGGGGAGCCGCGCCCCTTCCTGCCGGGGCCGGCGGAGCACACCCTGACGCTGAAGCCCAACTGATCCGCCCGCCGGTGACGCCGTCGGCAGGGCGCGGCAGGCGCGGCGCGACGCCGGTCACACGGCGTTCAGCGTGACAGGTTTCATAATAGGAGCCGTATAGGATCTCAATGGACGGCTTCGGCGAAACCGGGTTCTGGCCGGCGGACCGGCCGACCGTCGGCCTGGTGCTGACGGGCGGCGGCGCGCGCTCGGCGTATCAGGTGGGCGTGCTGCTGGCGCTCGCCGAGCTGCTGCCGCGCGCCCGCAATCCCTTCCAGGTCATCGTCGGCACCTCCGCCGGCGCGGTGGCGGCGAGCGTGCTCGCCGCCGAGGCGCACCGCTGGCGGCGTGCGGTCGCCGGTCTCGAGCGCGTCTGGGCCAACTTCCGCTCCGAGCAGGTGTTTCACGTCGATGCCGCGCACATGCTGCGCGCCGGCGCGCACTGGGTGCTGGCGCTGATGTCGGGCGGCCTGGTGCTGGCGCCGCCGAAATCGATGCTCGACAACACCCCGCTGCACCAGCTGCTCGAACGCCACGTCGACTGCGCCGGGATCCGCCGCAGCATCGCGCGCGGCCACCTGCGCGCCTTCGCGCTGTGCGCCACCGGTTACGCGAGCGGCCAGTCGGTGGCGTTCTTCGACGGCATCGAGGCTATCCACGACTGGTCGCGCTCGCAGCGCGTCGGCCGGCGCTGCGAGTTCACGCTCGATCACCTGATGGCGAGCGCGGCGATTCCGCTCCTGTTCCCGCCGGTGAGGATCGGCGAGGAGTACTTCGGCGACGGCGCCATGCGGCAGCTGAATCCGCTCAGCCCCGCGATCCACCTCGGGGCCGATCGCCTCCTCATCATCGGCGTGCGTGCGCGGCGCGCCGCCGGCGTCACCGTGAGCCGCGTGCAGTCGAGCATGCCGACCCCCGGCGAGATCTTCGGCTATATGCTCGATACGCTCTTCACCGACCAGATCTACGGCGACCTCGAGCAGCTCGAGCGCATCAACACCCTGGTGGAGAGCGCCCCGGGCGCCACCCGCGGCGAACGCCACGTCGAGACGCTGATGCTCGCCCCGAGCGTCGATCCGCGCGAGATCGCCGCGCGCCACCTGGCGGAGATCCCGCGGGGCCTGCGGGCGCTGCTGCGGGTGATCGGCGGGCGCGACACGTCGGGCTCGCAGCTCGCGAGCTATCTGATCTTCGAAGCCGGCTACACGCGCGCGCTCATCGAGCTCGGCTACCGCGACGCCATGGAGGCGCGCACGGCGCTGATCGCCTTCATGACCGGCGCGCGGCCGCCGGCGATGCTCACCGCACCCGGGGTTGCGCAGGCGACCTGAAGCCTTCGACAATCCGCTCATGATGTTATCCGAGGCGCAGCGCGAGCTCGAGCGGCTGCTGGCGCCGCTCACGCTCGACGAATTCCTCGACCGCACGCTCAACGGCGGCCTGCACCGCCAGCTCGGCGCGGGGTCCGCCGGGCGCATGGCGCTGCTCGGCCCCGATCCGCGCGCTCTGCTCGGCGCGGCTTTCGAGCTAGCCCCCAGGCTCACCTTCCACTCCGCCAACCCGCTCGGGCCCGCACCCTCGCTCGCGGGGGTCGCGAATGCCGACGACTTCCGCGCGCGCATCGCGCAGTTTCACGCCCGCAACTACTCGGTGCGCTTCCCGGAGCTGCGGACGCTGTGGCCGCCGCTCGACCGCCTGGCGCGCGCGCTCGAGGTGCTGCTGTATCAGCCGGTGACCACCTCGGCGTTCTGGAGCATGGGCGGCATGCGCGCGCCGGTGCACTACGACGATCACGACCTGATCGTGGTGCAGCTGCTCGGCGCGAAGCGCTGGCACGTCGCCGACTCCTCCGAGCTTCCCAACACCTGGCGCGGCATCCCCCCGGATGTGGAGGAGCTCGGGCCGCACAGCACTTTCGACGTGCAGCCCGGCGACCTGGTGTACCTGCCGCGCGGCACTCTGCACAGCGTGGATGCCACCGAGGAGTCGCTGCACCTGTCGATCGGCTTCACGCCCCTCACGCTGCGCGAGGCGCTGATCGCAGCCCTCGATCAGCTCGCGGACGTCGAGCGGACGCTGCGCACCACGGTGGGGGGGCGGCTCGCCTGGCAGCTGCGGGGCGCGGGAGTCGAGCGCCTCAGCGCGCCGCTGCTCGAGGCTCTCGAGCGGCTGCGCGCCGCGTGCCGCACGCCCGGCTTCCTCGGCGCGGCGCTGCAGCTGCGCGCGAGCCGCACGGTCGCCGCGCTCGCGCCGCTGCCGGCCGCGCCTGCCGCTGCCGTGCCCGGCCTCGACACCGAGCTCACGCACACCGACCTCGCCTTCTGCCACCTGACGGCGAGCGCCGGCAAGATCGACTTCAGCTACCCCGGCGGTCACCTCTACGTCCACCGGGGTGCCGAGCCCGGACTCCTTTACATGGTGAACACGCCGCGCTTCCGGGTACGGGACGTCCCCGGGGAGCTCAGCGACGAAGTGCGCCTGTCGCTCGCGGCCCGGCTCGTGCAGATCGGCTTCCTCAAACTCGCCCACTAACCAGCGGGGAAAAGCCCATGCGCCAGATCTGCCACGAAGTGCTCGGCTGCTGAGGTAGTCATTGCGGCTGCGGCCCGAGCCCCGTCTTTTGCCCGCGGACTCGAGTGTGCGCAGGGGTTGGCTGCGGAAACGGCCGCAGGCCGTTCCGCCAGTATTCAAGCAGCCGGGCGTCCCCGGGCGCGGAAGATCCCCGCATCGGGCAGCGCGCCGTGGCGCGCCGTGACGTTGGGCAGCTCGGCGCCGAACTCCTCCGCCAGCCGATCGATGATGTAAACCGAGCGGTGCTGCCCGCCGGTGCAGCCGACCGCGACCGTGAGATAGCCCCGGTTGCTCGCCTGGAACTCCGGCACCCGCGCACGCACGAAGCGCGCGATATCCGCGATCAGCCTGGCCACGTCGGTGTGCTTCTCGAGGAACATGCGCACTTCCGGGTCGCGGCCGGTGAGGTTGCGCAGCCCCGGCTCCCAGTAGGGATTCGGCAGTGCGCGCGCATCGAAGACGAAGTCGGCGTCCCCGGGTATGCCGTCCTTGAAGCCGAAGGACTCGAAGGTGACCGACAGGCGGTCGGCGCTGCGCTGCTCGACCCGCTGGTGGATGATCTCGCGCAGTGCGTGCACGCCCATGCGCGAGGTGTCGATGACGAGGTCCGCGGCCGACACCACCGGCTCGAGCAGCCGCCGCTCGAGCGCCATGGCCTCGCGCAGCCCGATATCGCCGGTGCTGAGCGGGTGGCGGCGGCGCGTCTCGGCGAAGCGCCGCAGCAGCTCGTCCTCGCCGGCCCGCAGAAAGATCACTTCGAGCTCGAGTCCGCTCCTCTTCAGCTCGCCGATCAGCTGCGGGACGCTGGCGATCTCGGCCTGGGTGTTACGCGCGTCGAGGCCGATGGCGGTGCGGTCGTAGGTCGCCTCGGGGCTGCGTACGGTAAAGGAGATGAAGGGCTTGAGCAGCGCCGCCGGGATGTTGTCGATGCAATAGAAGCCTAAGTCCTCGAGCATGTGCAGGGCCACGCTCTTGCCGGACCCGGACAGGCCGCTCAGGATGACGATGCGCACCGGGCTATGTTCATCCACCTGACGGTGCGCCGCAAGCGCGGCTGCGCGGCGGCTACGCCCGCGGTGTGCGCCGGGCCTGCGCGGCGTGATGATCGGCGCGCTTTTCCTTGTGCTTCTTGATGCAGCGATCGAGCTTGTCGGCCAGCAGATCGATGGCCGCGTACATGTCCTCCTCGGTAGCATCCGCGTGGATCGCGCTGCCGCTCACGTGCAGCGTCGCCTCGGCTTTCTGCCGCAGCTTCTCCACCGTCAGCACGCAGTGCACGTCGATGACGCGGTCGAAATGCCGGCCGATGCGCTCGAGCTTTTTTTCCACATAACCGCGCAGCGATGGAGTGACCTCGACGTGGTGCCCGGTGACGTTGAGCTGCATGGTCCGTCTCCTTTTATGGTGTCTTCCAGTCGTGAATTGAGGTGCAGGGCGCTCACAGCTGCGCGCTCCCGGCGCGGCGGCGCTCGCTCGAGGCGGGGATGCCGAGTGCCTCGCGGTACTTGGCGACGGTGCGCCTTGCCACCGAGATGCCCTCGCCCGAGAGCAACTCCGCGATGCGCCCGTCGTTGAGCGGGTTCTCCGGATCCTCGTCCCTGACCAGCTTTCTGATCTTGGCGCGGATCGCGGTCGAGGAGGTGCCGGAGCCGTCCGCACCCTCGACCTGGCTCGAGAAGAAGTAGCGCAGCTCGAAGACGCCGCGCGGCGTGTGCATGTACTTGCCGGAAGTGACGCGCGAGATGGTCGACTCGTGCATGGCGACCGCCTCGGCGATGTCCCGCAGGATCATCGGCCGCATGTGCTCGTCACCGTGCTCGAGGAAGGCGGTCTGGCGCTCGACGCTCGAGCGCGCCACCTTGATGAGGGTCTCGTGGCGGATCTCGAGGCTCTTCAGCAGCCAGCGCGCTTCCTGCAGCTGCGCACGCATGCTGGCGTGGCTGGCGGCGCGCCCGATGAGGCTCGCATAGCTTTCATTCAGGCGCACTTTGGGCAGGGTCGCCGGATTGATCTCGACTCCCCAGCCGTGCTCGGTGCGGCGCACGAACACATCCGGCACCACGTACTGGGCGCTGCCGGCGCTCACGGTCGAGCCCGGGCGCGGATGGCAGGAGCGCACCAGGGCGAGTGCGCTCGCGATCTCCTCCTCGCTGGCGCGCAGCTCGCGTTTCAGCAGCGAGAGCTCGCGCTCGGCGACCAGCCCCAGGTGGTGGCGCGCGATCTTGAGCGCGGTCTGGTAGCCCGGGGTGGCAGGATCGATCTGCCGCAGCTGCAGCTCGATGCATTCGCCGACCGAGCGGGCGGCGACGCCGGCCGGATCGAGCGCCTGCACCCGCTCGAGCACCGCCTGTACCTCCCCGGCGTCGCACTCGACCTCGGGGCGCAGCGTCTGGGCGATCTCCTCCAGCGACTCACTCAGGTAGCCGTCGTCGTTGATCGCATCCACGATCGCGCTCGCGATGGCGAGCTCGCGCGGCGCGAGCCGCGCCAGCTCGAGCTGCCACAGCAGGTGCTCCTGCAGCGATTGCCCCTCGTCGTCCGCGTATTCCTGCTGCCGCTCGTCGTCATCCCCGCTCCAGGGCGTATCGGCGGGCCCGGTGTTCTGCTGGCTCCAGGGCTCGTCCAGCACCTCCACGGTGCTCTCGCGGCGGCTCTCGGCGGGCGGTGGTGCCTGTGCGGTGGCCACGACCTCGAAGGTGCCCGTCGCCTCGGTCTCCTCGAGGGGCTCGAGCATCACGTTCTTCTCGAGGAGCTCGCGGATGTGGGCCTGCAGCTCGAGCGCTGGCAGCTGGAGCAGCCGGATCGCCTGCTGCAGCTGCGGAGTCATGGTCAGTTGCTGACCAAGCTTCAGCTGCAATGCGGGTTTCAGCATGGTGGCGATGAGTCGGGGCGGGCGTCCTGGCCCTGCAGAGTCAATTTCGTAACCGTTTGAAACTTAAAGGTTATTGACGATCTCAGTCGGGGGTCGCCTCAGAGCCGGAACGTCTCGCCCAAGTACACCTCACGGACTTGGCTGTTGGCAAGGACTTCTTCGGCAGTTCCGGATGCAATGACCGTGCCCTGATTGACGATGTACGCGCGGCCGCAGACGCCGAGCGTCTCGCGGACATTATGGTCAGTGATCAGCACCCCGATGCCCCGCTGGGTGAGCTCGCGGATGATGCGCTGGATGTCGAGCACCGAGAGCGGGTCGACGCCTGCGAAGGGTTCATCGAGGAGCATGAACCTGGGCTCGGCCGCCAGCGCCCGCGCGATCTCGACGCGGCGCCGCTCGCCGCCGGAGAGCGACAGGCCGAGGCTCTTGCGCACGTGCCCGATGCGCAGCTCCTCGAGCAGCTGCTCCAGGCGCTGCTCGCGCGCGGCGCGGTCGAGGTCGGGGCGCGTCTCGAGGATGGCCATGATGTTGTCGGCCACCGAGAGCTTGCGGAAGATCGAGGCCTCCTGCGGCAGGTAGCCGAGGCCAAGCTGGGCGCGCCGGTGCATCGGCAGCAGCGTCAGGTCCTGCTCGCCGAGCACGATGCGCCCGGCATCGCACGGCACCAGTCCGACGATCATATAGAACGCGGTGGTCTTGCCCGCGCCGTTGGGGCCGAGCAGGCCGACCACCTCGCCGTTGGCGAGCTCGAGCGACAGGTCGCGCACCACCTGGCGGCGGCGGTAGCTCTTCGCCAGGCCCAGCGCCTTGAGCACGGTCATGACTGCGGGTTCTGCGGCGGCGCGCTGTCACCCGCGGGGCGCTTGCCGGGATCGCTGCGCCCGGGCACGGCGTGCGGGTCGATGCGGATGTGGACGCGGCCGCCGTCATCGCCGGGGGCGCTCTCGGCCTTGATGGTCTGCGCACGGATGTTGTAGACCAAGAGCGGCCCCTTGAGCTCGCCCTGGCCGTCCGACAGCCACGCGTCCCTGGAGAGCCGCACGGTCTGCTCGCCGACGTCGTAGACGATCTCGTCCGCGTGCCCGCGCGCCAGCACGCCCTCGCGCTGCTGCTGGAACTCGGCGGGCTTGCCGGTGACGGTGGCGCGCAGGATGCGGTTGTCCTTGAACTCGACCACCGCCGTGTCGGCGCGGATGTTGCCGCGCTCCTGGGCGTCGATCTTGACGTTGCCCTCGAAGGTCCACTTGCTGTTGACGAAATTCAGTCCGGTCGAGTGCGCGCGCTCGGCCGACACCCGCATCGTGCACTGCGAGATCACCACGTCCTTGAATACGACGGTATTGGTCTTGTAATCGACCTCGGAGGAGGCGGCGTCGAGGTTGATCGGCTCGCCGCAGGAGGGCAGGCCCGGGGGCGCGTTCTGCGCCCACAGCGGCGCGCCCGCCGCCCAGGCGAGCGCGGCGAGCACCACGCCAGAGCTAGCGGCTGTACGTGCCATGGACGGCGGATTCTAGCTGCACGTGCCGCGCCTTCAAGTCGGCCACCAGGCCCCGGGCCTCGAGCCTGCGGCCGGTCATGACCAGGGTCACCGGGTCGCGCGTGGCCACCACCTGGGTGTTGGTGTCGAAGGCGATGTGCTCGGTGGTGAACTCCGCCGGCTGGTCGGTGCCGGGCATGGTGCCCGAGACGTGCACCGCGCCGTCGAGCTTGACGATGCCGCTGTTCTGCGCGAGTTCCCCGTGGTTGCCGCGCGCGGTCCACTCATCGCCCGAGGAGTCCTTGAAGCCGAGCACCACCTGCTGCAGGTCGACCAGGCTCGACTGCGGCTGCTGGCGCACCTCCTGCGCATCGAGGGTGTAGAGCGGCTGGCCGTCGGGGCCGGTCTGGACCATGCGCGCCTGCCTGGCCGAGTAGCCCGGATCGGCCGGGGCCTCCACCACCACGGGAGCCGCGCCCTGGCGCTCGCCGCCGGAGAGCACCACCACCCCGACCAGCAGCGCCACCAGGAACAGGATCGCGACGATGCGGATGATCACCGCCGCCGCCCCCGCAGCAGCCGGTCGCACAGCTCGCGCACCGCGCCGGCCCCGCCGGGCAGCCGTGTCACCAGGTGCGCCGCGGCCCGCACCTCGGGTGCCGCATCGGCGACCGCGACCGCAAGCCCCGCCGCGCGCAAGAGGGGCAGGTCCGGCAGGTCATCGCCGATGCAGGCACACTCGCCGGCGCTCAGCTTCAGCCGCGCCAGCAGGCGGCGCAGCACCTGGAGCTTGTCGTCCACGCCCTGGTGCACGTGGCGCACGCCGAGCTCGCGGCAGCGCGCGCTCACCATGCGCGAGCGGCGCCCGGAGATCACCGCCACCTCGATGCCGGCCCGCAGCACCCGCACCAGACCGTAGCCGTCGCGGACGTGGAACACCTTGAGCGCCTCGCCGCGCGGGCCGTAGTACAGCCGCCCGTCGGTGAGCACGCCGTCGACGTCGAGCACCAGCAGGCGAATCTTG
>DATKPR010000063.1:0-3846 GCA_035523985.1 Steroidobacteraceae bacterium | reverse complement strand
CAGACCTTCAAGGTCGTCGAGTACTCGACCGACATCACCGAGCGGGTGCGGCAGAACGCCATGAACGCCGCCTTCAAGGGCGCGCTCGACAACCTGTCGGCGAACGTGATGGTGGTGGATACCTCGCTCAACATCATCTATCTCAATCACGCGATGCGCGAGATGATGAGCGCCGTGCAGGAGGACTTCCGCAGGGACCTGCCGCAGTTCGACGCCAGCCGCCTGCTCGGCGCGAACATCGACAGCTTCCATCGCAATCCCGCCCACCAGAGGAACCTGCTGGCGGGCCTCGACAAGACCTTCAGCTCCCTGATCACGATCGGCGGACGGAAGCTGCGCATCAGCGCCAATCCCATGGTGGACGCGGGCGGCAAGCGCCTCGGGACGGTGCTCGAGTGGGCCGACCGCACGGTCGAGCTCGGCATCGAGGCCGAGATCAAGATGCTGGTGCAGAGCGCCACCTCCGGCGATCTCAGGCAGCGCATGGACCTCGGCGGCAAGTCGGGCGTGTTCGCCGAGATCGGCAAGGGCATCAACCAGCTCACCGAGAACATGAGCGAGGTCGTGAGCATCGTGCAGGCCGCGGCGACCGAAGTGTCGCGCGGCGCGGTCGAGATCTCCCAGGGCAACGCCGACCTGAGTCAGCGCACCGAGGAGCAGGCGGCGAGCCTCGAGGAGACCGCGTCCTCCATGGAGCAGATGACCTCCACCGTCAAGCAGAACGCCGACAACGCCAGCCAGGCGAGTCAGCTCGCCACCGCGGCGCGCGATCAGGCCGACAAGGGCGGCAGCGTGGTCGGGCAGGCGGTGCGCGCCATGACCGAGATCAACGAGGCCTCGAAGAAGATCGTCGACATCATCGGCGTCATCGACGAGATCGCTTTCCAGACCAACCTCCTGGCCCTCAATGCGGCGGTCGAGGCCGCGCGCGCCGGCGAGCAGGGGCGCGGCTTCGCGGTGGTGGCGAGCGAGGTGCGCAACCTCGCCGGCCGCAGCGCCACCGCGGCCAAGGAGATCAAGGGCCTGATCCAGGACAGCGTCCGCAAGGTGGAGGAGGGCTCGCAGCTCGTCACCCAGTCGGGCCAGACCCTCGACCACATCGTGACCGCCGTCAAAAAGGTCAGCGACATCGTCGGCGAGATCGCCGGCGCGAGCCGCGAGCAGTCGGCCGGCATCGAGCAGGTCAACAAGGCCGTCGTGCAGCTCGACGAGATGACGCAGCAGAACGCCGCGCTGGTGGAGCAGGCCTCGGCGGCCAGCCAGTCGATGGCCGATCAGGCCAAGGCGCTCAGCCAGATGATGGAGCGCTACCAGGTCTCGGCGCAGGCCCAGGCGGCCGCGGCGGCGCAGGCCTCGGTGCGCCGCGGTGCCGCGAGCCCGAAGAAGGCCGCACCGGCGGCTGCGGCGGCCGCACCGGCCGCACGGCGCGCGGCGCCGGCGCCGGCGCCCAAGGCAGAGCGCCCCCCCGTCAGGGCGGCGGCCGGAGGCGACGACTGGACCGAGTTCTGATTCCGTACTGAATCCGGGCAGGGATGCTCAAGAAGTTCTGCCGTGGGCCGATGTGCCGGCTCACGGAGACAGTGCGCAGGAGGCGCGGCTTTACATGAAGATTTCTACCAAGCTCATCGTGTTTTTCTGCGGGGTGGTGGCGCTGTTCGTGGCGCTGGCGCTCGCGCTGCTCACCCAGACCCGTACCGTGTCCGCCGGCTACGACGCGCTGCTCGCGCAGCAGGTGCGCCAGGCCGAGGCCGCGCGCGTCATCCAGGTCGACTTCAAGAAGCAGGTCCAGGAATGGAAAGACATCCTGCTGCGCGGCCACACGCCGGACGACCTCAGCAAATACACCCGGCAGTTCCACGACGAGGAGTCCCAGGTGCGCAGCGGCGCCGCCGCACTCGCCACCGCGGTACAGGACGCCGAAGCGCGCGAGCTGCTCGACCAGTTCCTCGCCGCGCACAAGACCATGAGCGAGAAGTACCAGGCCGCCTACGACGCCTACGTGGCGGGCGGCTTCGACTTCAAGGCCGCCGACAGGATGGTGCGCGGCCAGGATCGCGCGCCCACCAACCTCTTCGATCAGGTCGTCGAGCGGCTCAATAGCCAGGTCGTGGCCTCGGTGGCGGCGCAGGAGCGCGCGGTGCGCGCGGCGCGCAACCTGGCGCTCGGTGTGACCGGCGGCCTGCTCGCCGGGCTCGGACTCGTCGGGCTCCTCACGGTGCGCACCATCCTGCAGCGTCTCGGGCGGCTCAAGGCCGTGTCCGACCGCCTGGCGAAGGCCGACATCGAGGGCCTGTCGGTCGATATCTCAGGACCCGATGAGATCGGGCAATTCGGCGAGAGCATGAAGGGAGTTCATGCGGCCATCGAGGAGCTGTCCAGGCTGGCTGCGGCCGCCGGACAGGCCTGAAGAGTCAAGGAAGGACGATCATGGCAGCCAGACTGAACGAGTTTTACAAGCAAGCGGCCCAGGAATTCGGCCTCGCCGGCCGGATCAAGCTGGCCATGCTGACGAAGATCTCCTCGGAGAAGGCCGAAGCGGCCGACGACTCACCCGAGAACATCCGCATCTTCGAGCAGGCACTGCAGCAGCTGCGCTCGGGCGGCTGAGGCACGCCGCCCGGCTATGCGAGGCCGGGCCGGGGCGCGCGCTGGCGCCCCTCAGGCCTCGCCCTGCACCTGGATCGGTACGCGGTGCGTCGCGAGCGCCTCGATCGGCATCGGGCGCCCGAGGAAGTAGCCCTGCGCCATGTCGCACTGCAGGGACTGCAGCAGCGCGAGCTGCTCGGCCGTCTCGACCCCCTCGGCGACCACCCGCACGTTGATGTTGCGCGCCAGCAGGATCATCGCGTGCGCCACCGCGACCAGCGCCGGTCCCTGGGCGCTGCGCATGCTGGAGGCCATGAACGAGCGGTCGAGCTTGAAGATGTCGATCGGGAACTCGTGCAGGCTCGCGAGCGAGGAGTAGCCGGTGCCGAAGTCGTCCACCGACAGCGCCACGCCGAGCGCCTTGAGCGACTCGAGCGTCTGCTTGGCGACCGCGAAATCGGTGACCAGCTCGCTCTCGGTGATCTCCAGGTGCAGGTGCTGCGGCTCGAGCTCGGCCTCGTGCAGCATCGCGGCGATTTTCAGCGGCAGGCCCGGGTCGCCGAGCTGGCGGCGCGAGACGTTGACGCTCACGAACTCGGGCGCGGCCGCACCCATGTGCTGCCGCAGGCGGGCGAAGTCGCGGCACGCCTTGCGGGTCACCCATTCGCCGAGCGGCTTGATGAGTCCGCTCTCCACCGCGATCGGCAGGAAGTCGGCCGGGGACATCAGGCCCTTGGCAGGATGCTGCCAGCGCACCAGCGCCTCGATGCCGACGACCAGGCCGCTTTGCAGGTTGACGATCGGCTGGTAGACGAGCGCCAGCTGCTCGGTATCGATGGCGGTGCGCAGCTCGCGCTCTGTGTCGACGCGCAGCCGGATGCGCTGGCTCATCGAGGAATCGAACACCGCGTAGCGGCCGCGTCCTGCGGCCTTGGCGGCGTACATCGCGGTGTCGGCGTCGCGCAGCAGGTCGCTGGCGTTGCGATAGCCGCCGTCGCTGTGCACGATGCCGATGCTGGCTGAGATGGTCACGCGGGTCCCTTGTATCCAGTAGTCTGCGGCGAGCGCGCCGAGCAGCCGCTCGGCCACCGCCAGCGCCTCTTCCGGGCGCGATTGCTGCTCGAGCAGCACCACGAACTCATCGCCCCCGAGCCGCGCGGCGGCATTGCCGGGGGTCGCCGCCAGCACCGCATCCGTGGCGCGGCTGGTGGTGCGTACGCGCTCGCCGACCTGGCGCAGCAGCGCATCGCCCGCCTCGTG
>DATKPR010000062.1:0-10197 GCA_035523985.1 Steroidobacteraceae bacterium | reverse complement strand
CGGGCGGCGCCCGCGAGCAGCACCGCGGCGAGCATCGCCAGGGCATAGGGATCCACGCGCTCGGTCATGTCGTCGTTCCTGTGATCGTTATCGCGGCCGGCGCTCGCGCAGCCGGCTGCGGCGGCGCGGAAAACTACCATGGGCGGGCCGCCATAACGATATGAACGCCCGCGCATAGGTGGGCTCGGATAAAATGCATCGCTCCATGAGCGAAGCGCCGTACACCCCCCTCACGCCGCAGCAGGCGCAGGAGGCGATCCATGCGCGGCTGACCGCGCTGCCGGCCGAGTCGCGCCCGCTCGCGGAGTGCGTCGGCCGCACGCTCCGCGAGGACGTCTACGCCGAGCGCGACAATCCGCCCTTCGATCGCGTGTGCATGGACGGCATCGCCGTGGCGAGCGCCGCCTTCGGGCGTGGGCTGCGGCGCTTCACGCTGCAGGCCACCCAGCCCGCCGGCGCTCCCGCGCTCGCGCTGGCAAGCGACGCGCACGCCATCGAGGTGATGACCGGCGCGATCATGCCGGGCGGCACCGACAGCGTCATCCCCCTCGAGGAGTACGCCGCCGCCGACGGCGTGGTGACGCTCGGGACGAAGGCCACGGCGGCGGCCTGGCGCAACGTGCAGCGGCGCGGCGAGGACAGCGCGCGCGGCGTGCCGATGCTCAGGTGCGGGACGCGCCTCGGTGCCGCGGAGATCGCCGTGGTCGCCTCCGCCGGTCTCGAGCGCGTGCGCGTCAGCCGCCAGCCGGCCGTCATGGTGGTCTCGACGGGCGATGAGCTGGTCGAGCCCGGCCGGCCGATCGCCGAGCACCAGGTGCGCCGCTCGAACGCCTACGCGGTGGTCGCGGCGCTGCGCGAGCATGGACTCGCGCGCGTCGCCGACGACCATCTGCGCGATGAGGAGCGCGAGCTCGGCGAACGCCTCGCGGCGCACCTGGCCGCGCACGAGGTGCTGATCCTGAGCGGCGGAATCTCCAAGGGGAAGTTCGACCTGGTTCCCAAGGTGCTGAAGAGTCTCGGCGTCGAGGAGGTGTTCCACGAGGTGGCGCAGCGGCCCGGGCGGCCGATGTGGTTCGGGGTCGGCCCCGCCGGTCAGGCGGTCTTCGGGTTGCCGGGAAATCCGGTGGCGACGATGGTGTGTCTCATCCGTTACGCGCTGCCGGCGATCGCCGCCACCATGAGCGCGGCGGCGGCGGCGCCCGAGCCGATCGCGCTCGCGCAGCCGGTGAAGTTCGGCCGCGCGATGAGCTCCTTCATGCCGGTGGTGGTGAGCGTCGACGCGCGCGGCCAGCGGCGCGCCGAGCCGCGTCTGCCGAACGGCCCCGGGGACTTCCTGGCGCTCGCCGGCACCCAGGGCTTCGTCGAGCTGCCGCCGCGCGCCGAGGAGTTTCCCGCCGGTTACGTGGCGAGCCTCTACCGCTGGTGAGCTGCGCTCAGCGCGGCGCGAAGCGCGCGGCGATCGCGGCCAGCTCCTCGCGCGTATTGAGGTTGGCGAAGTCCTGCGCTTGCGCGAAGCGCACGCGCCGCGCCCCGATGCCCTCCAGCATTCGCCAGGTCGCCGGGTGCGCCCCTCCCGCGAGCGCCGCCGCCAGCGCGCCGAGCGCGCTCACCGGCCAGACGGCGCACAGCGGCTGCACGCCGTCGGCCGTCTCGGCCATGGCGGCGCCTGCGCCCGCCGCCGCGATGAGGCGCGGATAGAGATCCGCCGGCAGGAGCGGTGCATCGCAGGGGCTCACGGCGAGCGAGTGCGCCCCCGTCTCCACGGCCCAGAGCAGCCCGGCGCGCACCCCGGCGAGCGGCCCGGCCGCATCGCCGGGCAGATCGTGCAGCACGGGGAATCCCGCCGCCCGGGCGAGCGCCTCGGCCTCGCTTCCCGGGCGCGCGTTGACCGCCACGTGAGCGCACACCGGACGCAGCCGCTCGGCGGCCCAGAGCACCAGCGGCTTGCCGGCGAGCAAGGCGCTCGCCTTCTCGCCGCCGAAGCGCACCGAGCGGCCGCCGGCGAGCACCACGCCCGCGACGCGCGCGACGGGGGATCGATCCTCGGCCTCGGGACTCACCGCCACCTGCGCGTTGGCACCGCTCGCTGCGATGCCGCACTATATAGCCATGCTCACCTCCCCGCGAATCGCTGCGCGTTGCACGCGGCTCTCCCTGGCGCTGCTGCTGTGCGCGGCAGCGGGCGCCGCCCGCGCGCAGACCGAGACGGTGGAAATCTTTTCCGCCGGGAGCCTGCGCGGCGTCGTCAACGATCTCGCCGCCGAAGTGGCGCCGCGGCTCGGCGTCGCAGTGAATGCGACCTTCGGCGGCTCGGGACTCCTGCGCGAGCGCATTGAGAAGGGCGCGACGCCGGACCTCTTCATGTCGGCGGACCTCGCCTCCCCGCGCCGGCTCGAAGCCGCGGGCCGCACCGTCGTGCCGGCGCTCGCGATCGCGCGCAACCGCATGTGCATCGTGGCGCGCCGCGCGGCGAACGTGACCGCCGACAACCTCATCGAGCGCCTCCTCGACGGGCGGCTGCGCGTGAAGACCTCGATGCCGGTCGCCGATCCGGGCGGCGACTACGCCTGGGCGATCTTCGAGCGCATCGATGCGCAGCACCCGGGCGCCGGCGCGGTGCTGAAGGACCGGGCACAGTCGCTCATGAGCGTCAGCGCGCCGGCGGCGCGCCCCGGCCAGCATCCTTATGCCGCGCTGTTCGAGGCCGGGCTCATCGACCTGTCGATCACCTACTGCAGCGGCATGCGCGCACTCGAGAAGGACGCGCCGGACCTGACGAGTTTTCCCGTGCCGGCCGCGCTCGATCCGCACCCCGTGGACGGGCTCGCGATCCTGACGAGCAAGCCGGGCGCGCTGCGCCTCGCGCTCTATCTGCTCTCGGACAAAGGACAGGCATTGGTCGCACGCGAGGGACTCGTGCCCCTCGGCGCGCCCGGCGACACCGCCGACGCGGCGCCGCGATGAGCGGTACCCGGGTGCTCGGCATCGCGGGCTGGAGCGGCTCGGGCAAGACCACCCTCATCGCGCGGCTGATCCCGTTGCTCGCCGCGCGCGGACTGAAGGTCGCCGCCGTGAAGCACGCCCACCATTCCTTCGAGGTCGATCACCCGGGCAAGGACTCGTACCAGTTCCGCGCCGCGGGCGCGAGCGAGGTGCTCGTATCCTCCGCGCGCCGCTGGGTCCAGATGCACGAGCTCGGAGCCGATGAGACCGAGGCGACCCTCGCGGGCCTGCTGCGTCGGGTGTCGCCCTGCGACCTGGTGCTGGTCGAGGGCTTCAAGCGCCAGGGCCACCCGAAGCTCGAGGTGTACCGGCGCTCGCTCGGCTTCGCCCCGCTCTACGCCGCCGACCCGCGGGTGGTGGCGGTCGCGAGCGATGAGCCGCTGCCGCAGGCGCGCATCCCGGTGGTCGCGCTCGATGACGTCGCGGCGCTCGCCGCCCTGGTGTGCGAGCGCGCCGTGCCGCTCAGGGCGGCACTGCGCATGCTCGGCGGCGGCGCGCCGGCTAAGCCTCGACCGGCTGGCGCCGCCCGCCGCTCCGCGCCGGCGCGACCGGCGAAACGCGCGCCGCGCAGAACTTGAATTCCGGGATCTTGCCGGCCGGATCGAGCGCGGGATTGGTGAGGAGATTCGCGGCCGCCTCCGCGTAGCAGAACGGCATGAATACCATGCCGACCGGCACGTCGCTGTCGGCCCGCACCTTGACCTCGACGGCGCCGCGGCGCGTCTCGACGCGCAGCAGGTCGCCGGGCTCGAGCTCGAGGCGCCGCAGCTCCCGCGGCGCGAGGAACACTATGGCCTCCGGCTCGATCGCGTCCAGCACCCCGGCCCGGCGCGTCATCGAGCCGGTATGCCAGTGCTCGAGCACCCGCCCCGTCGACAGCACCATCGGGTAGTCCATGTCCGGCAGCTCATCGGGCGGGCGGATGTTGGCGGGCACCAGCTTGCCGCGGCCGTTCGCGGTGGGGTAGCCCTCGCGGAAGATGATGTCGTTGCCCGGCACGTCCGGGCCGTCGACCGGGTAGGTGACCGAGCCCTCGCGCACCACGCGCTCCCAGGTGATGTTGCGGAACGAGGGCATGGTCGCCGCCATCTCGGCGAACACCTCGGCCGGTCCCGGATAGCTCCACGGCAGTCCGAGGCGCTTGCCGATCTCCTGGATGATCCACAGGTCCTGACGCGCGTCGCCGGGCGGCTTGAGCACCGGGCGGGCGAGCTGCACGCGCCGGTCGGTGTTGGTGAAGGTGCCCGACTTCTCGGCGAACGCCGACGCCGGCAGCACCACGTCGGCATAGAAGGCGGTCTCGGTGAGGAACAGGTCCTGCACCACCAGGTGCTCGAGCATGGCGAGCGCCTGGCGGGCGTGGTTGAGATCGGGGTCCGACATGGCCGGATTCTCGCCCTCGATGTACATGCCGCGGATCTCGCCGGCGTGCACCGCGTTCATGATCTCGACCACGGTGAGACCCTTCTTGGGATCGAGCTTGGTGCCCCAGAAGGACTCGAACATCGCCCGCACCTCGGCCTTCTCCACCGACTGGTAGTCCGGGTAAACCATGGGGATCAGGCCCGAGTCGGAGGCGCCCTGCACGTTGTTCTGTCCGCGCAGCGGATGCAGCCCCGTGCCGCGGCGCCCGACCTGGCCGGTCACGAGCGCGAGCGCGATCAGGCAGCGCGCGTTGTCGGTGCCGTGCACGTGCTGGCTGATGCCCATGCCCCAGAAGATGATCGCCGTGCGGGCCGTGGCGTAGAGCCGCGCGACCTCGCGCAGGGTGTGCGCGTCGATGCCGCACACCGGCGCCATGCGCTCCGGGGTGAACTCGAGCACATTGGCCTTGAGCGCCTCGAAATTCTCGGTATAGGCGCCGATGTACTCCGCATCGTGCAGCCCCTCGGTGATGATCACGTTCAGCATCGCGTTCAGCATCGCCACGTCCGAGCCGGGCTTGAACGACAGGTGCCGGTAGGCATGGCGCGACAGCGCCTGGCGGCGCGGATCCATGACGATGAGCTTGGCGCCGTTGCGCTTGACGGCGTTCTTGATGAAGGTGGCCGCGACCGGGTGGTTCACGGTCGGGTTGGCGCCTATGACGATGATCACCTCCGCCTCGAGCGCCGCCTCGAAGGGTGCCGAGACCGCGCCCGAATTGAGCCCTTCCATCAGCGCCGCCACCGAGGAGGCGTGGCACAGCCGCGTGCAATGGTCCACGTTGTTGGATCCGAAGCCGGTACGCACCAGCTTCTGGAAGAGATACGCCTCCTCGTTCGAGCCCTTCGCCGAGCCGAACCCGGCGAGCGCCTTGGCGCCGCGCGTATCGCGGATGGACTTCAGGCCCGCCGCGGCGCGATCGAGCGCCTCCTCCCAGGTCGCTTCGCGGAAGTGCGTCCAGGGATTGGCGGGGTCGACCTGATCGTAGGTGCTCTTGCCGACACCCTCGAGGCGCACCAGCGGCTTGGTGAGACGGTCGGGGTGATGCACGTAGTCGAAGCCGAAGCGCCCCTTGACGCACAGGCGGTTGTGGTTGGCGGGACCGTTGCGGCCCTCCGCGTACACGAGGCGCTCGTCCTTGACGTGATAGGTCACCTGGCAGCCCACGCCGCAATAGGGACACAGCGAGTCGACCGAGCGGTCCGGGTAGACGCTGCGGCGCTGCTGCTCGTCGAGATAGGCCGCGGGCATGAGGGCGCCCGTCGGACACGCCTGCACGCACTCGCCGCACGCCACGCAGGTCGACTGCCCCATGGGGTCGTCGAAGTCGAACACGATCTTGCTCGCATGCGAGCGGTACGCCATGCCGATGACGTCGTTCACCTGCACCTCGCGGCAGGCGCGCACGCACAGATTGCACTGGATGCAGGCATTGAGATTCACGCGCATCGCCGGATGGCTCGCGTCCGGCCCCCAGCGCTCGGCGGCCGGGAAGCGGCTCCCGGTCACCGCCACGAAATCCGCCTGGCTCCAGAAGTGCGACCGCGGGTCGTGGGAGGTGGCGCGCTCGGGCTGGTCGGCCACCAGCAGCTCCATCACCATGGCCCGCGCCCTGGCGGCGCGCTCGGTGGCGGTCTTCACCTTCATGCCGGCCGCGGGTGCGCGGCGGCACGAGGCGGCAAGCACGCGCTCGCCTTCGATCTCGACCATGCAGGCGCGGCAGTTGCCGTCGGGACGATAATCGGGCTCGGGACGGTGACACAGGTGCGGAATGTGGGTGCCGAGCCGCTGGGCCACCGCCCAGATCGTCTCGCCCGGCCGGGCCTCGACCGGCACGCCGTCGAGCTCGAACGCGACGCCGGGCGCTGCGCCGCCGGCCGCGCCCGCTTGCGGGGGCGCCGGTGCGGGAGTCTGCGGTTTCAGCTTGGTATTCACGCTTTGGTCACTCCCGCCGCACTACCCGGCGCCGTGGACGCAAACAGCTCGGGAAAATAACGGATCACGCTGGTCAGGGGGTTGGAGGCGGCCTGGCCGAGACCGCAGATCGAGGCATCGCGCATGCATTGCGAGAGCTCCCCGAGGAGCGCGGTGTCCCACACGCCCCGCTCCATCAGCGCCCGCGCCTTCTCCGTTCCCACCCGGCAGGGCGTGCACTGGCCGCACGACTCGTCCTCGAAGAAGCGCATCAGGTTCAGAGCGGCGGCGCGCACGTCGTCCTGATCGGACAGCACGATCACGGCCGCCGAGCCGATGAAGCAGCCGTACTTCTCCAGCGTGCCGAAGTCGAGCGGGATGTCGTTCATCGACGCGGGCAGGATGCCGCCGGAGGCGCCGCCGGGCAGGTAGGCGGCGAATTTCTGGCCGGGCAGCATGCCGCCGCAGAACTCGTCGATCAGCTCCTGGACCGTGACACCCGCGGGCGCCAGCTTCACGCCGGGCTCGCGCACGCGCCCGGAGACCGAGAACGACCGCAGCCCGACGCGGCCGTTGCGTCCCTGGCTCTTCCACCAGGCGGCACCGCGCTCGATGAGGTCGCGCACCCAGAAAAGCGTCTCGACGTTGTTGATGAGCGTCGGGCGTCCGAACAGGCCGACCTGGAAGGGGAACGGCGGCT
Organism: Steroidobacteraceae bacterium; assembly: GCA_035523985.1. GTDB lineage: Bacteria > Pseudomonadota > Gammaproteobacteria > Steroidobacterales > Steroidobacteraceae > 13-2-20CM-66-19. The sequence goes on along the minus strand of DATKPR010000062.1, from coordinate 3,155 downwards.
TGTGCCGCGGCAGACCCCGCTTGCCCTCGATCGACTCCATGAGCGAGGACTCTTCCCCGCAGATGTATGCGCCCGCCCCGCGCCGCAGATGAATCCGCGGGCCGCCGGGCGGGAGACGGGCGACCTCGTTGGCGAGGATGCGGCGGCTCGCCGGATACTCGTCGCGCACGTAGATGTAGATATCCGCCGCCTCGACCACGTGGGCGCCGATCAGCGTGCCCTCGAGGAAACGATGCGGGTCCTTGTTGAGGAAGTACTGGTCCTTGAACGTGCCGGGCTCGCCTTCGTCGGCATTCACCGCCATGAGGCGCGGTCCCGGCTCGCCGCGCACCGAGCGCCACTTGCGCCCGGTCGGAAAGCCCGCCCCGCCGAGGCCCTTGAGCCCGCCGTCGTCGAGGACCTTGAGCACGTCCTCGACCGCGAGCGCGCCGCTGCGCAGACGCTCGAGGGTCTGATAGCCGCCGCCGGCGCGATAGTCGTCGTAGTCGATGTAGTCCGGTACGTGCGCGTGCGTGTCGCCGTGCGCCACGGCCGACCGGACGCTCGCCACCGTGGCGCGCTTGATGAAGTTGTGGCCGACTTCCGCCGCCGGCGCGTGATCGCACAGACCGACGCACGGCGCGCGCACCACGCGCACCTCGGGGCCGAGCCCGCCGCGCAGCTCCGCGAGCAGCCGCTCGCCGCCGAACATGGCACAGGTCAGGCTGTCGCACACCCGCACCGTGACGGCCGGCACCGCCGCGGCGCCCTCCTTCACGACATCGAAGTGCGCGTAGAAGGTGGCGGTCTCGTAGACCTCCGCGAACGAAAGACGCATCTCCTCGGCGAGCGCCGCCAGATGATCGGCCGAGATCTGCCCGTAGTGATCCTGGATGCGATGCAGGTGCTCGATGAGCAGCGGGCGCTCGCGCGGCGCGTCATCGAGGAGGCCGCGCACTTCCTCGAGCGCATGCGGGTCGACCTGCCGCCCCTTGGGCACCGCGCGCGCCCGGTCGCGGCCGCGGCCGGGGTGCTCGAATTTACGGACCTTGGCGACGTCGTCGCCGTCGTGAGTGCTCATATATCAGCCCATTATGGCGCCGCCGCAGGCATCGCGCAGGTCTCACGGCTCGCGCAGGCCGTGGCAGCGCGTTTGAGCCGCCATCTTCTTGATTCTATTGGAGAGGCTCGCACGCCCGATGCCCCCCTTTCGAGGGATGCCCGGCCGCCGAGTGCCGTTGGGTATAGTGCCCAATCGCCATGCACCACCGCCTGGGGGAGAGCGCCGTGCAGTACCGCCTCTACTATTGGCCGGGAATTCAGGGACGCGGCGAGTTCGTGCGCCTGGCGCTGGAGGAAGTCGGCGCGTCCTACCTCGATGTGGGCGCCGCGCGCGGTGCGCAGGGCGGTGTGCCGGCGATCCTCGCCATGCTCGGGAAGCGCGGCGAGCGGCGCCCGCCGTTTGCGGTCCCGGTGCTGGAGGCCGGCCGCACGCGCATCGCGCAGACGCCCAACATCCTCCTCTATCTGGGCGGGCGGCACGCCCTCGCGCCCCGCGATGAGCGCGGGAAGCTGTGGACGCATCAGCTCACCCTCACCATCCTCGATCTGTACGTGGAGATCTTCGCCACCCATCATCCGCTCGGCGACGGCTATGCCTACGAGGAGCAGAGAGCGCCCGCGCGGCGCCGCACCCGCGACTTCCTCAGGGTGCGCTTGCCGAAGTTCTTCGGCTACTTCGAGCGCGTGCTGCAGCTCAATCGCTCGCCGCGCCCCTGGCTGGCCGGAGCGCGGCTGAGCTACGCCGACCTCACGCTCGCACAGGTCGTCGCGGGGCTCCGGTACGCCTTCCCGAAGGCCAGCGCGCGGGCCCTGCGCACGCGTCCGCGCCTTGCACGGCTGCACGACGCGGTGTTCGAGCGGCCGCGCATCGCGCGCTACGCCGCCTCGGGGCGCCGCCTCCCGTTCAACAACGAGGATCTGTTCCGGCATTATCCGGAGCTGGATCGCTGATCGAGGAGGCATCGCAATGACCGAGGTGAGAGCTCTGCGTCCCGAGGACCGCAGCCCGTGGGATGCGCTCTGGACGGGCTACCTGCGCTTTTACCGGCACCACCTCCCGGCTGCGGTGACCGAGGGCGCCTTCGCCCGCCTCAGCGATCCCGGCTCGCGCCTGCACGGGCTCGTCGCCGCGCACGACGGGGCGCTCGTCGGCTTCGCGCACTACCAGTTCCACCCCTCGACCTGGGCGTTGCGCGACTACTGCTACCTCGAGGACCTGTACGTCGACCCGGCGGCGCGCGGCCGCGGCGTCGGGCGCGCGCTGATCCAGGCGGTGTACGCGGCAGCGGACCGCGCCAACGCGGCGAACGTGTACTGGCTGACGCAGGAGTTCAACGCCGACGGGCGCGCGCTCTACGACACGCTCGCACGCCGCACGTCCTTTATCCGTTACGAGCGCTGAAGCGCTCTGCAAATAAAAAGCCCGCGCACCGTCACCGGTGCGCGGGCTTCAAGGTCACCGACGGTAATCAGTGCCCGTCGTCGCTGTCCCCCGCGACGGCCTGCACGAACGCCCAGCCATTGGGAGTGCCGAGACCGGTGGCCACATCCCAGCCAGGCCCGGTCGTGAGCGTGCTGTCGACACCGAAGTCGATGACGAACCAGCGCGTCGAGAAGGGGCTGTTATAGAGCGCGCTGATAAAGTTCGGCTGGCCGTTGAGCGGCGCCGCCAGCTCCGAAGCACGCATCGGGTCCGTTCCGTTCGAGTCGGTCAGCGTCCCCGTCACGTTGTTCGGCGAGCTCGGGTTCACGATGTCCGTGATCGCTCCCGACCAGGGCGACAGGCGATAGAGCCGCGGTGCGGCCTGTCCGAGCTTGTGATGGGCGCGCTGGTTGGCGATGCCCCACAGCGCCGAGAACATCGGGCAGGCGACACTCGTGCCGCCGATCACCGAGATGTTGAGATCCCCGGCCGCATCGGCCGTGTAGATGATCTCGACACCGGTGAAGGGATCGGCGACCCAGGAGATATCGGGCGTGCCGCGCCGGTTCCCGGGGACACCGTACTGCCAGAACGGCTTCGGGTAGGCATCGCTGTAGCCGCCCGTGCCGCCGGCATCGAAGCCCTCATTGTAGGGCCCCGGGTTGGCGGCATCGATCGGCGGGCTGCCGAG
>DATKPR010000061.1:0-12620 GCA_035523985.1 Steroidobacteraceae bacterium | reverse complement strand
CGCATCCGCGCGCACCGAGAGCTCCCCGGTGCGCGTGCGAAACAGCACCCCGCTGCCGCCGATGATGTCGCCCACGTCGTAGCCCTTGAAGGCCTCGTAGGCCGCGCCGAGCGTCTCCTGCTGCAGGTACAGCTGGATCTGCCCGGTGCGGTCGGCGATCTTGGCGAAGCTCGCCTTGCCCATGACGCGCTTGAACATCAGGCGGCCGCCGACCGTGACGCGCGTCGGGTTCGCGTCCAGCCACTCGCCGCTCCTCTCGCCGTAGGCCGCGTGCAGCTCGCCGGCGAGCGCATCGCGCCGGAAGTCGTTGGGGAACGCCCCGCCGGGGCCGGCGCTGCGCCGCAGCTCCGAGAGCTTGGCGCGCCGCTCGGCGATCAGCTTGTTCTCATCGCCGCCGTCGCCCGCGGGCGGGTTGCTGTGGTCTTTCTTCATGCCCTCACACGCCCGCCTTGAGCGAGGCCTCCATGAACTGATCGAGATCGCCGTCGAGCACCGCCGTCGTGTTGCCGACTTCGACGCCGGTGCGCAGGTCCTTGATCCGCGACTGGTCGAGCACGTAGGAGCGGATCTGGTTGCCCCAGCTCACGTCCGACTTGGAGTCCTCGAGCACGCGCGCCGCGGCGTTGCGCTTGTTGACCTCGAGCTCGTAGAGCTTCGCTTTCAGCATCTTCATCGCGGTGGAGCGGTTCTTGTGCTGGCTGCGCTCGTTCTGACAGGCCACTACGATCCCGGTCGGCATATGCGTGATGCGTACCGCGGACTCGGTCTTGTTGACGTGCTGGCCGCCGGCACCCGAGGAGCGGTACACGTCGGTCTTGAGATCGGCCGGGTTGATCTCGATCTCGATGTCATCGTCCACCTCGGGCGAGACGAACACCGAGGCGAAGGAGGTGTGGCGGCGGTTGCCCGAATCGAACGGCGACTTGCGCACCAGGCGGTGCACGCCGGTCTCGGTGCGCAGCCAGCCATAGGCGTACTCGCCCTGTATTGCGACGCTCGCGCTCTTGATGCCGGCGACTTCCCCCGGGCTGGTATCGATCACCTCGCAGCTGAAGCCCCGGGCCGCGCCCCAGCGCAGGTACATGCGCAGCAGCATCTGCGCCCAGTCCTGCGCCTCGGTGCCGCCCGCGCCCGCCTGAATGTCGAGGAAGGCGTTGTGCGAGTCCATCTTGCCCGAGAACATGCGCTTCAACTCGAGGTGCCGCACCTCGCTCTCGAGGCGCTGCGCGTCGCGCTCGATGTCGCGCGCCGCGCCTGCATCGCCCTCGGCCTCGGCGAGCTCGAGAAGCTCGGCGGCCTCGGCGATCCCCAAGGTGGTGCGGTCGAGCTCGCCGACGTCGGCGGTCAGCCGCGCGCGCTCGCGCCCGAGCTCCTGGGCGCGCGCGGGGTCGGACCACACCGCCGGATCCTCCAGCTCGCGGCCGACCTCCTCGAGACGCTCGAGCTTGCGGTCGTACTCAAAGAAACCCCCGTAGCGCGTGCGTGCGCTCACCGAGGTCTTTGAGCTGGCGCCTGAGCTGATTGACTTCCATGCAAGAATGCTAACACCCGGGCGCCCGGTTCAGCGAGCGACCGGCAGCAGGTGATCGACGAGCAGCTGCAGGCGCCGCTCGCCCTGGTACTCGTTGACGTCCAGCCGGTAGACGAGCTGCGCCGCCTGGCCCGGCACCGGCGCGGCGACGCCCTCGGCGAGATAGTTGAACGCCACCGCGTCGAAGGAGCGGCCGCTGCCGGCCGGCTCGACCCACATCTTTACGTGCCGCTCGCCGATCACCCGCGCACTCCTGACGGTGAAGACGCCATCGAACGTCGGCTCGGGAAAAGCCTGTCCCCAGGGTCCCCCGGCGCGCAGCGCCTCGGCGGTCTCGAGGGCGATCTCGGCGACCGCGAGCTCCCCGTCGGTCTCGACCGCATCGCGCCGGGCGCGGTCCCCGGTCCAGCGCGCCACCTCGGCGTCGAAGGCGCGCGCGAAGTCATCGAGCCGCGCGCGCTCGAGCGTCAGCCCCGCCGCCATGGCGTGGCCGCCGAAGCGGCTGATGAGGCCGGGATGGCGTGCCGCGATCGCATCGAGCACGTCGCGGATGTGCACCCCGGCGACCGAGCGCGCCGAGCCGCGCAGCGTCGCCGGATCGGCATTCGCGAAGGCGATCACCGGCCGGCGCAGCCGCTCCTTGACCCGGCCGGCGACGAGGCCGACGACCCCCTGGTGCCACTGCGGATCGAACAGCACGACGCCGCTCCTCTCGATCGTGCCGGGCCCGGGTTCGCCGACACGGCGCACCGCCGCGAGCGCCTCCTGCTGCATGCGCGCCTCGATGGCGCGGCGCTCCTCGTTGAGCTCATCGAGCCGCACGGCCAGACGCTGCGCCTCGGCCGGATCGTCGGCGAGCAGGCAGGCGATGCCGATGCCCATGTCGTCGATGCGGCCGGCGGCGTTCAGGCGCGGCGCCACGCCGAAAGCGAGGTCGGCGGCGGTCAGGTCCGCGGCACCCCGGCCGGCGATCGCGAGCAGCGCGCGGATGCCCGCGACACAGCGACCCGCGCGGATGCGCTTCAGACCCTGCGCGATCAGCACCCGGTTGTTGGCATCGAGCGGTACCACGTCGGCCACGGTGCCGAGCGCAACCAGATCGAGCAGCTGCGCGGCCACCGGCGCGCGTGCGCCCTCGCCTTGCGCGAGCTGCCGCTCGAGGGCGGCCATGATGTAGAAGGCGACCCCGACGCCGGCGAGCGAGCGGCTGGCGAAGCGGCTGCCGGTCAGGTTCGGGTTCACGATCACGTTGGCGTCGGGCAGCTCGGCGCCGGGCAGATGGTGGTCGGTGATCAGCACGTCGATGCCGCCGGCGCGCGCCGCCGCCACCCCGGCGTGGCTCGAGACGCCGTTGTCGACGGTGACGATCAGGGTGGGCGAGCGTTCGGCCGCCAGCGCCACGATCTCGGGCGTGAGTCCGTAGCCGAAGCGGAAGCGGTTGGGCACGAGGAAGTCCACGGCGGAGAAGCCGAGGCCGCGCAGCGCGCGCACCATGAGCGCACTGCTGGTGGCGCCGTCGGCGTCGAAGTCGCCGACCACCAGCACCCGCCCGCCGGTGCGGTGCCTGAGGAGCAGCCCGACCGCCGGCGCGATGCCCTCCAGGGTGCCGACCGGCAGCAGCCGCGCGAGCGAGAGGTCGAGGTCGGCCGCGCAGCGCACGCCGCGCGCGGCGTAGGCGCGCGCCAGCACCGGATGCAGCCCCGTGCCGAGCGCGACGTCGGCGGACGGCGCGCGCCGCACCACCGTCAGCCTCATGGGCTACGCTCCCTCATGCGAAAGCCGCCAGGCCCGCGCGCGGGCGCCGCCAGCGTTTCAGGCCGCTGTGCCGGGTGAGCGTCACGCGCGTGTCGCTCGCGAGCAGCGTGAGGCGCGCGAGCGTGCCCCGCCCGAGCGCGGCGAGCGCCGGCCCGATGAGCTGCCCCTCGAGCGCCGCGGCCGTGGCCGCCAGACCCGAGGCTTCTGCCGCCGGCGCCTCGCCACCCATCGTGGCCACCAGGATCAGGCGCGGCGCGGCCGCGCTCGCCAGTGCCGCACCGAGGTCCGCCGGGAGCGATGCGCGCGGCGTGCCGGTGAGACGGCAGAGCCCGGCGAGGTAGGCGTCCGTGCCGAACGCCGCCGTCGCAGGGCGCGCGCCGCCGTCGGCCACGGCCTCAGGTGCGAGCGCCTCCACGGCCGTGACATCGCCCGTGGCGCCCCACAGCCACAATCCGCTCACCGCCGGCGCACCGCGCGCGCGCCGTGCCGCGTTGAGCGGCTCGGCGTGCAGCCACATCTCGATCTCGGCCCGCAGCCGCAGCAGCGCGGCCGCCGCCGGACCCTGCGGCACGTCGAGGACCGCGCCGGCGCAGCGCGCCGGCTCGCTGGAGGCAACCGCCGCGATGCCGGGTGTCGTGAGCAGCAGCTGTCCGTCGGCGAGGGGCTCGAGGGCCAGCCCCGAGGCGCCACCGAAGGTGCGCTCGAAGCGCGTCGTCAGTTCGGCGAGCTCCGGCGAACTCAGGTGCACGAGACCGCGGCGGTCCAGATGCACGCGGGTCAGCCCCGCGACGAGCTCGACCGGAGTGGCGATCCAGCGCGTGGCACCGGCAGGGCGGCGGGGCAGCGCCGCCGCGGCGACCTCCGCGACCGGCGCGCGCGCCAGCCCCGGGTGACCGAGCCAGCGCGCGAGCCACTCGCGCCAGCCGCCGCCGAGGTGCTCGCGCTCGCCGAAGCGCCCGGCGTAGCTCAGGGCGGGGAGCCCCTGCCCGCCCCCGGCGGCGAGCTCCCCGGGCTTGAGATACAGGTCGCTGATGACGATGACGGCCTCGCGCATGGGCAGTATCGTACCGCCCGTGAAGTTCACTCTCGATCCCGGCGCACCGGCGAACCTGATCCGCGGCTATACCGACGAGGAGGTGCGCATCGGCGCCCAGAGCGTGCGCGGCAGCTGCATCGTCACCGCCGACACGCTCATCACCGCGTGGGAGCCGCAGAGCTTCGCGGAGCTGCGCCCGGAGCACCTCGAGGCGCTGCTGGCACTCGCCCCGGAGCTGGTGCTGCTCGGCACCGGACCCACGCAGCGCTTCCCGCAGGCGCAGCTGCGCGCGCTCGCGGCGCAGCGCGGCGTCGGGATCGAGGCGATGCAGCTCGGCGCCGCGTGCCGGACGTTCAACGTTCTGGTGCAGGAGGGGCGGCGCGTGGCCGCAGGATTGTTTCTGCGCTAGTGCGCTGCGCTGCGGGAAAGAAGATCGGCAGAAGACACAGGGGGAGGCTCAACCAACCAAACAATCATTCGAAGCTGACAGACTCGAACAATTGCACTGTTTTTGTTTTTCTTTGAGCTGTTGTTGCTGTTGTTTCGACTCCCCTCCTCCCTGTGTCTTCTGCCGATCGCCCTCCCCGTAACTGTCGTCATCGAGAGACAGGGCGTGCATGTAATCACGTCGCAGATACCCGCGCAAGCGCCTTGACACGCAAGGACTTTTCACGCGCGCATCGAGAGCATTCCGGGGCGGTGCGCGGTACAGGCCGGCGTTCCTCATGCGCTATGGACGCTGCCGAGGCGTGAGAGACGGGCTTTAGACCAAGAATAAAAACTTAAATAACAAGGTCTTATTAAATATATTTCAAGTCGTTCCACCAAGCAGCGGCACGAAGGCCACGGCGCCGAGCGATTCGCGCTCCATGCGCTGCTCGCGCCGCGTGAAGCGCACCAGCTGCTGCTCCCCTTCGGGGCCGAGGGGCACGATGAGCCGCCCGCCGATCTTCAGTTGCTTCAGCAGCGCCTCGGGCACGGTGAGCGGAGCTGCCGCGACGAGTATGCCGTCGAAGGGTGCGTGCGCCTTCCAGCCGAGCGAGCCGTCGCCATGGCGGAAGCGCACGTTGCGCACCCCGAGCTCCTTCAGCCGTTGACGGGCCCGCGCGAGCAGGGGCTCGATGCGCTCGATGGTGTAGAGGTGAGTGACCAGCGGCGCGAGCACCGCGGTCTGGTAACCGCAGCCGGTACCGACCTCGAGTACGTTCTCGAGCGGGCCGCCCTCGAGCAGCGCCTCGGTCATGCGCGCGACGATGTAGGGCTGGGAGATCGTCTGCCCGAAGCCGATCGGGAGTGCGGTGTCCTCGTAGGCACGGCTGCCGAGCGCCTCGTCGACGAAGATATGGCGGGGCACGTTGCGGATGCGATCGAGCACCGCGAGATTGCCGATGCCCTGCTCGCGCAGGCGCTGCACCAGGCGGTCGCGGGTGCGCGCCGAGGTCATGCCGATCCCGGCGAGCCGCAGGTCAGTCATCGACGCCTTCCAGCCAGCCGCTGACCGCCGGCAGTGCGCCGTGGCGCGTCAGGTCGACGTCCAGCGGCGTCACCGACACGTAGCCCTGGGCGATCGCCGCGAAGTCGGTGCCGGGGCCTGCGTCCTGCTCCGGACCCGCCGGCCCCACCCAGTACACCGTCCGTCCGCGCGGATCCTGCGCGCGCATCGCGGGCTCGGAGCGATGGCGGTAGCCGAGGCGCGTGGCGCGAAAGCCGCGCAGCGCCGCGAGCGGCACGTCGGGCACGTTGACGTTGAGGATGAGCGCGGGGTCGAGCGGCTTCCTGAGCAGCTGCGCCACCAGCAGCCGCGCGACCTGCGCACCCGTGGCGAAGTGCCCGCCGCCCCCGTCCGACCCGGTGCACAGCGACACCGCGATGGCGGGCAACCCGAGGAAACGGCCCTCGAGCGCGGCGGCCACGGTTCCCGAGTAGAGCACGTCGTCGCCGAGATTCGGGCCGTCGTTCACGCCCGAGACGACCATGTCGTGCTCGAAGTCGAAGAGCCCCGAGATGGCCAGGTGCACGCAGTCGGTCGGGGTTCCCGGCACGAAATACACGCCCGGCTCGGACTCGAACACGCGCAGCGGCACATCCAGGGTGAGCGAGTTGCTGGCGCCGCTCTTGTTGCGGTCCGGAGCGACCACGGTCACTTCGGCGAGCGTGGCGAGCGCCTCCCGCAGCGCCCGGATGCCTTGCGCGCGAAAGCCGTCATCGTTGCTGACCAGGATCTTCACTGCGGGGAGAGGTGGAGCCCAGGGAGCCGTTCGGGAGCGCGCGTGACTATATACTTTTCATGACTCGAGGCGGAGGTGTCGTGATCCAGGCAGGCGGCGGCGACGACCCGGACGAGGCGGAGGACGCCGCGCGGCTGTTCCGTGACGCCGTCCGTGGGGTGCGGCCGCTCGCGACGCGCACCGCGCCGGTGCGCGGGCCGAAACCGCGTCCACGGGCGCGTTTTGCGCGGGCCGACCGCGCCGCGGTGCTCAAGGAGAGCCTCGGTCCCGAGCCGCCCGACCCGGCGCTCGCCGGCGGCGAGGCGCTCGTCTACCAGCGGCCCGGAATCCAGAACGCCGTCCTGCGCCGCCTGCGGCGCGGCGAGTACCGCATCGAGCGCGAGATCGACCTGCACGGACTCACGGTCGCCGAAGCGAAACAGGCGCTGCGGCAGTTCCTCATCGACGCCCTGCACGCGCGCGTGCGCTGCGTGCGCATCGTGCACGGCAAGGGGCTGCGCTCGGGACACCGGGGACCGGTGCTCAAGTCCGCCGTCGGCGCGGTGCTGCGGCGCACGGGGGCGGTGCTGGCGTACGTGTCCGCGCGGCCGGCGGACGGGGGCACCGGCGCGGTCTACGTGCTGCTGGCACCTTGATCCGGCGCCGGCGCGGCGCCGGCGATGAGCTCGCGCAGCACCGCGGTGGCGAAGCTGCCGCGCGCCAGCCGGAAGCGCAGCACCGCGGCGTCGGCCTCCGGCACGCACTCGAGGTCCGCTACCCGGAGCCTGAGGCTGCGGCGCTCCTGGGCCATACCGGCGGCCGCGCACAGCGCGCACTCCCCGGCGAACTGCGCGCCGATGCGCTGCTCGAGTACCCGCACGCCCGCGCCGCTCGCCGGGTCGCCCCTGCCCCACAGGGGACCGGTGGCATGAATCTCCAGGCGCGCGGCGCGCGCGGCGAGCGTCTCGTCGGGCGCCTCGACCCGGAAGAGACTGCCGCGCCCATCGAGCACGGCGAGGTCGCCGGCGCGCAAGTGCTCCCAGCTGCCCTCGGCGACGCGTGCGCCGAGCACGGCGTTGAATACCAGGCTGCGTGCCGCCGAGAGCACGAAGCCCCGCTCGGCGGGCGGCAGGCGCGGCGCATCCTCCCCGGCGGCGCGCCCGAGGTTGGCGCCGTCCCGGCCGAAGCGCTGCGGGCCGAAATAGTTCGGGACCCCGCGCGCGGCGACCGCGGCGAGGCGCGGCGCGAGGCAGCGCGCGAGAGCCGCACCGCCGCCCGCCGGCGCGCGCAGCCGCAGGGTGAAGCGGTTGCCGGCGAGCGCGCCGCGCGGGAGCTTGCGCTGGTGAGGGTGCGCTTCCAGCACCTCGAAGCCCTCCCCACCCGCGCCGCCGAGCTGCGCACCCCCCCGCGGCCGCGGCACCGAGAACCACTGGATGGCGACGGCGCGGCGGTCCTTGAGCCCGGCGTAGCCCACCTCGCGCGGATGACAGCCGGCGAGCCTTGCCAGCTCGCGCGCGACCCAGGCGGTGTTGGCATCGGTCTTGCGCACCTTGAGGAGCAGGTGCGCACCGGCGCCCGAGGGTGCAAACCCGAGGTCCTCCTCGACGAGGAAATCGGCCGCCTCGGTGCGCAGCGCCGCCGTCGCCACCGGCTCGCCATGCGCGCGCGGCGGCGTGAGCGCGGCCGTGAGCGCCGCGCGGATCCCTTCCTCGCCCACGCTAGTCCCCGGCGAGCAGCACGACCGCCTGCGCAGCGAGCCCCTCGGCGCGTCCGAGGAACCCGAGCCCCTCGGTGGTCGTGGCCTTGAGATTGACGCGCCCGGGGGGCAGCTCGAGGAGCCGGGCCACTTCGCGCCGGATCGCCTCGCGGTGCGGGCCGATACGCGGCGCCTCGGCGAGCAGCGTCAGATCGACGTTGACGACGGCGAGACCGGCGCCGCGCACCAGCGCGAGCACCGCGCCGACGAAGCGCGCGCTCGGGGCGCCCTGCCAGCGCGGGTCGCTGTCGGGAAAATGCTGGCCGATGTCGCCCAGGCCCGCCGCCCCGAGCAGCGCATCGCACAGCGCATGCAGCAGCACGTCTCCGTCCGAATGCGCGATCACGCCGCGCGCGTGCGCAATGCGCACGCCCCCGAGCATCACGTGATCGCCCGGGCCGAAGGCATGGACGTCGAAGCCCGAGCCGATCCTCATGCCGACCTCCGCGCGCGCAGCACCGCCTCGGCGAGCTTCAGATCCGCACCGGTGGTGATCTTCAGGTTGGCGGCCGCTCCCTCGACCAGGAGCGCGCTCACGCCGCGCCACTCGAGCGCCTGCGCCTCATCGGTCGGGTGCCGGCCGGCGGCGTGCGCCGCATCGAGTGCCGCGCCGAGCGCACCGTAGCGGAACATCTGCGGCGTGAGCGCGCGCCAGAGCTCGGCGCGGTCGACGGTGCGCGCGACCGTCACTTCCCCCGGCGCCGCACCCGGTTGCGCCTGCTTGAGGGTGTCGGACGCGCGTACCGCGAGCAGTCCCCCGCCGCCGTGGGCATCCACCCGCGCGAGCAGCTGCTCGAGATCTCCCGCCTCGAGACAGGGACGCGCCGCATCGTGCACCAGCACCCAGTCCTCGGGCGCGGCCCGCCCGGCGAGCGAGGCCAGTCCGCGGCGCACCGAGACGCTGCGCTCGGCGCCGCCGGGGGTCGCCGAGAGCCGCTCGCTCCCGAGGCGCGCGGCGACCCGGTGCCAGCCGGCATCCGACTCGGCGATCACCACCACTCCGTGCGCGCAGCGCGCATCGCCCAGAAAGGGCGCGAGCGCCCACTCGATGACGGTGCGGCCGAGGAGCGGCGCGTACTGCTTGGGTTGATCGCCCTGGAAGCGTCTGCCCGAGCCCGCGGCCGGCATGACGAGAAAGTATTTCATTGGCCGTAAGTCGCCTGCGGCGCCTGGGGCAGCGGGCGCCTCAATCCCCTCAGCGGGCCGCGGTGCGCGTGGGCGGGGCCGGCGCCGCCGCGGCGCGGGCGGGCACGACCTGGTAGAAGGTCTCGTTGCGGGCGATCATGCCGAGGTCGCTGCGCGCACGCTCCTCGAGCGCACCCATTCCGGTCTTCAGGTCGCGCACCTCGGCGGCGAGCTGGCGGTTGCGCTCGGTGAGCTGGGCGTCTTCGGCCTGCTGCGCGGCCACCGCCTGCTTGAGACGCTCCACCTTGCGTACCCCGTTGTCGGAGACCCAGATCCGGTATTGCAGCAGCAGGACGACGACGGCGAGCGCGGCAGCGAGCCACTTCATGGGAGCGACAGCCTAACAGACGGCGCCCGCTGCGCGAAGGCCATCAGCGCCCCGCCGGGAAGGCTTCGCGGCCGGCGAAGCGCACCCGGCCGAGCTCAGCCTCGATGCGCAGCAGCTGGTTGTACTTGGCGATGCGGTCGGAGCGCGACAGCGAGCCGGTCTTGATCTGGGTCGCGGGGGTGGCGACCGCGATGTCGGCGATGGTGGTGTCCTCGGTCTCCCCCGAGCGGTGCGAGATCACCGCGGCGTAACGCGCCGCGGTCGCCATGTCGATGCAGGCGAGCGTCTCGGTGAGCGTGCCGATCTGGTTCGGCTTGATGAGGATGGCGTTGGCGATGCCCTGGTCGATGCCGGCGCGCAGGATCCTGGTGTTGGTGACGAACACGTCGTCGCCCACCAGCTGCAGCTTGCCGCCGAGCACGCGCGTCAACTCCGCCCAGCCGTCCCAGTCGGCCTCGCTCATGCCGTCCTCGATGGTGACGATCGGGTAACGGGCCGCGAGGTCGGCGAGGTAACGCGCGAACTCCGCCGCCGTGAAGGCGCGCTTCTCGGACTCGAGGTGGTAGCGCCCGTCGCGGAAGAACTCCGAGCTCGCGACGTCGAGCCCGAGGTACACGTCCTCACCCGGCCGGTAGCCGGCCTTCTCGATCGCCTCGAGGATGAGCGTGAGCGCGGCCTCGTTGGATTCCAGATCCGGGGCGTAGCCGCCCTCGTCGCCGACGGCGGTCGACAGGCCGCGCTCGGCCAGCAGCTTTTTCAGAGTGTGGAACACCTCGGCGCCGTAACGCAGCGCTTCGCGAAAGCTCGGCGCCCCGACCGGCAGGATCATGAACTCCTGGATGTCGAGGCTGTTGTCGGCATGCGCGCCGCCGTTGACGATGTTCATCTGCGGCACCGGCATCACCGGCTCGTGCTGCGTGGCGCTCAGGTCCGCGAGGTACCGATAGAGCGGCAGGCGCGCATCGCTCGCCGCGGCGCGCGCCGCCGCGAGCGAGACGCCGAGGATGGCGTTCGCCCCCAGGCGCCCTTTGTTGTCCGTGCCGTCGAGCCCGATCATGCGCGCATCGAGCGCGGCCTGGTCGCGGGGATCGGCACCCACCACGGCCGCCTTCAGCACCGTGTTGACGTGCTCGACGGCCTTCAGCACCCCCTTGCCGCCGTAGCGGCGCGGGTCGCCGTCGCGCAGCTCGACCGCCTCGCGGGTGCCGGTCGAGGCGCCGGAGGGCACCGCGGCGCGCCCGAGCGTGCCCGAGTCGAGCAGCACGTCGACTTCGACCGTGGGATTGCCGCGCGAATCGAGGATCTCGCGGCCCGTGACAGCGCTGATACGGCTCATAGCAGTGACTCCTCGAACGGCGCCGCCTTGACGGCCCGGTCGAGCTCCGTGAGGGTGGTGAGGAGCGGCTCCATGCGGCCGAGCGGCCAGGCATTGGGGCCGTCGGAGAGCGCCTCCTCGGGTCTGGGATGCGTCTCCATGAAGAGCCCGGCGACGCCGGCGGCGACCGCCGCCCGTGCCAGCACCGGGATGAACTCGCGCTGCCCGCCGGAGGCGGTGCCCTGGCCGCCCGGCAGCTGCACCGAGTGGGTGGCATCGAACACCACCGGACACCCGGTGGCGCGCATGATCGACAGCGAGCGCATGTCGGTGACCAGGTTGTTATAGCCGAAGGAGAAGCCGCGCTCGCACACCAGGATCGCCTCATTCCCGGTCGAGCGGGCCTTGTCGACCACGTTCTGCATTTCCCAGGGCGAGAGGAACTGGCCCTTCTTGATGTTGACGGGCTTGCCCTGGGAGGCGGCGTTGATGATGAAGTTGGTCTGCCGGCAGAGGAACGCCGGCGTCTGCAGTACATCGACCACGGCGGCCACTTCCGCGAGCGGGGTGTCCTCGTGCACGTCGGTCAGCACGGGCACCCCGAGACGGCTCCTGACGTTCGCGAGCACCTTGAGGCCCGCCTCGATCCCGGGTCCGCGGAAGGAGCCCCGCGAGGAGCGATTCGCCTTGTCGTAGGAAGCCTTGAAGATGAAGGGGATCCCGAGGCGCGCGGTGATCTCCTGCAGGCGCCCCGCGATCTCCTCGGTCAGCGTCGCACCCTCGATGACGCAGGGACCGGCGATGAGGAACAGCGGCCGGTCGGCCCCGACTTGATGTCCAGCCAGTTGCATGGCGTCAGGCGCTGCGGAAGCCGCGAAGCGCGCTGTCCGATGCGAGCTTCAAACTAGGCCCCGGCGGCCTGCGGCAGCTGCGCGGCGCGCTGCGCGCGGGCGGCGCGGATGAAGCCGGTAAAGAGCGGATGCCCGTCGCGCGGGGTGGAGGTGAACTCGGGGTGGAACTGCGTCGCCACGAACCACGGGTGATTCGGCAGCTCGATCACCTCCACCAGGTTGTCGCGCGAGAAGCCGGAGAAGCGCAGGCCCGCCGCGCGGTAGCGCTCGAGGTAGTTGTTGTTGAACTCGTAGCGGTGGCGGTGGCGCTCCATGATGACATCGCGCCCATAGAGCTCGCGGGCGCGCGTACCGGCCCCGAGCAGCACCTCCTGGGCGCCGAGGCGCATGGTGCCGCCCTTCTCGGACCCTTCGGTGCGGGTCTGCGCCCCGTGCATCTGGTCCTGCCACTCCGAGATGAGCGCGATCACCGGGTGCGGGGTGGCGCGGTTGAACTCGGTGCTGTTGGCGTCGGTGAGGCCGAGCATGTGGCGGCCGTACTCGACGATCGCCACCTGCATCCCCAGGCAGATGCCGAGATAGGGAATGCGCTGCTCGCGCGCGAAGCGCACCGCCTGGATCTTGCCCTCGATGCCGCGCTCGCCGAAGCCGCCCGG
>DATKPR010000060.1:0-27723 GCA_035523985.1 Steroidobacteraceae bacterium | reverse complement strand
GCTGGTGCGGCCGGCCTTGAGCACGACGACGGGCTTTTTCTTCGAGACGCGCCGCGCGACCTCGGCGAAGGCGCGGCCGTCCTTCAAGTCCTCGAGGTGCTGGCAGATGATCTGCGTGTTCTCGTCCTGCTCGAAGAAGGTGAGCAGGTCATCCTCGTCGATGTCGGACTTGTTGCCGAGACCGACGATCGCCGAGACCCCCATCTTCGCCGAGCGCGAAAAGCCGACGATCGCCATGCCGATGCCGCCGGACTGCGAGGAGAGCGCCGCACCCCCCTTCACGTCGTAGGCGGTGCAGAAGGTCGCGCACAGGTTCTTCGGCGTGTAGTAAAAGCCGTAGATGTTCGGGCCCATGAGGCGGATGTCGTACTTGCGCGCGACCGCCACCACTTCCTCCTGCCCCTTGACGTTGCCGGTCTCGGCAAAGCCCGAGGGGATCAGCACCGCCCCCGGGATCTTCTTCTCCCCGACCTCGGTGAGGGCCTGGGCGACGAACTTGGCGGGGATGCAGAAGACGGCGACGTCGATCGTCCCGGGAACGTCCCTGACGCTCTTGTAGGCCTTCTTGCCGAGGATCTCGGCGGCGCTCGGGTGGATCGGGTAGATCGCCCCCTGGTAGCCGCCGTTGATCAGGTTCTTCATCACCGAGTTGCCGATCTTGCCGTTCTCGGCCGAAGCGCCGATGACGGCTACCGCATCGGGCTTCATGATGCGGTTCATCTGCCGCACGATGCTCGCCTCATCGGGACGGTAGCGCGGGGCTTGGGGCTTGAAGTCGAGCACCACACGCACATCCGCCGCGATCGCCCCCTGGGGGGTGGCGAACACCGGGTTCAGATCGAGCTCGCTGATCTCGGGGAAGTCGCTCACGAGCTGCGAGACGTTGACGATCAGGCTCGCGAGCGCCTCGCGATCGACCGGCGCCGCCCCGCGCACGCCCTTTAAAATCTCCGCCGCCGCGATGCCATCGAGCATCGAGAGCGCCTCCTCGCGCGTGGCCGGAGCCAGGCGGAAGGTGATGTCCTTCAGTACCTCGACCAGTACGCCCCCTAAGCCAAAGGCGACGAGCTTGCCGAAGGCGGGATCGGTGACCGCCCCGACGATCACTTCCTGACCGCCGCCGAGCATCTGCTGCACCTGCACCCCCTCGATGGCGGCCTTGGGGTCGTAGCGGCGGGCGTTGGCGAGGATGTTCGTGTAGGCCTGCTCGGCCTCGGCGGCGCTCTTGACGCCGACCACCACACCGCCCGCCTCGGTCTTGTGCAGGATCTGCGGGGAGACGATCTTCATGACCACCGGGAAGCCGATGCCGGCGGCGAGCCGCGCCGCATCCGCCGCACTCGCGGCGACCGCTTCTTTGGGCACCGCGATTGCGTAGGCTTCGCAGATCCCCTTCGCCTCCGGCGCCGTCAGCGCCCCGCGCGCCGCCGCCTTCGCTGCGTCCAGAATCCTGCGAACCGCACCCCTGTCGTGCCCCATGCGCTTCCCCGGCTCCCTTCCTTAAGACTCAGATGACCTAGATGACCTTTTCCGCCCGCAGCGCGCCGATCTCCGCCGCCGTGAGCCCGAGCTCCCCGAGCACCTCCTCGGTGTGCTCGCCTAAGAGCGGCGAGCGCTTCACCTCCGTCGGGCTGTCGGAGAGCTTGATCGGGTTACCCACCGAGAGGTATTTGCCGCGCTTGGGGTGATCGACCTCGACGATCGTGCCCGTGGCACGGAGCGAGGGCTCCCGGGCGAGCTCCTCCATCGAGAGGATCGGACCGCAGGGGATGTCGTGCTTGTTGAGCTCTTCCATGGCCTCGAACTTGGTCTTAGTTCTGGTCCACGCCTCGATCGTGTCGAACACGTGCTTCAGGCGCGGCAGCCGCGCGGCCGGGGTGGCGTAGTCGGGGTGGGTGATCCACTCCTCCTTGCCGATCACCTTGCAGATCTCCGCCCACACCGGCGCCTGCGTGATGAAGTAGAGGTAGGCGTTGGGATCGGTCTCCCAGCCCTTGCACTTGATGATCCAGCCGGGCTGCCCGCCGCCTGAGGCGTTGCCCGCGCGCGGCACCGCCGAGCCGAACTTGCCGTCGGGGTACTGCGGGTACTCCTTCATGACGCCGGTGCGCTCGAGGCGCTGCTGATCGCGCAGCTTCACCCGGCAAAGGTTCAGCACCCCGTCCTGCATCGCCGCGAGCACCCGCTGCCCGCGCCCGCTCGCGTTGCGCTGGTAGAGCGCGGCGACGATCCCGAGCGCCAGGTGCAATCCGGTGCCGCTGTCGCCGATCTGCGCACCCGTGACGAGCGGCGGACCGTCGTCGAAGCCGGTGGTGGAGGCGGCCCCGCCGGCGCACTGCGCCACGTTCTCGTAGACCTTGCACTCCTCGTAGGGTCCGGGGCCGAAGCCCTTCACCGAGGCGTAGATCATGCGCGGGTTGAGCGCCTGGATACGCTCCCAGGTGAGCCCCATGCGATCGAGCGCCCCGGGGGCGAAGTTCTCCACCAGCACGTCGCAGTGCTTCACCAGCCGCTCGAGCACCGCCTTGCCGCGCGCGTTCTTGGTGTCGAGCGTGATCGAGCGCTTGTTGTGGTTCAGCATGGTGAAGTACAGGCTGTCCACGTCCGGTATATCGCGCAGCTGCTCGCGCGTGATGTCCCCCGCGCCCGCACGCTCGACCTTGATCACATCCGCCCCGAACCACGCGAGCAGCTGCGTGCACGTCGGTCCCGACTGCACGTGGGTGAAATCGAGGATGCGCACTCCGCTCAATGCCTTGGCCATGGGAGTCTCTCGTCTTTGCCTTATTTGTACATCGTCTGGTTCTTGGTGCCCGGAGCCCACTCGCGCGGGTCGACCCAGATGTTGATGACCGCGCTCTTCCTGAGCTTCGCCACCGACTCGCGCGCGCGCCTGAGCGCCGCGGCGATCTCTCCCGGGTCGTGCACTTCCTCGCCGTAGCCGCCGAGCATCTCGGCAAACTTCCCAAAGGGCACATCGCCGAGCAGATTGCCGACGTTGCCGCGCTGCTCGCCGTACTTGGCGAGCTGCCCGTAGCGGATCTGGTTCATCGCCGAGTTGTTGCCCACCACGGCGATGTAGGGCACCCCAAAACGGTTGGCGGTCTCCATGTCAAAGGCCGTCATGCCGAAGGACCCGTCCCCGTAGTAGCACAGCACCTCCTTGTCCGGGTGCGCGAGACCGGCGGCGATCGCAAAGCCCGTGCCGACGCCCAGGGACCCCAGGGCACCGGGATCCATCCACTGCCCCGGACGGCGCGGCCGCACCGCCTGCGCCGAGATCGTCACCACATCGCCGCCGTCGCCGATGTAGATGGTGTTGTCGGCAAGGAACTCGTTGAGCTCGTACGCCACGCGGTAGGGGTGGATCGGGCGGCTGTTGGACTTGAAGAGCGGCATCAGCTTCTCGGTGGCCGTCTCCTCCATGGCGGAGAGCTTCTTCATCCACGCCTGGCGGGCCTGGCGCTTGTCGCCCTTGAGCCGTCCCGTGGCCGCCTGCAGCACCGCCCCGAGGATCGCCCCGGGGTGACCGACCAAACCTAAGTCGATGTCGCGGTTTTTGCCGACCGTGCGGTAGTCCTGGTCGATCTGCACCAGCTTCAGCTTGTTGCTGATGCGCTTGCCGTAGCCCATGCGAAAGTCGAACGGCGTGCCGACGATCACGATCACGTCGGCCTCGGCGAAGGCGTTGCTGCGCGTGCGGTCGAAGTGGTGCGGGTCGCCCGGGGGCAGGAGCCCGCGGCTGCCGCCGTTGAAATAGCCGGGAATGTCGAGCCCGCGCAGGAGTGCAATCGCCTCCTCGTGACCGCGCGCCGTCCACACCTGCTGGCCGTAGAGTATCGCCGGACGCTCGGAGTCGACCAGGATGTCGGCGAGCTTCTCGATGTCCGCCGGGTCGCCCACCGAGTGCGTCGAGGCGCGGTAATGGCCGGGCCTGGGGATCACCGCTTTGGCGCCGTCCACCTCGCGGTCGAGCACGTCGCGCGGAATCTCAAGGTATACAGGTCCCGGAGCGCCGTTGAAGGCCTCGCGGCAGGCCATCGAGATCATGTCCGCCACGCGCTCGGTGCTCGGCACCGTCGCGGCGAACTTCGTGATCGGCGACATCATGTCGACGTGCGGCAGGTCCTGCAGCGAGCCCATCTTGTGCTGCGTCAAGGCGCCCTGGCCGCCGATGTGCAGTACCGGACTCTCGGAGCGAAACGCCGTCGCGATCCCCGTCACCGCGTTCGTGCACCCGGGTCCCGCCGTCGTCACCACGCAGCCGAGCTTGCCCGTCTGCCGCGCATAGCCGTCCGCCGCATGCGCCGCCACCTGCTCGTGGCGCACGTCGATGATGCGGATCCCCTCATCGATGCAGCCGTCGTAGATGTCGATGATGTGGCCGCCGCAGAGCGTGAAGATCGTGTCGACGCCTTCGTTCTTCAGCGCCTTCGCCACCAGATGACCCCCCGATACCACCCCGGCCTCGCGGCTCTTGCGTTGCAGGGTGTCCTCGGCGGTCGTGGTGGTCTTTGTGGGCGTCGGTATGGGATTTGCGGTTGCCATGGCTCCTCCAGCCTTCTTCAGTCTGCTATGCCACCCTGCTCAGGCTGCGCGGGGCGCGCAGTCCTGAGCAGGGTCACGTCCTTGTCAATCGTTCCGGTGCATCTATGCGGCGGCGGCCCTGGCCGGCGCGTCGGCCGGCGGACCCGCGGCGAAGTGCCGCGCGCGCATCGGCTTCAGCACAAACAGCGCCAGCAGCGCCGCGACGATGTTGAATGTGACGAACAGGGTGAACATCGTGTTGTAGCCGTGGGCCTTACTCAGAGCCGTCATGATGGGAACCAGGAGCGCGCCGGTCCCTTTCGCCGTGTACAGCATGCCGGCGTTGGCGGCCGCGAACTTCGAGCCGAAGGTGTCGCCCTGGGTCGCAGGGAAGAGGCTGAAGATCTCGCCGTACACCCCGAAATAGAGGGCGGTCACCAGCACGAACAACACGGGGTTGGAGCCGCCAACCTGATTCAGCGTGAACAAGGCCCCGGCGCCGATGAGGAAAGCGAGCGCCATGGTGTACTCGCGGCCGATCCGGTCCGACAGCCAGCCGAAGAACGGCCGGCCGACGCCGTCAAAGATGCGGCTGAGCGACACGGCGAATATTCCCGCCGCCAGCGAGATCCCGAAAAGATCGACCGGGATCTTGTCGATCTTGAGGTCGGCCGCCATCGGTTTCACGGCCGCCGTCATCGTGAGTCCGCCGGCCGCGATCAGCACGAACATCACGTACAGCACATAGAACACCGGGCTGCGCAGCACCTGTTGAGGGGTGTAGCCGTAAGCGGTCGTGCTCGGCTTGACCCTGGCGGCCAGGATCTCCGGCGGCGGCACGAGCAGCGCCATCCCCATGATGACCACGATCGCGCCCTGCAGCAGGCCGAAGAACATGAAGGCGTGCTGGTAGCCATCGGACGTGATCATGTGCGAGATCGGGATGATGGTGAGCGCCGCGCCCGCTCCGAAGCCGGCAGCGGTGCAGCCGGCGGCCAGCCCCCGGCGACCCGGGAACCACTTGAGCGCATTGCCGACGCAGGTGCCGTAGACGCACCCGGTGCCGATGCCGCCGATCGCGGCGGCGATGTACAGGAGCGGCAGGGAATCGGCGATGGAATTCATGACCCAGGCGATGGCGACGAGTACGCCGCCGCCGATGACGATCGGGCGCGGGCCGAAGCGATCGACCAGGTAGCCCTCGACCGGCACGAGCCAGGTCTCGATCAGCACGAAGGTCGTGAAGGCCACCTGGATCGCCGCACGCCCCCAGTGGAACTTGGCGTCGATCGGATTGACGAAGAGCGTCCAGCCGTACTGCAGGTTGGCTACCGAAGCCATGCAGATGATGCCGAGAACGAGCTGGGTCCAAGGATTCTCGAAGAGCGACTTCGAATGAGGTTTCGCGTCGGTGATCATCGGACTCCCCCTGTGACTGAAGGAAATGCTGTCGGCCGTCGGATGGATTTCTTGAGCGGTGCGCGGTCGTCGCGGCCGGCACGCTGATGGAGCGTCGGCACTTGCCCTAGGCCCTGAAATGGTGCGTGGGTTATTGCTATTATTCGCGTCGCCGAAGACCATATGTGATATATCTGCGTATTGTCAACAAGAAAGGAATGAGCTTAGAACCGTTCTCGAAAGGCGGCTTCACCGCGTTCGGGACGGATATCGGCGGGCGGTTGCACCAGATCGGAGCGCGGGGTGGCCAGAGATATTCCATATCCATCCGTTGCAATTAGTTACGATTGTCACGCCACAAGAACCGCGTACGCGACGTACGCTATTTCCATGATGGGCGTGGGGGAAGTGCGGGAGTGAGCGCGATTGCGACGCTGCGCAGGCACCGGGCCGGCCGGCTCGAGCTCGAGCGTCTGCAGACGGTGAGTCTGCGCGACCAGGCTTACGCGCGCATCAAGGAGGCCATCGCCAATACCGACATCTACAGCGAGCGCCAGCCGCTGCGCCTCGATGAGCGCGAGCTGATGCAGGCCCTCGGGGTCAGCCGCACGCCGGTGCGCGAGGCGCTGTCGATTCTCGAGCAGGAGGGCTTCGTCCGCACGGTTCCGCGCCGCGGGATCTTCATCGTGCGCAAGTCCCGGCGCGAGATCATCGAGACGATCCAGGTGTGGGCGGCGCTCGAGAGCATGTCGGCGCGACTCGCCACGCTGCACGCATCCGACGCCGGGATCGCCAAGCTCCGCCACCTGTTCGATGAGTTCCGCAACTCCCCGCCCGCGGAGCACCTCGACGAGTATTCAGACGCCAACATCGCCTTCCATCAGGCCATCATCCGTCTCGGCGGCTCGCAGCTGATCGAGGACGCCACCCACAATCTGTTCCTGCACGTGCGCGCCATCCGCCGCGCGACCATTTCGCAGAACAACCGTGCGGCGCGCTCGATCATCGAGCACCTGAAGATCATCGAGGCCCTGGAACGGCGCGACACCGAGCTCGCCGAGCGGCTGACGCGCCAGCACACGCTCGATCTGGCCGCGCACGTCGAGCGCTACTGCGACTTCCTCGACTGACGGCGGGCACCCGCGCGTACGCTGCGCCCCGCGGCGGCCGCGGCCGGGAACCCGAGCGGCATGAGCCGCTCGATGAGCGGCGCTCCCTCGCGCAGCAGAAACTCCTTGAAGGTGGCCGCTACCGGCGGCAGGCGCTTGCTGCGATTGTGCACCAGGTACCAGTTGAGCATGGCGGGGAAGTCCTGCACGTCGAGCACCACCAGCTGCCCGGCCAGCAGATCGAGCGCGAGCGTGTGGGCCGAAAGAAAGGCAATGCCGAAGCCGGCAACCACGGCCTGCTTGATGGTCTCGGTGCTCTGGATCTGCATCG
Organism: Steroidobacteraceae bacterium; assembly: GCA_035523985.1. Classification (GTDB taxonomy): domain Bacteria; phylum Pseudomonadota; class Gammaproteobacteria; order Steroidobacterales; family Steroidobacteraceae; genus 13-2-20CM-66-19. Next base: position 20,358 of record DATKPR010000060.1, on the reverse strand, counting down.
CGACTTTGAGGCGCGGAAACTGCCGCCCGAACACCTCGCGCATCGAATTCCAGGTGTCCGAGCCCTGCTCGCGCAGCAGGAAGCGCTCGCGGTTGAGCGCCGCGCGCGGAATCTGCCGCACCCCCGCGAGCGGGTGATCGGGCGCCGCTACCACCACGTAGGGGTGGGGCGCGAAGGGTATCGCGACGATGTCCATGTCGCGCGGCGGGCGCACCATGACGGCGAGGTCCGTGAGGTTTTCCGCGAGCTGGCGCAGCAGGCCTTCGCGGTTGTGCACCGTGAGGTTGAAGACGACGCCGGGGTGACTGGCGCCGAAGGCGGCCAGCAGCCGCGGGAAGAAGTAATCGCCGGCGCTGATCACCGCGACGTTGAGGCGTCCGCCGGTGACGCCCTTGAGCCGACCGAGCGCTTCCTCGCTCTCGCGCAGGCGCTGGACGACCGCCTTGGCGCACTCGAGCATCTCCGCGCCCGCCGGTGTGAGATAGGTGCGGCGGCCGATGCGCTCGAACAGCGGCAGCCCCGCCTCGGTGGCCAATTCCTTGATCTGGGTCGAGACGGCGGGCTGCGTCAGGTGCAGCTCCTCGGCGGCCCGCGAGAAATTCATGTAGCGGGCGGCCGCGAGGAACACCCGCAATTGCCGCAGCGTCACGTGCTTCATGCCGCCGATATATACACGAAATCGTATGCTATCGATAGAAAGCTTTGACTTTTGCTTTGGTATGGCCGGGTCGTAACCTCTGGCCACTGGCCCCTGCGCGATTGCACACGGTGACACTCATGGCGACCAAGGCGAATGACCCCTTCGATGCGGAGCTCGCGGCCTGGAACCACGCTTTCTCGGAGCTCGAGCTTCCCTGGCACTGGGATGCGCCGACCTTCCGCCACCTGCAGAGCATCGCCGCCGATCAGGACCTGGTGGGCACCTACGTCGAGCGCAACCAGGCGCACCTGCTGCGCGCCTACGAGAAGGCGTTCCTGCGCGACCTGGTGCTTTCAGCGCGCGACCGCTACCGCGAGAGCCACGCCGCGGCCTGAAGACGCCGGCGCGCCCGGGCGCCGTCCTCAGGATCGATTCACGGGGCCGCGCTGCCGCTCAGCGGCCGCAGGTCCCCGTCCGCCGTCTCCCAACGCTCGCGGTAGACCACCTCGCCCTCGAGGTCCCGGTACTCGATCGCGAGCTGCCGCCCCGTAAAGCTGAGCACCGCGTAGCCGTTGTAGCCGAGCTCGAGACCCTCGTCGTTCGGGTAGCTCCTGGCGTCGGTGAACATGAGCGGCGGATGCCCGCCCGCCGGGCCCGCGGGCCGCTCCACCGGCATGCCGCCATGTCCGACGTTCCTGCCCCAGACCGTGAGTCCTGCGCCGCCCTCGAAGCGGTCGTAGACCGCGAGCCGGTGCTCGTGTCCGAAGAACCACAACACCGGTCTGCCGATCAGCTTCCGCAGCTGCAGCGCCGGACGGCTGAGCCGTCGCCCGCCGCGCCCGTAGGGCGAGTGGTGGGCGAGGATCACGAGGCCCCGCCGATCGGCACCGGGCCGGACGCTCGCCTCGAGCCAGCGCAGCTGCGCGGCGCCGAGCCCGTTCGAGACGGCGCAGGGCGCGAACGGCAGTTCCTCGAGGAGCGGCCAGCCGACCGAGTGGTAGGCCGTGTCGAGCGCGAGCATGCGCCAGTCGGCATTCTCCAGGCAGAAGAAGCTCGCGCGTTGCGCGCCCCCTGCGCTCAATCCGAGCGCCGGCAGCAGCACATCGAAGTAGGCGCGGCCGCGCGCATACATCTCGTGATTGCCGTTCAGGGCGAAGCTGCCGACCGAGCCGCGCGGCCAGCGGGTCGGCTCATAGCACGAGGTGCGCTCGCCGAGCATGCTCGAGCGCACCTCGGACTCATCGCCCACGTAATAGACGTCGCCGAGATGGATGGTGAAGTGCGGGTCTGCAGCGGCCATGGCGCGCGCCACCGCCTGCGCCTCGTCGGTGCCGCTGGCCCAGTCGCCGGCGAGCGCGACCCGCACGCCGGCCTCCTCACCCGCCAGCGCATACAGGCCCTGCCCGGGCGTCTGCGGCCCGTACCCGGCCAAAGCATGGCGCGGACCGAGGCGGGCGCGTGCGTAGCTGCCGAGCGCCGCCAGCAGCGCCGCGCCGCGCGAGCGCGCCGATCCGCCGGGGCAGGGGTCGAGCGCCTGGCGCAGGTAGTTGAGCGCCACCGACCGCGGCAGGTGCCGCAGCGGCGCCAGGTCGCGCCGTTTGGCGGAGGCGGAATCCGGCATCGATCCGAGTGTACCGCAGCTCACCAGGGCCGCCGCAGCGCGCCGGCGCGTTGGTGAAGCCGGGCGGCGTTGGTTTAGAGTGCCGGAGTGATGAGTCTCGGACCTTCGGCAGACGCACGCATCCCGCTGGGACTCGGGGGTCTGGCCGTGGCGCCGATCGGCTGGGGGATGTGGCGGCTGTCGCAGCCGGGCGCGGCGAGCCCGCGCGAGCGCGTGGAAGCGGCGCTCGAGGCGGGCTGCACGCTCTTCGACACGGCCGACGTCTACGGCTATGGGCGCGGCAGCGGTTTCGGCACCTGCGAGACGCTGCTCGGCGCGGTACTGCGCGCGGCGCCCGGGCTGCGCTCGCGCATGGTGCTCGCCACCAAGGCGGGCATCGCGCCGCCGGTGCCCTACGATTCCTCGGCGCAGTATCTGCTCGAGGCCTGCGAGGCGTCGCTGCGCCGCCTGGGCGTCGAGTGCATCGATCTGTTCCAGATCCATCGTCCCGATCTGCTCGCCCACCCGGCCGAAGTGGCCCAGGCGCTCGAGCGGCTGCGCCGCGCGGGCAAGATCCGCGAGGCCGGCGTGTCGAACTACAGCGCCGCGCAGCTGGATGCCCTCGCCGCGCACCTGCCCTTCGCGCTCGCCAGCGTGCAGAACGAGTTCTCGCCGCTCGCGATCGAGCCGCTCGCCGACGGTACTCTGGATGCCGCCATGCGGCGCGGCACGGCGGTGATCGCCTGGTCGCCGCTCGCGCAGGGGCGGCTCGCGACGCCGTCGGGTACGCTCGCGGCGGACGCGCGCACCGACCGCGTGATCGCCGCGCTCGAGGCGATCGCGCGGCGCGACGGCACGCCGCGCAGCGCCGTGGCCTACGCCTGGATCATGGCGCACCCGTCGCGGCCGATCCCGCTGATCGGCAGCCAGGATCCGGCGCGCATCCGCGAGGCCCGCGGCGCTTACGCCGTGCACCTGACGCGCGCGGACTGGTACGGGATACTGGTGGCAGCGCGCGGCGCGCGCCTGCCGTAAGGGGGTGTCATGAACGAGCAGGTTGCAACCATCAATCACGCGAAGGACACGATGCTCGATCTGGCGCTGCGCTTCGGTCCGCGCCTCGCCACCGCGATCCTGATCCTGGTGGCCGGCTTTATCGCCGGCAAGTGGGTGAGCGGCTGGTTCGGCGGGGTGCTCGCGCGGCGCGAGCTCGAGCCGCCGATCCGCGCACTGTTCACGCGGGTCGTATGGGCCCTGTGCGTGCTGCTGTTCGCCATCATGGCGCTGCAGAACCTGGGGGTGGAGCTGCTGCCGCTGGTCGCCGGTCTCGGGGTGGCCGGTGCCGGCATTGCCCTCGCGACCCAGGGCGTGTTGAGCAACGTGGTGGCGGGGCTCTCGATCATCTTCGCCAAGCCCTTCAAGGTCGGTGAATACATCGCGATCGCCGGCGTCGAAGGGGCGGTCACGACGATTACGCTCTTCAGCACCACGCTCACCCACGCCGACCGCTCGCTGGTGGTGATCCCGAACCGCAAGATCGTCGGTGAGATCCTCCACAACTACGGTCGCATCCGCCAGGTCGATCTCACGGTCGGGGTCGCCTACGACACCGATCTGCCGGCGGCGCTGGCGCTGATCCGCGAGGTGCTCAGCGCCAACCCGAGCGTGCTGCGTGACCCGCCGGCGGTGGTGCAGCCGGTGCAGCTCGGCGACTCGGCGGTCGCCATCGCGGTGCGACCCTGGGTCGCGGTGGAGCACCTCGGCAGCGCGAGCGGGGAGGTGTGCGGCGCGGTGCTCGCGGCGTTGCGCGCCCGCGGTGTCGTCATGCCGTTCCCGCAGCGCGAGATCCGCATCCTCGGCGACTGAGTGCCCGCCGGCAGCCGGGGCGCGCCGTGCCCCGCACGCCCGTCCTCCCATCGGTTTGCAAATAGGGTGGGGGGGTATAGTAAATACCGTTTGACTTTGGGATGACCGGGGCCAACAATCGCGCCCGGCGCCGGGGGGCGGGAGCGGCCGTGTCCGTCCGCCGCCGCGCCCGACTTCCTGTCACATAAAAGTCATACAACCCTGCCATGGAAACGCACGACCCCGCAGCGGCGGCGCCCGAGCACCCCCATCTGCACGACCATGAGCCGAACCGGCGCGGCCGCGCCTTCTTCTGGGGCGGCCTCGGCGGCGGGGCGCTGCTGCTGGCGGTGCTGCTCACTCATGGCTTCGGACTGTGGGCCGGTCGCGGTGGCCGGGCGCAGGAGAGCGCCGCGCTGGTGCACCAGGGCGAGCGCATCTTCATCCCCGAGGGATCGCCGTTGCGCACGCGCCTGACGGTGGCCGCCGCCCTGGCCGAGGAGCGTGGCACGGTCGTCATGGCGCCGGGAGTGGTGGAGTCGGACCCGGCGCGCACCGTCAACATCCTGCCGCCGGGCGCCGGCCGGGTGCGCGAGCTGAGGATCGGACTCGGCGACCGGGTGCGGCGCGGACAGGTGCTGGCGCTGATCGACTCGCCCGATCTCGCGCAGGCCTACGCCGATAACGACAAGGCGGCGGCCGCGGCGGCGCTCGCGGCGAAGAACCTCGGCTACCAGCAGGAGCAGCTGCGCATCGGTGCCGCCGCGCAGCGCGACCTGGAGGCGGCGCGCAATGACGACGCACAGGCGGCCGCCGAGTACAGCCGCACGCGCGCACGACTGCGCGCCATGGGCGCCGATGCCGGCGCCCGCGGCGCCGGCCGGCTGCTGGCGGTGCGCGCCCCGGCCGCCGGCACCATCACGGCGCTCGCTCTCGCGCCCGGCGCCACCATCAACGACGACACGCAGTCGATCATGACGCTCGCCGATCTCTCCGTCGTATGGGTGACGGCCCTGATCGCCGAGCGCGACGTCGCCGGCATCGCCCGCGGGCAGGACGCCGAGGTGACGGTCGATGCCTATCCGGGCAGGACGCTGCACGGCAAGGTGCTGTTCGTCGCGGATCTCATCGAGCCGGACTCGCGGCGCGACAGGACCCGCATCGCTTTCCAGAACCCCGGCGCGTTCCTCAAGCCCAACATGTTCGCGACCGTGACGCTGCACGCCGCGCCGCGGATGCGCGTGGTGCTGCCGAGCTCGGCGCTGCTGATGAACAACGACCGCACCAGTGTGTTCGTCGCCGTGGCGCCCTGGACCTTCGAACGCCGCAGCGTGCAGCCGCTGCTCGAGGAGGGCACGCAGGTCGCAATCGAGTCGGGCGTCGCACCGGGCGAGCCGGTGGTCGTGCGGGGCGGAATCCTCCTCAATGATTGACGCCTTCGTCGACTTCTGCCTGCGGCGGCGCATCGCGGTCATCGTGATCGCGGTGCTGCTCAGCCTGTACGGCGTGTATGCCTGGGAGACGCTCAGCGTCGAGGCCTACCCGGAGCTCGGCGACGTCGCCGCGCAGGTGACTACCCAGGCGCCGGGGCTCGCGGCCGAGGAGGTCGAGCAGCTCATCACCGTGCCGCTCGAGCGCGCGATCAACGGCACGCCGGGCCTGCTCCTCATGCGCTCGGAGAGCACCTTCGGACTGTCGCTCATCACCGTGCTGTTCCGCGACGGTTACGAGGACTACTGGGTGAGGCAGCGGCTGACCGAGCGCATCAGTCAGGTGAGGCTGCCCTCCGGTGCGGCGCCAGCGCTCGACCCGGTCGCAGGTCCCGGCGGCGAGATCTACCGCTACACGCTCGAGTCCGACAGCAAGAACCTCCAGGAGCTCTCGGAGATCCAGCGCTGGACGGTGATTCCGGCGCTCAAATCCGTTCCCGGCGTGGTCGATGACACCAACTTCGGCGGTTTCACTACCGACTACCAGCTCGATCTCGACCCGCAGCAGCTCGTGCACTACGGGCTCGGCATCGGCGACGTCATCAACGCCATCAACAACAACAACGCCAATGCCGCCGGCGGGCGCGTAGCGCGCGGCGAGCAGAGCTACGTCATCCGCGGCGCCGGCCTGATGCGCAGCCTCGCCGACATCGGCGCCACCGTGGTGACGCAGGTGAACGGCGCGCCGGTACTGGTGCGCGACCTCGGACGCACCACCCTGAGCCACCAGGAGCGCGAGGGCATACTCGGCAAGGACAGCAATCCGGACACGATCGAAGGCATCGTGCTGATGCTGAAGTACCAGAATCCCTCGCAGACGCTCCGGGGCATACACGCCAAGGTCGCCGAGCTCAACCGCCGCCTGGCCGGCGAGGACGTGCGCATCGTCCCGTACATCGACCGCGACGACCTGGTGCACGCCACCGTCCACAAGGTCGGGCGCACGATACTCGAAGGCATCGGCCTGGTGTTCCTGATCCTCGTCCTGTTCCTCGGCAGCCCGCGCAGCGCACTGGTGGCGGGCGTGTCGATTCCGCTCGCGCTGGTGGCGGTGTTCTCGCTGCTGAACCTCACTCACGTCTCGGCCAACCTGCTCTCGCTCGGTGCCATCGACTTCGGGATTCTCGTGGACGGGGCGATCGTCGTGACCGAGGCGATCCTGCGGCGGCGCGAGGCGCTGCCGGCCGAGGAGCTCTCCGAGAGCGAAGTGAAAGCGGCGGCCGTGCAGGTGACGCGGCCGATCTTCTTCGCGAGTCTCATCATCATCATCGCTTATCTGCCGCTCTTCTCCTTCGAGCGTGCCGAGGCCAGGCTCTTCACGCCCATGGCCTATACCATGGCGTATGCGCTCTTCGGGGCGTTGCTCACGACGCTGGCCCTGGTGCCGGGGCTCGCCTATTTCGCCTTCCGCAAGCCAGGCCCGGTTTACCACAACCGCTGGCTCGAGCGGCTGACCGGGCGCTACGAGCGCGTGCTGGCCGCCTGCATCGAGCAGCCGCGCATCATCTACGGCATCACCCTCTTCGCGCTGCTCGCGGTGGTGGGGCTTGGCGCCACGGTGGGGCGGGATTTCCTGCCCGATCTCGACGAGGGCGCCCTGTGGCTGCAGGTGCAGATGCCGACCGGGCTCTCGCTCGACAAGGCGAGCGACATGGCGAGCGATCTGCGCCGCGAGATCCGCAAATTCCCCGAAGTCTCCTACGTCGTCACCCAGACCGGGCGCAACGACGACGGCACCGACCCCTGGACCCTGTCGCACATCGAAGCCCCCGTCGGCCTCACCCCCTACGACAGCTGGCCCCGCGGCGAGAGCAAGCAGCAGTTTCTCGATAAGCTGGCCAGAACCCTGGCGCTCGATCTGCCCGGATATGACGTCGGCATCAGCCAGCCGATCATCGACGGCGTCAACGACATGATCGGCGGGGCGCACAGTCCGCTCGTGATCAAGGTGTACGGCGACGACCTCGCCATGCTGCGCCGGGTGAGCCGGCAGATCGTCGACGTGCTCTATACCATCCAGGGCACCTCCAGCGCCTCGATCTTCCAGGAACCGCCGATTCCGCAGATCGACATCGCCGTCGACCGCGAGAAAGCGGCGCGCTTTGGGCTCAACGTCGCCGACGTGCAGAACCTCATCCAGACCGGCGTCGGGCAGGCGCCGGTGTCGGCCGTCTACGTCGGCGAGCGCGTCTACAACCTCACGGTGCGTTTCAGCGCCACGAGCCGCGACTCGCCCGACTCGCTCGCACGGCTGCCGTTGCGGACCGCGAGCGGCGCACAGATCCCGCTCGCGCAGGTGGCGGACATCCGCGTGCAATCGGGCGAAAGCACCATCACGCGCGAGAACGGCCGGCGCAACCTCACCATCCGCATCGACAACCGCGACCGCGACCTCACGAGCTACCTCGGGGAGGCGCAGCGCAGGATCGCAGCGCGCGTGCACTTCGACCCGGCCCGGGTGCACCTCGAGTGGGGCGGCCAGTTCGAGAACCAGCGCCGCGCGGAGGCGCGGCTGCTGGTGATCCTGGGACTGGTGCTGGGCATGATGCTCATCTTCCTCACCATCGGCACGAAGTCGGTGCGCCAGGCGGGCCTCATTCTGGGCGTGGTGCCGCTCGCCACGCTCGGCGGTCTCGTGTCGCTGCATTTGACCGGGCAGACGCTCAACGTCGCCTCGGGCGTCGGCTTCATCGCGCTGTTCGGCGTGGCGGTGCAGAACGGCATCATCATGGTGGCGAACCTCAACCGCATGCGCAGCGCCGGCCTCGAGCTGCACGAGGCGATCCTCAAGGGCGCGACCGAGCGGCTGCGGCCGGTGCTGATGACCGCCACCGTGGCGACCCTCGGGATGCTGCCGGCGGCGATCCACACCGGCGTCGGGAGCGACGTGCAGCGCGGCATCGCCACCGTGGTGGTCGGGGGACTTGCGATCTCGACCGTGCTGACGCTGTTCGTGCTGCCGTCCATGTACCACGTCGTCGAGCACTGGGCGGAGCGCCGCCACGGGGAGGCGCGATGGGCGTGAGGCGCGGGGCGCACGCCCTGAAGGGACCGAAGTCTGCGGCGGCGGCGGCCGCGGGGCTCGCGGCCGCGCTCGCCGGCTGCGCGGTCGGCCCGAGCTATCATCGCCCGCCGCCGCCGCAGGCGCCGGATTACGGCACGGCGTCTGCACCGGCCACGAACGCCGCCGGCGAGGGTCCGGCGGCGGCGGCGCAGAGGCTCGACGCCGGCGCCGGCATTCCCGGCGAGTGGTGGACGCTCTTTGAATCGCAGAAGCTCGACGCACTGATCGAGCGCTCGCTCAGGGGCAATCCGAACCTCGCGGCCGCGCAGGCGGCGCTGCGCCAGGCGCAGGAGCTGTACAGGGCGCAGCGCGCGAGCTTACTGCCGGCGGTGCAGGGCGGCTTCGACGCGCAGCGCGCCAGGAATCCGATCGACACGCTCGCTAATCCCACCGATCTGCCCCAGGTCAATCCCTACTACAACCTCTTCACCGCGCAGCTGAGCCTCAGCTATTCACCGGACGTGTTCGGCGGCACGCGCCGCTCGCTCGAGGCGGCGCGCGCCGGGGTGGCGGCGACCCGCTTCCAGCTGATCGCCGCCTATGTGACGCTGACCAGCAACGTGGTCGTGACCGCGGTCGCCGAGGGGTCGCTGCGCGGGCAGCTCGCAGCGACGCGCCGGGCCCTCGAGCTCGAGCGCGAGCTCACCGCTACCCTCCGGCAGCAGCGCGCGCTCGGCACGGCGAGCGATCTGGAGCTGCTGGCGCAGCAGACCGCGGAGGCGCAGACCGCCGCGCAGCTGCCGCCGCTCGAGAAGCAGCTCGGGCAGGCGCGTGACGCGCTCACGGCGCTCCTCGGCCGGCTGCCGTCGCAGGAGCCGCCCGAGAGCTTCGAGCTCGCCGATCTCACGCTCCCGGCGCAGCTGCCGGTGAGCCTGCCGTCGCAACTGATCGAGCAGCGGCCGGACGTGCGGGCGGCCGAGGAGAATCTGCATGCCGCGTCGGCCGAGGCGGGGGTGGCGCTCGCCGCCATGCTGCCGCAGTTCTCGATCAGCGCCGATACCGGCTCCGCGGCGCTCGCCATCGGCAGGCTCTTCACGCCCTACACCGGCTTCTGGGACCTCGGCGCTTCGCTCACCCAGACGCTGTTCGACGCCGGCGCGCTCATCCACCGCCACCGCGCCGCGGACGCGGCACTCGATGCGGCGGCGGCCGAGTACCGCGCGGCCGTGGTGCTGGCGTGTCAGAATGTCGCCGACACCTTGCGCGCGCTGCGTGCGGATGCGGATGCGCTCGCGGCCGATGACGCGGCGGCTGCGGCGGCGCGCCGCACCTTCGGGCTCGCACGGCAGCAGTTCGCCCTCGGCACGATCAGCCAGGTGGCGCTGCTCAATGCCGAGCTGAATTACCGGCAGGCCGAGGTCGCCCTGGTGCAGGCGCGCGCCAACCGTTACGCGGACACCGCCGGTTTGTTCCAGGCCCTCGGCGGGGGCTGGTGGAATCGCTCCGAGGCCTCCTTCAAATGAACACGCTGGTGCTGCGGGAGAATCATGGCGGGATGGCGGTGTTGACGCTCAACCGCCCGGGCAAGCTCAACGCGCTCTCGCGAGAGCTGATCGAGTGCCTCGAGGAGCACGTGGAGACCATCGCGCGGGAGACCAAGAGCGTCGGCCTCGTGGTCCTGCGCGGCGCCGGCGGCAACTTCTCCTCCGGCCATGACATGAGCGAGGTGCTGGCCCAGGTCAAGGCGCACGCCAAGCCGCACCACTACGTCGAGGTCATCGACAAGGTCGCCAACCTCCCGCAACCGGTGATCGCGGCCGTCGAGGGTCACTGCTCGACCGGGGCGCTGGAGCTGGCGCTCGCCGGCGACCTGATCGTCGCCGCCGAGTCGGCCCGCTTCTGCGATGCCTATGCGCGTTGGGGACTCACGCCGATCTGGGGGCTGAGCCTGCGGCTCCCGCACCGCATCGGCACCGCCAAGGCGAGCGAGATGATGCTCACCTGCCGCACCTACTCGGGGCGCGAGGCGCACGAGATGCACCTGGTGAACTTCTGCTACCCGGACGCGCAGTTCGAACGGGGGCTCGCGGCGCTCGCCGCCGATATCCTCGCCAACTCCTGGTACTCGAACCAGGTCGACAAGCGCGCGCTCCTCGAGAGCGACGGCCTGACGCTGCACGACGCGCACGCGCTCAATCTCTTCAAGAACGAGGGCCTGGCGCCCGATGCGCTGCAGCGCGTGACGCAGTTCTTCAGGGGCCGCAAGGGCTGAGGGACCGCCCGCCCGCCATCAGTTCGCGGCGCTGATGTAGTGGGTGACGCGCGGCGCCTCGCGGGTGAAGGCGCGTACGCGGTCCTCGAGCGCCCGGTCGGCGCGCGTGACACGCTCGTGCTGGCGCAGATGCTCGAGCCAGGAATCGACCAGGAAGGTTTCGAGGAAGCGGCCGGGATGGGCCGTATCCTCGAACACGCCCCAACGGTAGGCGCCATCGCGGCGCCGCGTGCGTGCCAGGCGCGTGAGCGCTGCCAGGAACGCCGCGCGGTCCTTCGGCTCGACGTGGTATTCGACGCTCACCAGCACGGGTCCCGCATCCGATTCGACCGGTTGCGCCAGGACCGGCGCGGGCCAGTGGGCGCAGGGCGCGAGATCGGGCTCGGTGCCCCCCTGCAGCCGCCAGCGCCGGGTGAGCGGGATCGCGAGCAGCGCTGCGGCGGCGGCGCCGAGATGCGCGGGCACGAGGCCGAGGTGCGTGCCGAGCAGGCCCCATAGCGCGCTCCCCAGGCTCATGGTGCCGAAGAACACGGTTGCATAGACCGCGAGCCCGCGCCCGCGGACCCATTCGGGGAGCGAAAGCTGGGCGGCGACGTTGAGGGTCGCGAGTACCAGGATCCATGAGGCGCCCCCGAGCACGCAGGCGAGCAGTGCCAGCGGCGCGGCGTGCGCGAGCGCAAACAGGACCAGCGCCGCCGCGGTGCCGAGCTCGCCGAGCACCACCAGGCCGTCCGCCCCGAGGCGCTCCTTGAGGCGCGGCAGCACCAGGGCCCCACCGACCGCGCCGGCACCGAGCACGCCGAGCAGTACGCCGTACAGAGCAGCCCCGCCGTTGAGCTGCGTGCGCGCCAGCACGGGCAAGAGCGCCCAATAGGCACTCGCCGGGAGGAAGAACCCCACCGCGCGCAGCAGCGCGGCCCGCAGCGGGCCGTGGTGGCGCGCGTAGCGCAGCCCGGCGCGCATCGCTCCCGTGAGGTGCTCGGGGGGCAGGACGCGCGCGTGCTGCGCGCGCACGCGCCAGGCGAGGATCACGAGGATCACGCCGAGGTTGCTCACCGCGTTCACCCAGAAGGGTGCGGCGATACCGGCGGTGAGAATCATGACGCCCGTGAGCGCAGGGCCCACGACGCGGCTGATGTTGACGCCGAGGCTGTTGAGCGCGATGGCGGAGGACAGCGCCGGCTTCGGCACCAGCAGCGGCGTGATCGCCTGCCAGGCCGGGGTTTCGATGGCCCCGAGCGTGCCGATGAGCGCGATGAAGATCAGCAGCGCCGCGGGGGTGACGCGGTTCCAGGCCACCAGCAGCGCGAACAGCGTGCAAAACACGGTCGTGAGGATCTCGAGCAGCAGGATGAAGCGGCGCTTGTCGATCATGTCGGCGAGCGCGCCCGCCGGCAGCGCGAACAGGAACAGGGGCAGGCTGTTGGCCACCTGCACGAGCGAGACGACGAAGGGGTCGGGGTTGAGGCTGGTCATCAGCCAGCCGGAGGCGGCGTTGTACATCCAGCCGCCGACATTGTTGACGACGGTGGCGAGCCACAGCCAGCGGAACACCCGGAAGTGCAGGGCAGCCCACGGGGAGACCGGGGCCGGTGCGGCGGCGGGCGCGGGCTCGTTGTGCCGGTCGGTCGCCTCGGCCATGGGTTTGCCTAGCCTGCAGGGCCGCGGCGGCCCGTGGCTCTAATTGCCCGGCGAGCGGGTGACCGTGAGCTTCAGCGACGGCGTGACGCTCGCGCTGAACTCGAGCGTGACCGGCCTGCCGGCGGGCAGCGCGAACTCGACGATCTTATGCGGAGCGTTGCAGCCGGAGCGCCCCTGCGAGTCGCGTGAAGGCAGCAGCGTGCCGTTCACCACCACGTCGACCCAGGCGGGCTGATCCAGCGCGAAGCGATAGACGCCGGCGGCTTCGACGGTGAGGCGCGCCAATCCCGCATAGGTGGCTTCCTTGGGCCACACGCGGCTGGGAGGCGCGGCAAAGCTCACCTCCGGCTGGGCGCGCAGCTCGAGCTCGTACAGACGCTCGGGCGCGAGTGCGGGGGCGTCGGCGAGCGCCTTGCCGCTCGCGAGGTCGAGCGCGTCCTTGCCGAACAGATCGCGCTCGTGGTGCACGTCCCAGGTGAACGCGCTGCACGGATCGCCGGCCCGGGCCGGGGCGAATGACACGGCCGCCAGCACCAGTAACACTTGAGGCAGACGCATCATCTTCGCGAAGCTCCCCGGCGCCCCTCACCCTAAAGCCGCCAATTATATGATACCCGCCGCGGCTGGCCAGACGGAGCTCAGCCGAGCAGCGGCGGCAGCCGCGCGCTCACCCAGCCGGTCTCGAGGTCGTAGGCGGCCCCGAGCTGCAGCACGGCGAAGTCCGCGTGGCGCGGGCCGATGATCTGCAGCCCCATGGGCAGATCCTGCGGACCGAAGCCGACCGGCACGTTGAGCACCGGGCCCCCGAGCAGGCTCGCAGGAACGACCACCTCCATCCAGCGGTGGTAGGAGTCCATCGCGACGCCGTTGACGGCCTGCGGCCAGGTGAGGCTGGCGTCGAACGGGAACAGCTGTGCGCTCGGCGCCAGCAGGTAGTCGAAGCGCTCGAAGAGCCCGGCCGCCGCCCGATACCAGCGCGAGCGCTCGGCCGAGGCGCGGTAGACATCCAGGGCGCTCAGTTTCAGCGCGCTCTCCACTTCCCAGCGCGCCTCGGGCTTCAAGCGCGCGCGTGTGACCGGCTCCTTATATAAGGGCTCGAGCTCCCCGGCCACGAGCCACTGGCGCAGCGTGCACCACGCGTCCCAGAGCGCCCCGGGGGAGCAGGGCAGGGTGGCCTCCTCGATGGTGCAGCCGACTGCCTCGAACGCGGGGAACGCCGCGCGGCACAGCTCGAGCACACCCGGCTCGAACGGCAGATAGCCGTCGAGATCGCCGAGCCAGCCGAGCCGGACGCCCCTGAAGTCGCGCCCGAGGGGCGGCAGGAAGCCGTCCGGGTCCTCGCCGCCCGAGAGCGGCGCGCGCGCGTCGGGTCCGCTGATGACATTCATCAGCATCGCGACGTCGGCGACGCTGCGCCCCATGGCGCCCCACACCGAGAGCTGGTCGAGGAACAGCTCCTCGCCGGCCGACGGCACGCAGCCGTAGGAGGGCCGGAAGCCGAACACGTTGTTGTAAGCCGCAGGGTTGCGCAGCGATCCCATCATGTCGCTGCCGTCGGCGAGCGGCACCATGCGCAGCGCGAGCGCGACCGCCGCGCCGCCGCTGCTGCCGCCGGCGGTTTTGCCCGGGTGCCAGGCATTGAGCGTCGTGCCGAACACCGGGTTGTAGGTCTGGGATCCGAGGCCGAGCTCCGCGGTGTTGGTCTTGCCGATGAGGATCGCGCCCCGGGCCTTGAGGCGCTCGACCAGGATCGAGTCCCGCTCGGGCACCGCATCCAGAAGGGGCGAGCCGCGTGTGGTGCGGATGCCCGCCGTGAAGGCGAGATCCTTCACCGCGTGCGGCAGCCCGTGCAGCGGACCCAGGCATTCGCCGCGGGCGAGCCCGGCGTCGCGCACCCGCGCCTGCTGCATGAGGAGCTCGGCATCCTGCAGCGACACCAGCGCGTTCACCCGCGGATTGAGCCGGCTCAGGTGGTCGAGGTAGGTGGCCATCACCTCGGCGCACGACACCGTGCGCGCACGGATCGCGCGCGCCAGATCCACCGCGCTCATCATGACGAGCGGCGAAGCGGTGGCGGAGGTGCTCACGCCATCACCATCCGGCGGAACTCCCGCCCGTGTCAAGGCTGACGGGCAGCCCCGGCCGGCGGTGTATATTTGCGGGCATGGAGCTGCGAATCCGCGCGAACTGGCCGCGCCTGGCGGCCTGCGGCCTGGCACTCCTCACGCTCGCGAGCTGCTCGCTGCTCACGCTCAAGAGCCCGGAGCGCCCGCTGCCGGCCCGCGATCTCAACGCGCGCATCCTGACGCGCGAGCTGTCGATGCAATTTCTCGCGGCCGTGAGCCGCTGCGCCGACGATATCGCCGCCACCGAGCACGACCCGCAGGTGCTCGATGACACGCTGCGCTTCGAGATCGGCGCGGTCGCGGCGAGCCGCCGCGCCGCCACCCGCATGGCGCCGCTCATGAGCCTGCTCGATACCTGGGCGCTCGCGGCGCAACTCGCGGCCTTCACCGCCCCCGGCGGCCCCGGCGGGGCGCTGTTCGGGGCTCACCAGGCGGCGGTGCGCGATCTCGCCGCGAACTTCGCCGGCGATGCGCAGAGCCTCGCGCAGCGCTTGCTCACGCCGCGCGAGCTCGCCGTCTGGCAGCCCTTCGTCGCGCAGTACGCACGCGAGCATCCGCTGACGGACCTGAATTTCGCGCGCGCTTCGGTCATCGAGCTGTGGAGCCGCGCGCAGGGCGGCGGCACTGCGCTGGTCGCCACGCTCGGTACGATCCCGGAGGCGCTGGCGGATGCTTCCGACCGGCTCGAGATCTACGGCGATACCGTCCCCGCGCAGCTGATGCGCACGACGCAGCTGGCGCTGCGCGAGTCGGGCTATGCGCAGGGCGACGTGCAGGCGGCATTGCGCCGGCTGGATGAGCGGCTCGAGCGGCTGACGACGGTGGCCGAATCGGCGCCCGGGCTGGTGCGCGGGGCCGAGGCCGAGGTGCGCGCCAGCCTGCGCGAGGTGCTCGAGCGGCTCGATGCCTCCTCGCGGAACGCGACCGAGGCACTGCACGCGGAGCGCACCGCGCTGTTCGCGGATCTTCAGAGCGAGCGGCAGGCCGTGGTGGCGGCGGTCGACGTGCAGCGCAGGGCGCTGGCCGAGGACGCCGTGCGGGTCTCGGCCGGCGTGGTCAAGGATGTGGGCCGGCAGCTGCGGGATCTCGTCGCCGAGGCGCTGCTGCTGCTCGTCGTGCTGGCGATCGTGGTGTTCGGGCTGCCGTTCGCGGCCGGTTATCTCGTCGGCCGCGCGCGCGGCTCCCGGACGCCGGGCTCCTGAAGGTGCGCGACGCACCGAGCCTCACCGCTTACCGGGTGGCGGTGAGCCGTGCCGCGCACCAGATTCTCGATGCGCCGCGCGTGCTCGAGGACCCGGTTGCGCTCGCGATCGTCGGCGCGGCCGCGGTGGCCGCGATCCGCGCGGCGCCGCTGCGCTACCGGCTGGCGCCGGCGCGCTACCTGCGCGCCTTCCTCGTGGCGCGCAGCCGCGTGGCCGAGGAGGCGCTCGCGCAGGCGGTGCGCCGCGGCGTACGCCAGTACGTGGTACTCGGTGCCGGCCTCGACACCTTCGCGTACCGCAACCCGTATCGGGCGGACCTCCTCAGCGTCTTCGAGGTGGATCACCCGGCGACGCAGGCCTGGAAGCGCCGGCAACTCGAGGCGGCCGGCATCGCAGCGCCCGGGTCGCTGCGCTATGTGCCGATCGATTTCGAGAGTGGGCGGCTGCCGCAGCGACTCGAGAGCGCCGGATTCCGCGCTGACGAGCCGGCTTTCTTCTCCTGGCTCGGCGTCTCGATGTATCTGACGCGCGCGGCGATCCTGGCGACGCTTGGCTACGTGGCGGGCTTGCCGCGCGGCAGCGGCGTGGTGTTCGACTACGCCGTGCCCCCGGCGAGCCTCGGTCCGGTCCGGCGCCTGGTCGTGCATGCGCTGATGCGGCGGCTGGCCGCCGCAGGGGAGCCGTGGCAGACGTTCTTCGAGCCGCGGACGCTGGCGTCCGAGCTGCGCGCGCTCGGCCTCACCGGGATCGAGGATCTCGGCCCCGGGGAGCTCAACGCCCGTTTCTTTGCTGACCGCGGCGACGGCTTGCGCACCGGCGCCCTCGGGCGCGTGGTGCACGCGCGTTCCTGACCCCGCCAATTCCTCACGCCCTCATCACAGGCGCGTGGGCAACATAGGTAGCTTCCCTGAGGCCCGGCGCGGGCCATTGGGATAATCATTCATGAGTATGGGCAACATGAGCAACTGGCGACGCTGGACGGGTACGCTCGTCATCGCACTGGCGCCGCTCTTCGCGCACGCGGCCGAGCCGGGCGTGGGAGCGATCGTGGGCATGGTGACGACGCCGGCCGGCGTGGCGCTCCCGCATGCTACCGTGACCGCGCTGCGCGCCGACGGCGGTGCGATCCGCGCCACGGTCTCCGGGAGCGATGGCGTCTTCTCCTTCGGCGACCTGCCGCCGGGGGAGTGGACACTCGAGGCGGAGCTCTCCGGTGCGCCCGGGGTTCACGCGCCCGCGCTGACCGTCGTCGCGGGCAAGGCGACCCGTCACGATATCGTCATGAGCCTCGCGCCACCGGCCGCGGCGCCGGCCCCCGCTGGGGCGCTCGCCGCGGCGCCCACGCCGGTAACCTCCGCACCGGCTTCCGCGGCGGCCATCGCTCAGGTTCTGCCCGAAGCACTGCAGGCGCCGGCGCCGGCCCCCGCGGTCGACACCCAGACGCCCTTCGCGGTGGGGGACATCGGCTGGATGAACGGCACCACGCGCAATTCGACGCCGATCTTCGACACGAAGTTCTTCACGCCCGAAGTGCGCTTCGATGTGAACTACCTGCAGGACTTCAACCATCCGGTCGACCACACCATCGTCGGCTCGACCGAGGAGTTCCGTTCCGGGGAGTTCCAGATCGAGCAGGTGAGCTTCGGCGGCAATTTTCACTGGAACAACGTCCAGGCGCGGTTCCTCTCGATGATGGGGCTGTTCGCGGTCACCACCCCGCGCAACGATGCGAGCCAGGGAGTCGGGCAGTGGGATCTGCAGGGCGCCTACAAGTACATGTCGGAGGCGAACGCCGGCTATCACTTCGACGTCAACCACGGGCTCAACGTGGACGCCGGCATCTTCGTCTCCTACATCGGCCTCTTCAGCTACTACAACTTCGACAACTGGACCTATCAGCCGTCCTTCGTATCCTCGAACACGCCGTGGTTCTTCAACGGCCTGCGCGTGCAGTGGTTCCCGACGCAGACGCTGAAGATCGAGCCGTGGCTGATCAACGGCTGGCAGTCCTACGCCAAGTTCAACAGCCGTCCCGGCTTCGGTGGCCAGATACTCTGGATACCGAACGAAAACTTCAAGATGGTCTTCAACAGCTACTCGATCGGGCAGGACAACCTGGCGAGCGGCAGCGGTCTGCCGAACAACGGCGGCAATCCCAACGCCGCGATCGGCCTGCCCAATCCGAACGGGACTCCCGTCAACTACGCCAACGTCACGCGCGTGCACGAGGATGACAGCCTGTTATGGAAGTACTACCAGTCCCAGGGCCAGGGCCCGGGACTGTCCAAGATGGCGACCTCGATCACCTGGGACATCGGCTGCGAGTACGGCGGCGGCGTCCACTGCTCGAGCGGGCCGAACAAGGCCGACTTCTTCGGCGTGATGGCCTACAACCGCTTCTGGTTCGATCACGACCTGTACGCGGTGACTCTCGGCGGCGGCTTCATGAACAATCCGGGTCGCTACCTGGCGCTGCTGCCGCCGATCAACGGCGCGACCGCCGTGACCGGCACGCCGTACTTCACCGAAAATCCCGGGCAGAAGCTCTACCAGTGGGACACGCAGCTGAACTTCCAGTACATGCCCGAGCCATGGATCACGTGGTGGACCGAGGTCACGTTCCGGCATTCCAACGTGCCTTACTGGACGGGTACGGGCGGGGTGACGCCGCCACTCGGCAACACCGGCGCCCCGGCGAGCTACGTGTGCAACAACGGCAGCATCATCGGTGCCGATGGCTGCGCCGCCGAAGGCGGCGTGTGGACCCCTGACTTGCGCACCCGTGAGGTCGTGTGGGGTGCCGGGGTGATGGTGAAGTTCTGAATCCGGATCAGACCGGAGGCAGCATCACCCGCATGGCGGTGACCGTCGCGGGGGGCAGCGGCTGCCGCGGTGCGCGCGCAGCACGCTTGCGCCGGGGCGCACCGGTCGGCGCCACGGCGGGTCGGCGCTCGATCTTCGATTTGAAGGTGTGAGGCTTCACCACCAGGATGTCGCAGTCGAGCTTGTCGAGCACCCGCTCGGCCGTATTGCCGATGAAGAGGCGCGCCAGGCCCGAGCGGGACACCGCACCCATGACCACCAGGCTGGCACCCGTGTCGCGGACCGCGGCCCGCAGCTCGCCCGCCACGTCGCCCATGTGAATATGGCGGCGGCTGCGGCTGACGCCGGCGGCTTCGGCGAGCTTGTCGATGACCCGGCTCACCTGGCGCCCGTGTGCCTCCTCGATCTGCGGCGGCAGCGTGACCAGCGGCGCCGCGCCCATCGACAGGGTCGCCACGTTCACGAGCGGCATATAAGAATGAAATACGTGCAGCTTGCCATGCAGCAGCTGCGCCAGGCGGCCGCCGCTCGTCAGCAGCCGCGCATCGAGGTCCGCGGGCCGAGCGTGGAAAGGGTCGACCGCGGCGAGGACGGCGGGCTTGAGGTACGCGCGGCGGGTCTTCACGAGCAGAAGTGGCACCGGGCAATGCCGGATCAGCTCCCAGTCCGTGTTGCGCAGCAGCAGCCGCGCCCCCGGCCCGTGATGGCGCGTCAGCGCGATCACCAGATCGGCGCGGGTATCGAGGGCGCGCCGTACGATGGCCTCGTGCGGCGGATAGTCCCAGCTGGCCGTGCAGCTGACCTTCACGCCACGCAGCGACTGATCGCTTGCGAAGCGCTCCAGCCGGCGACGGGCCCGCGCGGCGATGTCGGCGCGCTGCCTCTCGACGGTCGCGGCGCTCGCGCTCTCCGGCCAGCTCGCCCCGGGGTCGGGCGCGTCGATTGCGTGAAAGAGCTCAAGGCTTGCGCCGGCCGCCTGTGCGAGCGCCGCGGCCTTGCGTAACTCACTCAGCGGAGCGCGCTTGAGATCGCGGATCGTGACGAGAATGCGGCGCAGGGTTCTGGTCATGGACGACTCCCCGAGTATCAAACGAGCGCAGAGTAGGCCGGCAGCGGGCAGGGTGGCATCGTGGTAATTGCCTAGGTGGGCCCCTTGCCCTACGCGCTTGCACGGATGGCGCACCGCATCGATTCGGCACAGACTTCGACATAGGGCGTGAGTAATCAAGGAGCATGTCATGCTGACAGCCATGCATTCCCCGGCAACGCGCCTTCACCGACTGAGCCCTTTCGAGGTGGAACAGCAAAGCGGGACCGTTGTCGTGCAAGGCCGCGGGGCAGCGCCCGACTACGGCTGCGTCGAGTGGTTCCAGTATGTCGCTCATGCCCCGCCGGCCGCGGCGGCCGGCCGCCTGTCCCACGGGCGCGGCGTACGCCGGCCCTGAGGGCCGCGCTGCGTGCACTTCGCCACCGAAGATCTGCAGCGCGTCAATGCCTGGTGGCGGGCCGCGAACTATCTTTCCGTCGGCCAGATCTACCTGCTCGACAACCCGCTGCTCGCTGAGCCGCTGCGGCCGGGGCACATCAAGCCGCGCCTGCTCGGCCACTGGGGAACGACGCCGGGCCTCAACTTCATCTACGCGCATCTCAACCGCCTGATCCAGGCGCGCAGTCTGTGCGTCCTGCCGGTGATCGGTCCGGGCCATGGCGGCCCC
>DATKPR010000059.1:0-12023 GCA_035523985.1 Steroidobacteraceae bacterium | reverse complement strand
TCGCCGACGAGCTTGGTCCCGCGCTCGAGCAGCACCACCGTGCCGTCGGCACCGAAGGTGTCGGCGGCGGTGATGCAGGTCGTCATCCCGGGCAGCGTCGAATCGATCGCCGTCTCCAGCGTGCAATCGATGAAGCTACCCGCGGGCAGCAGGAACCGTTGTGTCGGCAGGAGCGCCGCCGGCACCGCCGGCGTCACGCTCGCGTGCAACAGCGCGCTAAGATCGCCCTCGCCGCGAGGCGCGCTGCCGCCAGTCGCCGCGGCGCCCGCCGCCGCCGCGAGCGGTGCACCGGGCGCCGCCGCCATCGCGAGAGTCCCGGTCTCCGGCGCGGCCGGCGGCGGGAGCTGCGAGTCGGATTGGCGCGCGAGCACGCTCCCGGAAAGCCGCCGCGCCAGCGCGCTCACGCCGGGGCCGGGCGTCGGTACCGGGGCCGGCGCGCTCGCACCGCCCGCGATGGCCGGCGGCACGGCGGCGGCCCGGGCCATGGGCGGCTCGGCCTGCGGCGCGGCGAGTGCCAGCTCGGGCAGCCGATCCCCGGGAGCCGGCGGCGCGGCGGCCACCGGCACTGCCGGCGGTGGCTCGATGCGTCCGAGCGAGGGCAGCGCCATCTCCCCCTGGGCGCGGCTCGCGACCGCCGACTGCGCCGCGCGGCGCGCCTGCGTCGAGCGCGTCAGCGCGTGGGCGTAGTACCAGGCGAGGGCCGAGAGGCCGAGGGTGATCATGAGGCCCGCGGCCAACAGGCTGCTCACCCGCGACTGGGCGCTGCGCACCGCGTGCACGATGGCGGTCGTGCGCTCGCCCCGCACGGTCTCCTCGGCCGGCGCGCTCATCGCGGCGCCTCCCGGGTGAGGCGCTCGACGGCCGGGGTGACGGTCCCGGAGGTCGTGTGCTCGCCGCCTCCGCCGAAGGCCGCATTGACGATGCAGCCGGTGAGTTTGCCGCGACGCACGATGAGGCGGCGGCTCACCCGGTGCACGACCACCTCGCCTCCCGCGATCGTCGAGTTGACGAGCGATTCGCTGCCGTCGTCGTTGCGCAGGAAGATCGCCGGCAGCTCCTGCTGCGCGCCGAAGCGCAGGTGCGTATGGACACCGTCATCCCAGGCGGCGCTCGGCTTGAGCGCGGGGCTGCCGCGGTACCAGTAGTCGAGATTGCGGGGCACGGTCCCGGCATCGCGCAAGCGCTGGCCGACGGCATCCGCCGCCGGCGCGGGCGGCGGCGGGTAGGTGAAGCGCAGCACGTAGATGACGTCCTGCCCGTCGGGATCGGGGCGGCGCGCCGTGACGCTGTAGTCGAAGTGATAGGTGCGGCGGCTGGTCAGCACCGTGAGATTGGTGTCGATCCCGCTCGCGCGCGGCTTGAGGAACAGGTGATTCGCCTGCGCGGCGTAGGTCAGGCTCTCCAGATCGCCCGCCCCGAGACCGGTGAAGGTCTCGCCCGGCTCGAATTCGAGATCGATCTGAAAGCCGACGTAGCCGCGCAGCGGGTAGACGGCATCCGCTACGTAGGAGGTGACGCGGATGCGGCGGTCGCCGCTACCGGGGTCGGGCACCGTGCCCGCCAGGCATAGGCTCGCGAGCCACCACAGGACCGCGCACGCGGCGCCGCGGACGCGCATGCTCATCCCGCCTTCGCCGGCGGCTGCGGCAGCACCTCGGGCTCGGAGGTCAGCTCGAGGACCTTGAAGCCGAGGGGGTTCCAGCGCCGGACCTTAGGATCCTTCGAGGGGGCGCCGTAGGCGTACTGGATGGTCCCGATCCAGTGCGTGATGCGCTCATCGGCGCCGGCGCCCGTCCGCTCGGCCTTGAGGTAGCGGACCTGCGCGAGGTCGGTCACCCCGCTCGCGCGCTCGAAGAAACTCACCGACTCCACCTGCACGCGCACCGTGCTGCCGTCCTTGTGCACGTTGAGCGGCGAGCGGGGATTGTTCGGGTTCCAGAGCGCGTACCAGGCCTGGTTGCGCTGCGCCCCATGGAAAGCGCCGCATTCCTCGTAGTCGCTCTCGGCGGTCGCAAAGTTGAAGCGCTCGCACACGCTCACGTAGTGCGTGAGGAAATAGCGGGTGACCGCCTGCTCGGGGCTCGTGGTGCCGCTGTAGACCGGCACGACGTCGACGACCCCGGTGCTGCTGTCGACGCGCACCACGAAGGGCTCGACCCGCTTCAGCGGCACGAGCAGCGCCAGCGCCACGGCGCCGGCGAGCGCACACGTCCAGCCGGCGCCGGCGACGCGCCAGGCGAGGCGCGCGGTGCGGTGCGCCATGCGGATGCGGTCGGCATCCCACGCGGCGGCCTCGCGAAAGTAGCCCGCGGTCGCGGCCGACTCGCTCACGGGCGCTCCGGTCCGCCAGTCCCCGCCGGCGCGTTGATGGGCACGAGGGGACCCGCGCAACGCACCTCGTGCGGCGTACAGGCCGACACGAGCACCGCGAGCCATATAAATAAGAGTGTCTTCACGGAACCTCCCTGTTCCTGCACGAGCCGCCGGACCGATCGCGCCTCAGCTCTCGCGCCAGGCCGCGGCCACCAGCGCAGGCGAGGCCGCCGTCGCGCCGCGTGCGGCGAGCACGGGCTGCGCGGCGAGCGCCGCCGCTGCCGCGGTTGCCGCCGTCCCGCGCTGCAGGCCCCAGTTGACGAAGCGGCTCACCAGGCCAAAGCTGCTGAGGCTCACCCCGCCGGCGAGCGCCGCGGCGATCGGCATGATCTGGCGCATCAGCAGGAACACCACCGTGGCGACCAGCACCATGTTGAGCGCGTCGACGGTGACGATGGCCGCGCCGCGCGCGGCGGTCTGCGCCGCGTAGGAGGCGACGATCTGCAGCAGCAGCGCGGCCACCAGCACGGTGAGGACCGTAATGAGGGCGTAGTTGGCGAGCTGCGCGAGCCAGGCCTCGAAGAAGCGGCGCGTCGCATCGAAGAGCAGCAGCGCGAGGAACAGCGGCCCGAGCGCCAGCAGTACGGCGAGCGCGATGCTCGCGAGTGCGATGAGGAACATGCAGTAGACGCACAGCAGTCCCATCAGCACCCAGACGATCGCGCCGGCGACGTAGAAGCCGAAGTCGCCGCTGAAGACGCCGCCGTTGTTCCACAGAGAGCCGGCCACCGCGCCCCCCTGACTCCAGATCGTGTCGATGGTCGCGACCGGGTCGGGCGCCCCGACGACCGCCCCCGCGAGCTCGGCTGGCGCCCGGTAAAAGGTGTCGACGATGACCGCGTTGTAGAGCCACAGGTGCAGCGCCGCCCCGAGCACCACCGCGAGCAGCACGAGGCGCTTCAAGCCCGTGACCAGCGGCTCCTCGATGCGGCCGCTCAACTGCAGGTAGCCCCACACCATGACGTAGAGCGTCGCGAGCGTGACGATCGCCGGCTCGAGCGCCGTCGCCAGGAGCGCCGCGTTGGTGCCGATGTAGGTGGCGAGCTGCCCCTGCAGCCAGCCCCAGAAGGTCGCGAAGAAACCCACGCGCGCCGCTTCCCGTGACGCTCAGGGCTGGGGCTGGAAGCGGGCGGTGAACTGGCCGTGCCCGGCGACGATCGACTCGCGCGTGCGCTGCGCCGCCGCCCAGCGGTCGGCCTGCACGCCCTGGTAGAGATCCTCGAGCTTGGTGTGCTCGTTCTCGAGCATGCTCGCCTCGGCCGCCGTGCGTGCCTGCAGCTCGAGCACGGATTTCTGATCGTTGGTGGCGCCGATCGCATCGATGAGCTGCTGCAGGGAGGAGAAGCGATCGCTGCTGTTGGCGAGCGCCTCGTGAGTGAGGGCCTGCAGCAGCGCCGCGGACTGTCGGCCCGCCTGCAAGGCGCCGCCGGCCGTCGCCGGCAGGGCCGAGAGCTGCTGCGGGGAGAGCACCGCGTTGGCGGTCAGTGCGCGCGTCACGTCCGCCGCGAGGGCCGGGTAGGCCGTGGCCGCGCCGCCCGAGCCCTGCAGCGTCCCCTGCAGCGTCGCCCAGTCCGGCGGCAGGTAATTGCGCACCGTGCCGCCGAGGAGCGACTGCAGCCCGCGATTCCCGGTGATGGTCTGGAACTCCGCCTGTGCCTGGGTCAGCTGGCTACGCGCGGTGGCGAGCTGCTGCTCGAGCTGCTGCACCTCGTTCACCAGCTGCGTCACGGAAGCGATGTCGATCACCGCGAACTGCGCTTGGGCGGCGGGAGCGAAGAGCAGCAGCGCGAGCGGCGCCAGGAGCAGGCAGGTCGGTCGGGTAGGCATGGCGACTCCTTATTAACGGGTGGAGGTGGGCTCACTCGGCGTGAGCGGCGTTCATGAAGAGCGGCAGCCAGCGCTCGGGGTCGGTGCCGTGCTGCGCCATCAGGCGGTGCAGCCGCTCGAGGTGGCGCGCGCGCCCGGAGATCACGGCGAGCTCGGCGTCGAAGCCCTGCAGGTCGAGCCGGCACACGATGCTGTGATGTCCCTGCTTCACCAGGAAGGCGCGCGAGCCGGGCTCGAGCTGCTCCTTGATCAGGCGGAACTCACGCTCCGTCAGGCCGAAGCCGCCGGTGTATTCCGCGGCGCTGGCGTCGGCGTTCGGGAAGAACACCTTGGTCGCGGTCTGCTCGATGATCGTGCGGCTGATCGGGCTGTCGAGCACGTCGCTTGCGCTCTGGGTCGCGAGGCACATGACGCCGTTGAGCTTGCGCCAGGTCTTCGGTCCCTCGCGCGCGAAGCTCTCGAAGGCCGGATCGGCGAGCAGCCGCCAGAACTCGTCCATCCAGCACACCAGCCGCCGTCCATCGAGGAGCTCGCGCACCAGGTGAAACATGTAGTAGGTCACCGGCGCGCGCGTCAGCTCGTGCTCGAGGAACTCGCTCGCGTCGAAGCCGACGATGGGATGGCCCGCGAGGCGAGCGAGCACCGAGTCCTGCGGGTTGTCGAACACCCAGGCGTAATCGCCGCGCGCCCCCTCGCACCAGCGGGCGAGTCGCGCGTGCAGGCCCTCGGCGTCGGTCGGGTCGAGGAACTCCAGCAGCCGCGACAGCCGCCGCGCGGGGCGCGCGAGCGCGAGCGTCCCGCGCAGTGCCTGCTCGAGGTCGGCGGCCTCGCGCGCGGTCAGGGCGCGTCCTCCCGCCGGCCGTACCAGCATCTGCAGCCAGCTCTTGAGGAACTCCACGTGCGCGGGAGCCGGCGGCAGCTGCAGCGGATTGAAGCCGGTCGGCGCGCCGTGCCTGAGATCGAGATACTCCCCGTTGAGCGCGCGCACCAGGATCTCGAGGCCCCGATCCTTGTCGAAGATGATCTGCGTCGCTCCCTGGCGCTCGAGCATGGCGACGAGAAAGCCGATGAACACCGTTTTGCCAGAGCCGGTGGGGCCGCAGATGAAGGTATGTCCGGTGTCCTTGCGGCTGCCGCCGTCGGCATCCGCCGGGTCGCTGGCGTGGAGCGAGAAGTAGTAGGGCGAGCGCGCCCGGGTGGAGAGCAAGGTCAGCGCCTCGCCCCAGTGGTTGCCGTCGGCGCGTCCCAGGGGATAGTTGTGGAACGGGACCATCGCCGCGAAATTGCGCGAGGTGATCGGCGCCTTGCGCGGCCGCAGCGCGAAGTTGCCGGGCAGCTGCGCCCAGAAGGCCGCCTCCAGCGCCAGGTCCTCGCGCGCGACCGTCATGCCGGTGTCCGCCAGCAGGCTGCGCGCCTGCGCCACGCAGTCGTTGAGCGAGTGCAGCCGCCGGCCGTCGGGCGCATCGCCGGGCGGCGCGTCGACGTCGGCGAGCACCTGCAGCGTGAAGTGGTGATCCCCCATGACGAACTCGCCGCCGCTCAGCTGATCGAGCGCATCCTTGAGCTGCGCCGCCTGCGACACGGCGAAGTCCCCCGCATTCGCCATGCGGTGGAACTGGCGCTGCAGCAGCCCCTGCGCCGCGGCGCGGCTGAGGAAGGTGAAGGAATGCGTCATCACCAGCGCAAAGGGCGCCGACAGCAGCCGGTTGAACATCCCGGCGACGCTCGGCGTCGGATACTCCTTGATGCCGAGCATCGCGCCGACGCGTGAGCCCGAGGGCATCCGGTATTCGAGCGCCTCGGTCCCGAAGAGCAGCCGGCTGGTGGTGAGCGCGTGGTTGAGGGGCCCGCGCGGCAGCGGCACGCGGCGCGCCTCGCCGTTGACGAGCAGCGCCAGGAACTCGAGCAGCGAGGAGCACCAGAGGGTGCCGGCACGGTAGACGCCGAGGGGCTCCGGATCGTAGCGCGCCAGCGCGGCCGTGAGCGTTTGCGCGAGCTTTGCGCAGGCATCGAGCGCCTGCGCGAGCTCGGCGGAGCGGTCGTGGCGGCGGCTGCGCGAGAGAGCGCGCGCCACCAGGCCCGCGGCGATCCCTGCGGCCGGCCGGTACAGCACCGCGAGATACAGCTCGTTCACCATCAGCGTCTCGCCGGCCAGGCGGGCCGCATAGCGGCCGGCGAGCGCGTGCGCGAAGCCCGGCCGCTGCGCCACGGTCCGTAGCGCCGCGCGCTCGCGGCGGCGGATGACGTGCGTCCACAACGAGAGGTCGGGGCTCGCGAGATTGCGCCACAGCACGTTGAGACGCTCGTGCCAGTTGTTGAGCTGCGCGTCGTCGGCGCTCTCGAAACTCGCCCCACCGAGGCGAAACACCTGCAGGTAGTCGCCGGCGATCGTCGCGACGACCCGTTCGGCGACGTGCGCCGCGTAGGGCACGTGCTGCGCGGCGTTGCGCTCCCGCTGCAGCGCCAGCGCGCGGCCGGCCTGGATCATGGCGCCGCTCCGCGCCTGCCGCGCCGCCCGTCCCGGCGCGGCAGGTCGAGCGTCAGCGGGCTGTAGCTGCTCGCGCGCCAGCGGCGCAGGTTGGCGAGCGCCGCCGGCATGCGCGTGCGGCCCCACAGCATGACCAGGTCGAAGAAACGCGCGTCGCGCGCACACAGCAGGGCGCACACGCCGTGTATCGGTGCGGCGAGGAGCAGCGTGAGGAGGTTGCGGGTGAGGAGGAAGGCCTCGAGCGTGCACACGAGGTTGCAGAGGAGCGCCGCGTAGGTGACGCCCCAGCGCATCGGCGGGCGCGTCGCCCCGACGAACAGCGGGTCGGCGATGAGTCCCGCGTTGCGACCCGTGCCCATCTCACACCCCGAACATGCCGCGCACCCAGGTCACGATCTGCGGGGCGCCGAAGGCGATCGCGATGCCGAGGATGGCCGCGAAGCACCAGCCCCACGACATGCGGTTCGCCATCGCCATGGCCCCGAGCACCATGACCAGGATGATCGCGATCGGGGTGAGCCAGGCCAGGATGTTGGTCTGCAGCGCCGTGGCCCCGGTCATGAAGGGCGAAGCGGCCTGCGCCAGCGCGAGGGCCGGAGCCGCCGCCGCGAGCAGCACGCAGCCGCCGCGGCACGCGCGCGCGATGAGTCGGGAACGTGTCCTCATGGGTTGCCTCCCTGCCCCGCCGCCCGCTCAGCTCACGTTCACGGCGTGCGCGGCCGGATGCGACTCGCCGCGGCGCGCGTCGAGCTCCTCGCGCTTGAGCTTGCCCGGCGCCCCGAAGCGGAAGCCCTGCACGATGAACGAATGGTCGTACTGCTTCTCGCCCTGATCATCGGTCCAGTTGCTCGAGCGCACCCGCGCGTCGACGATGAGCTGGTCGCCCTTGCGGCTATTGCGCGCGATCGTCTCGCCGAGGGGACCGAAGGCCACGAACCACAGGCTCGTGGTGACTTCACGCGCCGCGCCCTCCTCGTCCTTGCCCGCGTAGTCGTTGCCGACGAGACAGAAGCGCGTGTGACTCTTGTCTCCCTTGGTGACGAGCTCCGGGTTGCGTGCGAGATTGCCGACCGCGGTGAGAGTGAAACTGTTCATGATGCGTGCTCCTCCTTGCAGTGTTGGTTTGGCGGCGAGGGGCACAGTCTAGTGAGCGGCCCGGCGTTTGGAATTGCGTTTACGCACCTCTTCATGCAGAAACGGCGCGCCGCGGCGCTGCGCGTGCAACGCGCGCGCGAGCGCTCGTGTATCGTCCGCTGCGGGTCGATGCAGGGAGAGTGCGCATGTCATTCGGCGAAACCACAAACGGCGACGCGACGGTCGAGGAGTGCCTCGATGAGCTCGGGGATTTTCTGGCGCGATTGCAGCGTTATCCGCCGACGGTGCTCGCGGTGGCGATGCGCGTGCAGCTCGAGGGACTGCTGCAGGCGCTGCTCGAAGGCGATCTGTGTACGCGCGAGGAAGTGCGCGATTTCATCCGCGAGCTCGAGCGCGACGCCCTTCAGCACGCGACGGATTGAGCTGAGGCCTCGCTCGCTCCTGAGAAACGCTGCGCGACTTTCGGGACGCGCGAGCGGCTCTAGCGCTCCACCCGATCGCGCGAGCGGTCCGCCTTCGGGTTCGATTCCTCGCGCGGGTCCTTATGTGCGCCCGGGGTCCTGCTCGCCGGCGCACCCGGGTGCGGTTGGGCCGCGGGCGGGGGCGCGCCCGCGGGTGCGCGCGCGCCGTGCGGCTGCGTCGCGGGCGGTGGCGGCGCGGACGCGGGCGCTGAAGGTGACGCCGCCGTCGCGGGTTGGGGGACCGGTGTGGCGGGCGGGTGCGGCGCCCCCGGCGGCCGATCGGAGCGCGCCGGCGTCGCGGCACCCGGCGTCGGGGCACCCGGCGTCCTCGGGCTGTGTGTCGCCTCCGCAGCGGGGGCTGAGGGATCCTGCACGAAGGTGCGCGTCGTCGTGGCCGGCGGCAGCGCGGGGCTCCCGAGCGCGCGGGCGCGCGCAGCGAGACCCGGCTGCGGCCCGTTGGCGGCGCCTGCGAGCACGTGCACCGGTGCCGTCGGGGTTCCCGGCGGCAGCCGGGCGAGCTGCCCGCGCGCCAGCGGCCTGCCGGCGTTCTTCTGGATCGCGGCGAGCTGCGCATCGAACGCGGCGGGAGCGCGCGGCGGTACGGCGCGCGCCACCACCGTCCGGTTGGCCAGCGCGGGCGGCGGAGGCGCCGACCTGCGGGCCGCGCCGAGCACGCTCTGGCGCACCGGCGGGATGGCAGGCGCCGTCGCCTCGGCCGTCATGCCGGCGAGCGTGCTCGCCGTGACCGGCACCGTGTGCGCGGCGACCCGCTGCGCAGAGAGGAAGACACTCTGCGGCACCTGGGTGATCGCGCCCGCGGTGCCGTTGCGGTAGCGGATGCCCGGAACGCGATTGTGGTAGATGTCGAGGATGGCGCCGCTGTCCGCCACGGTGGTATTGGCGAGGTTGACACGGCGCACGTAGGACTCGCTCACAGGGTAGGCGGGTGCGTAGACCTCGTGCGGCGCGAGGGGGAACCAGCCGATGTTGGCGGCCGGCCCGCCGGGTGTCGCAAAGCCCGGGCCGTGCGCCCAGCCGACGAGCGCGGGGGCGTACACGGGCTTGAGCGGCCGCGGCCCCGGCACCCAGCACCACGCGCCGTTGAGGAACACCCAGCGCCCGTAGTGGAAGGTCGCATAGCCCCAGGACGCATCGTCGATCCAGGTCCAGCCCCAGGGCGCGACCCAGACCCAGTGTCCGAAGCGGTACGGCACCCACCCCGCGACCACCACCGCCGGCGTCCACACGTAGCCGTAGTCCGGAGTGCTTTGCCAGCGGCCGTTGTCGTCGAGCTCATCGCTCCCCGGTACGTCGTCGGCGACGTATTGCCGCGACGGCGACTCCTCCTGCTGGCGGTCGCGCGCCGCCGACCAGGTGTCGAGATCGTCGGGCGGGCCGAGCGAGGCCGCGCTGTAGGAGAGCGTCGTCGAGCCCGCGAACACCATGAGCTGCTGGGCGGGGATCGGGATCGACTCCCCGCTGCCGAGCGCCAGCGCCTCGCCCTCCGAGACCTTGACGAGCGTCGTATTCCCCGGCTCGTCGACCTCGATGCGGTAGAGGCCGGGCTGCTGCAGCGACAGCGCGAGATTGGGCGTGTCGATCTCGTAGCTCTGCCCGGCGGAGGTATCCCACACCCGCACGATGAGCAGCCCCGTGCTCAGCTGGATCTGCGCGAACCGGTCGTCGAGAGCGAGGAACGCAAAGCCCGTCATGCCGCCCAGGCGCAGCACCGCGTCCCCAAGGTCGAGCTCGGCGATGGACTCCTGATCGGTCCAGAGCCGGTCGCCGCTCGTGAGCGGGCGGTTGCGCTCGGCGGGAACCCAGTCCGGCAGGCCCGCAGGCTGGAACGACGCCGCGCCTTCGAGGTAACTCAGCCGCGCGAGGCGGTTCGGGGGATCGGCGTCGTCGGCGCACACCGGGCCGGTTGCCACGAGCGCGACGGCAGCCACGATGGCGAGTGCGCCGGGAGCAACAGTGGTACGGGGGATTCTCATGGGGTGATCTTCCCTGCCGAGAGTTCTAGTGTAGTCGCTTCGACTTTGGTGCATTGGAGGCTTGCACCGTGGGACCTCAGCTCAGGATCGGAGTTACTTGTGTATCAATAACTAGGTATATATTATTAACTACCTAGCTATTGAGACGGCATTCCTGTCATGAGCAATCTGAAGCAAAGAACCGTCGATGCCGTGAGGCGGCTCGGCCTTGCCCGACCGCGCGATCTCACGCGACTCGGGCTGCGCCGGGAATACGTCCAACGACTCACAGAGCGCGGCGCGCTGGTGCGCGTCGCCCGGGGGCTCTATGCGGTTGCCGACGCCGAGATTTCGATCCACAGGTCCCTGGTAGAAGTCGCCCGGACTGTTCCTGCGGCAACGGTCTGCCTGCTCAGCGCGCTGCGCTTTCATGAACTCACGACGCAGGCCCCGCCGGAAGTCTGGATCGCACTCGACGTTCACGCCTGGAGGCCGCGTCGCCCGCCATTTCCGGTGCGAACGGTCTATTTCTCCGGTGCCGCGCTGACGGCCGGTGTGGAAGTGCACAAAATAGACCGTGTCCCGGTTCGCATCTATTCCGCCGCCAAAACCGTGGCCGACTGCTTCAAGTACCGCAACAAGATCGGCACGGAGGTTGCCGTCGAGGCTCTGAAGGACTACCTGAGGAAATATCGGCGCGGCGTCGACGAGCTGTGGCGCTTTGCGAAGATCTGCCGCGTAGCGAATGTGATGCGCCCGTACCTGGCGGCCGCTGGTTGAAGTCCAGGGAGCCAAGGGACCGCGCCGCCTCTGTCCGCGGGCGCCTTCTCAATCTCGCTCGTGAAAGGGGTGAGGACTTCCAGATTACGCTGCGCAACTACCTCTTCGAGCGTTTCCTGTACCGGCTCAGCTGCTCGGAGTTGCGCGAACGGTACGTACTCAAGGGGGCAATGCTGCTGAGACTGTGGGCCGACCAGCCATACAGGGCCACCGTCGATCTGGACCTGCATTTGCGGGGCAACGCCGATCCGGACTCCGTGGCACGCGATATCGCCGCGATTTGTCGAACCGGCGTGCCGGACGACTGTGCGGTCTTCGACGCGAGTACGATCCGGGTCGAGCCGATCCGGGCGCAGGAAGAGTATTCAGGGGTGCGGGCGATATTCGGCGCGCGACTCGGAACGATCCGCGAGCGGCTGCGGGTGGACATCGGATTCGGGGACGCACTCTGGCCGCACGCCAGGGAGATGGCGTATCCCGTGGCGCTCGGCGATCCATCACCGCTGATTCACGTTTACAGCCCTGAAACCGTTATTGCCGAGAAACTCGAGGCCATCGTATCGCTCGGCATCCGCAACAGCCGCATCAAGGACTTTTTCGACATCGATTATCTCGTTCGCAGTGAGCGCTTCGACCGGGCAGTGCTGGTCGAAGCGGTACGTCGCACGTTCGCGCGGCGCGGTACCCCAATCCCGCCGGCGCCGCCGATCGGATTGACCCCCGAGTTTTGGTCTCAGCCTGGACGGGAAGCCCAGGTCAAAGCATTCGCTCGAAGGGCGCGGCTCGAAACCACGCCAGAATCGGCAGCGGACCTCGGACGGCGAATCTGTGAATTTGCCATTCCAATCCTGAAATCGGCCGCGCAGGCACCCCGGGCACGCGATTTCTGACTCAGAGCGTCGCCGGCAGCCGCTCGGCGAGGAAATCGATGAAGGCCCGCACCGCCGGCAGCATGCCCCGGCGCGTCGGGAACACCACGTGCACGATGCCCTGGGGGCTGCGCCACTCGGGCAGCGCCCGTACCAG
>DATKPR010000058.1:0-6449 GCA_035523985.1 Steroidobacteraceae bacterium | reverse complement strand
GCAGAGGTCCTACAGCCGCATCGGCATGACGACGTATTTGGTGTGCGTCGTGCCGGGCGCATGAATCAGGCAACTGCTGTTGGAATCGGTCAGGCCGATCTCGACCTTGTCGCTCTCGATGGCATTCAGCGCGTCGAGCAGGTAATTCACGTTGAAGCCGATCTCGACCTCTTCGCCCGCGTAGTTCACCTCGACCTGATCCTCGGCTTCCTCCTGCTCCGGGTTGTGCGCCTGGATGGTGAGGAGGCCCGGTCGCGCCGTGAGGCGGATTCCCCGGTACTTTTCGTTGGACAGGATCGCGGTCCGCTGGAGCGCGAGCTTGAGCGCTTCGCGCTCGGCCTCCACCGTCCGGGAGGGGCTCGCGGGGATCACCCGACCGTACTCCGGGAATCTGCCGTCGATCAGCTTCGATGTGAAGCGAATTTCGCCGATCTGGGCGCGAACGTGATTAGTGCCGACCGCGAGCTCGATAGCACCCTCGGTTCCGAGGATCCGCTGCAGCTCGAGCACGCCTTTGCGCGGCACGATCACCTGCTGGCTGGTCTTCGCCTTGCCTGAGAGCGCGGTCTCACAGAGCGCGAGCCGATGGCCGTCGGTCGCCACCGCGCGCAGCGTCTGGCCGTCGGTCTCGATCAGCAGACCGTTGAGGTAGTAGCGCACGTCCTGCTGCGCCATCGAGAAGTGCGTCTTGTCGATGAGGCGGCGGAATTCGCCCTGCGCAACGCTCAAGGTCTGCTGCGCGTTGATCTCATCGACCACGGGAAATTCCGCGGCCGGCAGACTCGAGAGCGTGAAGCGGCTGCGCCCCGCGCGCAGCGACACCCGCTCGCCCTCGGTGCTGAGCGCCACGCTGGTCTTCTCCGGCAGCGAGCGGAAGATATCGAGGAGCTTTCTTCCCGGCACCGTGATGTCGCCAGGCTGCTGCACGCTCACCTCGCTGGTCGCGACGAGCTCCACTTCCAGATCCGTCCCCGTGACGCTCAGGCGGTTATCACGCGCCGCGAGCAGCACGTTTGCGAGCACCGGCATCGTCTGCCGCCGCTCCACCACGCCGATGACGCTCTGCAGGGGAGCGAGGAAATTCTCACGTGTCGCGGTCAGCTTCATATCTTGACTCTCTTCAATCTGAATCCACTCAGAAGTCTTTATTGTTGAGACTATAGAGCCTGGGGATTGCGGTAATAAGATTTATTCGGCTTGGTTTTCATCGCCTTACGGCACGTTAACGCCTCACCAGATCCGGGAGGACGGGCGCGCGAGCTGTGCGTCCCCTGTGCATAACTTTATCCCCAACTTTGCCCACAGGAAATCCACGCTCTCATCCACTCAGCCGGCGAGGGTTCTCAACAGGTTCGAATAATCTTCCTTCATGCGCTGCTCGGTGTCGCGCAGTTCCTTGATGCGCTTGCAGGCGTGCAGCACCGTCGTGTGGTCGCGTCCGCCGAAGGCGTCGCCGATCTCCGGCAGGCTGTGATTGGTGAGCTCCTTGGCGAGCGCCATCGCCACCTGGCGCGGGCGCGCGACCGAGCGGCTGCGGCGCTTGGAGAGCAGATCCGCCATGCGCACCTTGTAGTAATCGGCGACCGTCTTCTGGATGTTGTCGATGGTGACGAGCTTCGCCTGCAGCGACAGCAGGTCCTTGAGCGCTTCCTTGGTGAACTCGACCGTGATCGCCCGCCCGGTGAAACGCGAGTTGGCCATCACGCGCCGCAGCGCCCCCTCGAGCTCGCGCACGTTGGAGCGGATGCGCTTGGCGATGAAGAACGCCACTTCCTCGGGCAGCTGCACGCCGGCCGCGCCCGCCTTGGTCATGAGGATCGCGACGCAGGTCTCGAGCTCGGGCGGCTCGATCGCCACGGTGAGCCCCCAGCCGAAGCGCGATTTGAGCCGCTCCTCCAGGCCCTCGACCTCCTTCGGGTAGCGGTCGCAGGTGAGGATCACCTGGTGCTGGCCCTCGAGCAGCTCGTTGAAGGTGTGGAAGAACTCCTCCTGCGAGCGCTCCTTGCCGGCGAAGAACTGGATGTCGTCGATGAGCAGCGCGTTCAGCGAGCGGTACGCCATCTTGAACTCGTTCATCGAGTTGTGCTGCAGCGCCCGCACCATGTCGCCGACGAAGCGCTCCGAGTGCACGTAGGCGATGCGCGCCTCCGGATCGTTCTCCTTGATGAGATGCGCGATCGCGTGCATCAGGTGGGTCTTGCCGAGCCCCACGCCGCCGTAGAGGAACAGCGGGTTGTAGGCGCGCCCCGGGTTCTCCGCGACCTGCAGCGCCGCGGCCTTGGCGAGCTGGTTGCTCTTGCCCTCGACGAAGGAGGCGAAGGTGAAATCCGGGTTGAGCCGCGCCCCCACCACCAGCCCCTCGGCCGGCCGCGGCCGCGCCGGGCCCGGCGCCTGCGCCGGCACGGCCCTGCGCAGCGGCACCGCACGCGAGCCGACCTCGACGGTGATGATGGGCGCATCTCCCGGGGCTTCGGCGCGCAGCAGCTCGCCGATGCGCGGCAGCAGATTGGCGTTCACCCAGTCGACCACGAAGCGGTTCGGCGCGAGGAGCTTGAGCGCCCCGTTGCCTTCCATCGCCTGCAGCGGCCGCACCCAGGTATTGAATTGCTGCTCCGGAAGCTCCGCCTCCAACGCGCCCATGCAGCGAGTCCAAAGCGACGCTTCCACGCGCGATTGCCTCCGCGTCTTGATCTCTAGAAGGGATCGTGAGGAAAAGGCCGCGAAGTCTATACCGATCGGCTACCGCGCTGAAGGCTTGCACCGCGCCGCTGAGCGCGTGCCGCGCAGGCCGCGATGTATTGACACCTTGATGCTCAACGGCTTAGCCTTGCCGCCCTTTTTTCCGAGCCCGTCGACGGAGCCCGCGGCCATGGCAACCAAGCGTACCTACCAGCCGAGCAAAGTGCGCCGCAAGCGCACCCACGGGTTCCGTGCGCGCATGGCCACCAAGAACGGCCGCAAGGTGCTGGCCCGCCGCCGCGCCAAGGGCCGCCACAAGCTGATACCCTGAAGGCGCACGGCGCTGCGCTCGAGGCACGAACCCCGTCCCGCGCCGGCGCGTCTCATCGGGCGGCTCACGCTGCCGGCGCAACTGCGGCTGCGGCGCAAGAGCGATTTCGACGCCGCCTATGCGCGCGGCCGGCGTCTGGGTGACGGGTATTTCACGGTGATCGTCAAGGCGAACGAATTGGGCGCTCCGCGCCTGGGGCTCGCGGTCGCGGTGCGCGCCGCCGGCGGCGCGGTCGCGCGCAACCGCCTGCGCCGCCTCATCCGCGAGTCCTTCCGTGTGCACCAGCACGCGCTCCCGGCGCTCGACCTGGTGGTCGGCTGCCGCCCGGGCGCACGCGCCGCGGCCGCTCCCGCGCTGCGCGCCAGCCTCGCGGCGCTGTGGGGCAAGGTCGCGGAAGGCGCCTCCTGATGCGCGCCCTGGTGCGCGCTGCGCTGCGCTTCTATCAGCTCGCGCTGAGTCCGCTCATCGGGCCCGCGTGCCGCTTCTATCCCTCGTGCTCGCAGTACGCGCTCGAGGCCGTCGAGCGCTTCGGCGTGCTGCGCGGGGCCTACCTCGCGGCGCGGCGCCTCGGGCGCTGCCATCCCTGGAATCCCGGCGGCTACGACCCCGTGCCGCCGTCTCACCTCTGTGCTCACCATGCCCACGATCAATAATCCCCGCATTTTCCTCTGGGGCGCGCTGGCGCTGATCCTGTACGTCGACTACCAGACGTGGGTGCGCGACTACGGCGCCGTGAGCACCGCGGCGCCCACCGCCGCGGCGAGCGCACAGCACCCGGGCGCCGCCGCCGGCGCCCCGGAGCTCGGCAACCACGTACCCGAGGCGGCGCCGGCGGCAGCCCCGGCATCTGCGGCGCCTGCCGCGCAAGTCCCCGCCGCAGGCCCCGCCGCCGCGCAGGTGGGGGCGGCCGCGGCGGACACGACGGCTGCGGCGGCGCCGGCCGACGCCCCGCAGGTGCACGTGCGCACCGACGTGCTCGATGTGCTGATCAGTACCCGCGGCGCGACGCTCGATCGGGCCGACCTGCTCGCCTACCCCCGGGTCAAGGGGCAGCCCGAGCCGGTGCGGCTCGAGAACACCGGCGATCCGCAGACGCTTTACACGCTGCAGTCCGGTCTCACGGGGCCCGCGGGCGCCGACTACCCGACGCATCTCGCCCGCTTCACGAGCGCGGCCGACAGCTACACGCTCGGGCACGACGCGCTGCTGCGCGTGCCGCTCACCTGGCACGGCGCCGACGGCGTCACGGTCACCAAGACGTACGTGTTCCACCGCGGCAGCTATCGCATCGACCTCGATTACCAGGTGCACAACGGCAGCGCGCACGCCTGGGAAGCGCGCTCCTACGCGCAGATCCTGCGCAACGATCCGCCCACCAAGCGCTCGTACTTCAACACCGACAGCTATGCCTTCCACGGGCCGGCGATCTGGGACGGCAGCAAGTACCGCAAGCTCGACGTCGCCGAAGGCAAGGACAGCGGCCTCGCGCTCGATGTGACCAACGGCTGGGTGGCGGCGCTGCAGCATTACTTCGTGAGTGCGATCGTGCCGCCGCGCGATGCCACCTACCGCGTGACGCTCAACGTCGCCGGCGAGCAGTTCCTGCTCGCCGCCGAAGGGCCGCCGCGCATGGTGGCGCCGGGCGAGGACGGCGCTTTCGCCGAGACGCTCTACGTGGGACCGAAGCTGCAGGGGGCGCTCGAAGCGACCGCGCCCGAGCTCGACCGCGTCGCCGACTACGGACGGCTGTGGTTCCTGGCGCGGCCGCTGTTCCTCGCGCTCAGCTTCGTGCACAAGGCGACCGGCAACTGGGGGGTGGCGATCATCCTGGTGACGCTGCTGCTGAAGCTGCTCTTCTACCCGCTGTCGGAGGCGAGCGGCCGCTCCATC
Organism: Steroidobacteraceae bacterium; assembly: GCA_035523985.1. GTDB lineage: Bacteria > Pseudomonadota > Gammaproteobacteria > Steroidobacterales > Steroidobacteraceae > 13-2-20CM-66-19. The sequence continues at coordinate 1,549 of DATKPR010000058.1, read as the reverse complement.
GCGCGGATGAAGACGCTGCAGCCGCGCATCAAGAACCTGCAGGAAACCTACGCCGACGACCGCGAGAAGCTCGGCCGCGCGATGATGGAGCTCTACAAGCGCGAGAAGGTGAACCCGGTGGCCGGGTGTCTGCCGACCGTGATCCAGATCCCGGTGTTCATCGCCTTCTACTGGGTGCTGCTCGAGAGCGTCGAGATGCGCCAGGCGCCGTTCGCCTTCTGGCTGCACGACCTGTCCTCGCGCGATCCCTGGTTCATCCTGCCGGGGATCATGGCGGTGGCGATGTTCGTGCAGTACAAGCTCAACCCGACGCCCCCCGACCCGGTGCAGGCCAAGGTGTTCATGATCATGCCGCTCGTCATGTCGTTCACCTTCGCCTTCTTCCCCGCGGGACTGGTGCTCTACTGGGTGACGAATACGCTGCTCTCGATCGCGCAGCAGTGGAACATCAACCGGCGCATCGGCGCCGCGGCGGCCGCCAGGAGCGGCTGAGCCCGCGGCCGCGCGGCGCGGATGAGGCGACAGCGCGGGAACACTGCGCTAGCCTGCGCTGCGCGAGGGCGCACATGACGCGCACCGAAACCATCGTGGCGGCCGCGACGCCTCCGGGCAGAGGCGGTGTGGGGATCGTGCGGCTCTCGGGGCCGAAAGTGCCCGAGATCGCCGCGGTCATCCTCGGGGAGCTGCCGCCGCCGCGGCGCGCGACCTGCGGGCGCTTCCTCGATGAGGCGCGCCAGCCGATCGACTCCGGTCTCGCGCTCTTCTTCCCGGCACCGGCCTCCTACACCGGCGAGCACGTGCTCGAGCTTCACGGGCACGGCGGCCCGCTGGTGATGGAGGCGCTCATCGCGCGCGCGCTCGAGCTCGGCGCGCGGCGCGCCCAGCCGGGCGAGTTCACCCTGCGCGCCTTCCTCAACGACAAGCTCGATCTCGCGCAGGCGGAGGCGATCGCCGATCTCATCGATGCCGGCTCGCGCGCCGCGCTGCGCGCCGCCGTGCGCTCGCTCGAGGGGGAATTCTCCGCCATGGTGCGCGGGCTCACCGAGGCGGTGATCGAGGTGCGCACCTACGTCGAGGCGGCGATCGATTTCCCCGAGGAGGAGATCGATTTCCTCGCCGACCGCGAGCTCGGGCGGCGTTTCGCGGCGTTGCGCGCGCACGTCGCCGGCGTGCTCGCGAGCGCGCACCAGGGACGGCTGCTGCGCGACGGGCTGACGGTGGTCATCGCCGGCCCCCCCAACGCCGGCAAGTCGAGCCTCATGAACCGCCTCGCCGGCTACGACGCGGCGATCGTCGCGTCCGTTCCGGGTACCACCCGCGACGTGCTGCGTGAGCGCATCGCGATCGAGGGGCTGCCGCTGCACCTGCTCGACACCGCGGGACTGCGCAGCGGGGGCGATGCGGTCGAGGCGGAGGGCATGCGGCGCGCGCGCGGGGAGATCGCGCGCGCCGACCGCGTGCTGTTCGTCATCGACGCCGCGGCCGATCCGGGTGCCGCCGCGTTCCGCGCCGAGCGCGCGCGGCTGCCCGCGGACGTGCCGGTGACGCT
>DATKPR010000057.1:0-5457 GCA_035523985.1 Steroidobacteraceae bacterium | reverse complement strand
CGGACGCCGCCAAGCCCGGCATCCAGGACCAGCTCGACCTCGCCGAGGCGCAGCAACAGCTCGATCAGGACGAGGTCACCCAGGCCAACGACGATCTCATGCGCGCCGGCGGCAACGAGCACCAGCGCATCCAGACGATGCAGCAGGAGCACGAGGCCGCCGCGCGCAACCGCGCCGCCACCGCCGCGCCCGCCGCCAACCCGCTCACGGATCTCTCGGGCCTGGTCGGCAAGGTGCGCCAGTGGATGGCACTGCGCCGCAAGCAGCGCTGGCTCGGCCATGCCGCCGCGCACGCCACCGAGAGCGCGGCGCAGCTCGCGACCGCGAGCCGCACGCTCGCGAGCGATCTCGCCGAGCGCAAGCAGCAGGCCGGCACGGGCGGCGCGCCGTCCGGCGTCGCCGCCGCCGCCGCGCCCGTCACTGCCGCCGGCGCGCAGCAGCTCGCCGCCCGGACCCGCGAGCTCGCCGCCGAGCAGAGCCGCCTCACCATCCGCGCGCAGCGCGTGGCCGCCCGGCAGCGCCTCGCGGCGACCTACGATGCGTGGGGCGCCGTGGTCGGCACGCAGGCGAAGGCGCTGCTGCACTCCTGTCTCAGCGACGTCGCCATCGTGCTCGCGGCGCTGCTGCTCCTGGTCGTGATCGACCGCTCGCTGGAAAAGCTCCTCGGCCGTACCAGCATCGACCGCCGCCAGGTCGCGACGCTGCGCAGCGTGGTCGGGGTCTCCTGCCAGGTGGTCGGCGTGGTGGTGATCCTGCTGGTACTGATCGGCATGCCGCGTCAGCTCGGCACCATGATCGGCCTCGCCGGCGCGGGACTCACCGTGGCGCTCAAGGATTTCATCATCGGCTTCCTCGGCTGGTTCGTGCTGATGGGCAAGCACGGTATCCGCGTCGGCGACTGGGTCGAGATCAACGGCGTGAGCGGCGAGGTCGTCGAGCTCGGCATCTTCCACACCGTATTGCTCGAGACCGGCAACTGGACCGACGCCGGTCATCCCACCGGCCGCCGCGTCACCTTCACGAACGCCTTCGCCATCGAGGGCCACTACTTCAACTTCTCGACCACTGGCCAGTGGCTGTGGGATGAGCTCCTCGTGATGGTACCGTTCGACCGCGATGCCCACCGGATCGCCGATGCGATCCAGAAGGAGGTGACGCAGGCGACCGCGGAAAGCACCCGCCAGGCGGAGGCCGAGTGGCAACGCGCCGCACGCGGCCGCCGGCCGGGCTTCACCGCGCAGCCCGGCATCGCCATCCGGCCGGCGCCCGCCGGCGGCGGTGTCGAGATCGCGGTGCGCTACGTGACGCGCGCCGCCGAGCGCTACGCGCTGCGCGCCCGGCTCTACCAGCTGGCGGTGACGCTCCTGTCGCAGCCCCACCCGGACGCGGCGCGCACGTGAGTACGCGGATGCCGGCCGTGTTTCTCGGACACGGCAATCCGATGAACGCGCTCGAGGAGAACGCCTGGACGCGCGCCTGGGCGGCGCTCGGCGCGAGTCTCGACCCGCGGCCGCGCGCCGTGCTCGCGATCTCCGCGCACTGGTACATCCCGGGCACCGCGGTGACCGTGAGCCCCAGGCCCCGCACCATCCACGACTTCGGCGGCTTCCCGCCCGAGCTCTACGCGGTGCGCTATGACGCCCCCGGCGACCCGGCGCTCGCCGAGCGCGTCGCGGCGCTGCTCGCGCCGCTGCCGGTCGCGGCCGACCGCTCGTGGGGCCTCGATCACGGCACCTGGTCGGTGCTGCGTCATGTCTTCCCGCGGGCGGACGTTCCGGTGGTGCAGCTCAGCATCGACGCGACGCGTCCGGCCGCGTTTCACTACGAGCTCGGCGTGCGGCTGCGGGCGCTGCGCGAGGCGGGCGTGCTGATCGTCGGCAGCGGCAACGTGGTGCACAACCTGCAGGCGTACGCCTGGGGCCGCCATCCGGCCGCGCCTTACGACTGGGCCGTGCGCTTCGAGTCGCGGCTGCGCGAGCGGCTGCTGGCGGGCGATTACCTGTCAGTCGTCGACTACACCGCTTTGGGCGAAGACGCCCTGCTTTCGGCGCCGACGCCGGAGCATTATCTTCCGCTCCTGTATCCGCTCGGCGCGAGCGTTACCGGAGAGTTGCTTACATTTCCGACGGACGGCATCGACGGCGGCTCGGTCTCGATGCTCGCGGTGCGCTTCGGCTAGACTCGCGCACCCACCTGACTGAAGGAGCACAGCCGTGGCACTTGCAACCCGAATCAGCTTCTTGGCCGCACTCGCCCTCGCCGCGAGCGCCCCTGTTCTCGCGCAGCATGAGGAACACGGCGGACCGCCCGCGGCGCACCACGACAACGGACGGCCCGAGGCACACGGCGAGCCACACGCCGGTCCCACGCGCTATCAGCGCGTCACGGAGCCGGCGCACTGGAATGAGCGGCCCGCGAGCGTCGACCGGCAACACTACGAGCACAACTACCAGGCGGCACGCGTCTATCACGTCGGCGCCTATCGCCGTCCGCACGGCTGGGTCGCGCGCCGCTGGGCCTACGGCGAGATTCTGCCGCGTGCCTACTGGGCGGCACCCTACATCATCGCGGACTACTGGTTGTTCGCCCTGGATGTCCCGCCGGTCGGATTCGAGTGGGTGCGCGACGACACGGATGCCATCCTGGTGAACGTCGCGACCGGACAGATCCTGCAGGTCCAGTACGGCGTATTCGGCTGAGCGATATGCTCGCGCGTGGCCGGCCGCGTGCCGGCCATGCGCGCTCGCCGCCTCACCCGCCCTGGCCGGTGGTCTCGACCAGCGCCACCGTCGAGCTCTCCTCGACACGGTCGAAGAGGATCTCGCTGCGGTCGGCGGACAGATCGAAGTCGCGGATGTCGAAATCGGCGTCGAGCTGCGTCAGGCGCCGTTCGGCGCCGCTTTTGAGGTCGATCAGCCAGAAGTCCTTGTGCACGAAATCCCCGCGCAGCACGATGAGGGTGCCGGGCTCGGGGCCGAAGACCACGCGCTGCGCACCGCGCGGCAGCATCACCGACGGCAGCGGGTAGGGCCGCCCGTCGCGATCGGCGGCGCGCAGCGGGAAGGTCACGCCGGTCGCGGCCCCCGCGTACAGCAGGAACTGCCCGTCCGGCGACCAGACCGGGTCCATCGAATACTCCTGCACCAGGGGCACCGGCGCGCCGCCTGCGGGCGCGAAGCTCATCAGCCGCGGCTCCCCGTCGCGCAGCACCGCGACGATGATCGATCGGCCATCGGGCGCCCAGGCCGCGTTGCCGCGCAGGATGAATGAATCCGCGATCACCGTGGGCCGCGAGCCGTCGGGCTGCATGACATAGAGTGAGGAGCGCTCCCCGTCGGCGGCCGTGAAGGCGATGCGGCCATCGGGCGCGATGGCCGGTGCAGTCAGGGTATCGGAGGTCGAACCGGTCCAGAGCTCACGGCTCGAGCCGCCCGCAAGTCTCCAGATGCCGGGCCGCCCGGAGCGGCGCGAGACGTACAGCACGTAGCTCGGGCCGCTGCGCGGGGACAAGCCGGTGGCGAAGTCGGGCGACAGGCGCTGCGCCGCATCCGCGATCGCGGCACCCCGGGCGAAGGGCACGCGCCACAGTCCCCAGCTCGGATTCGCCAGCGTCACCGCGAGCCGGCTGCCGTCGGCGCTGGCGGCGAGCGAGGTGTAGCGCTCGAGCCCGAAGCTCAGCCGGTGCGGTATGCGGCGCCGCAGATCGAGCCCGTACAGCCACGGCCCCGCGCCCTGCACGTCGGTGGCCAGATACAGCAGCGTGTGCGCATCGAGCACCACCGGATGATTCACGATCGAGTTGTGGAAGGTGAGGCGCTCGAGGCCTTCGCCGCCCGGAGCGATGCGCCACAGGTCCCAGTGATCGGGTGGTACGCCGCGCGCGAAGTAGATGAACGCATCGTCGCGCGACCACACCTGGAAGTGGCAGTGCACGCCCGCCGGCGCCGTGTAGATCCGCCGGGCGCCGCCGCCGGAGGCATCCGCGACGAATATCGGATCGCCGGGCGCGGTGGTGTGATACACGATGCGCCGGCCGTCGCTCGACCAGGCGACCTCGGCGGCGCCGCGCACGAAGGTGCGCAGCGCCCCGCCCGCGGCCGGCACGGCCATGACGTTGATGTCGCCCGAGCGCGAGCCGTCGGAGCTGCGCGCCCACAGCGTGACCAGCGAGCCGTCCGCCGAGAAGTCGAGCGTGCGGATTTCCGGATTGATCGGGTCGTGCACCGCGCCGTGCGTCAGATTGCGAAAACGGCCGCTGCCGGTCTCGGTGATCCACACATCGTTCGGGCCGTCACGGTCGGCGACGAACGCCACCGTGCGCCCGTCGCGCGAGATCGCCGCCGCCTGCTCGTGATCCGACCAGTCCGTGAGGCGTGCAAACTGCGCGCCCGCGAGCGGGTCGTGCCAGAAATACCCGCGCCAGGCGGCAAGCCCGAGCGCGGCTGCGGCGAGCACCCCGATGCCGGTGACCAGACCCGCCCAGCGCAGCGCTGCGCCTCTGGGGGGCGATGTGCGGGGAGGCAGGGCCGCCGCGGGCGCCGCGGCCTCTGCGGCCGCCGGCGCCGCGGCCGCAGGCTCCGCCGCGAGGAGCTGCGCGATGCGCTCGACGAAGGCGGCCGGCGTCTCGCCGGCCGGCAGGCGCGTCCAGTGCACCATCGCGAAGGACTCGGGAACGTCGGCGTGCTTCTCGGGCGTGTCGTCGACGCACACCGGCACGAGGAAGGAGCGGCTGCGCGCCATGAGCTGGGTACGCTGGTCGGCGAGGTGCCATTCGAGGCGGAAGTAGCCCTCGGTGCGCGCCTCGGTGTGGCGCGAGATCACGGCGATGAACAGCGCACAGTCGCGGATCTGGCGGCGGATCTTCTGATCCCACGCATCGCCGCTGCGCAGCACGGTGCGGTCGAGCCACACCTCGATACCCGCGGCCTCGAGACTCGCGCCGATGCGCCCGGCGGCCTCCGCGTCCTCGGAGGCGTAGCTGATGAACACCGCCCGCGCGCTGTTGTTGTTGGAAGCGGTCATCCCCCGGTCCGCCGCTCGAGTCTGGTGGGTGCTGACGGGCTCGAACCGCCGACATTCGCCTTGTAAGGGCGACGCTCTACCAGCTGAGCTAAGCACCCGGATCGAGGCGGCAAACTCTAGCACGGGGCGCTGGAGCGTCCCCGCCCCCAGCCTGCGGACGGCGGGATTCGCGTGAGCCTGCTCGAGATGTCAATACATAGGTATTGACATTATATCGGCCACCCTTATGCTGAAAGGATGCCCGAGCCCACCAAGCTCTCACAGCTCCAGATCCGGGTGTCCGAGGAGGAGAAGTCCGCCATCCGCGCCGCCGCGGCGCGCGCCGGGATGGACATGTCCGCCTACGTTCTGAGCCGTGTGCGCCCGAAGCCGGAGCGGGAATTCCAGGACGCCCTCGGTGCATTGAGAGGCCCCCATCCTCCGTCGTTCGCGCTC
>DATKPR010000056.1:0-2965 GCA_035523985.1 Steroidobacteraceae bacterium | reverse complement strand
GCGCAGCGCGCGCCGAAGTACATGGAGTGGTATGCGGCCTTCGGCCTGATCGTGACCCTGGTCTGGCTGTACCTGGAGATCCTGCGGCTGCTCGGCCGGCGGCGCTGAGCCGGCACGCGCGCCGGCGGGCGCGCCCCTAGTTGTGAAGTCTCAGGACGTTATTCCTGGTTGAAGAGTTGCCCATTCGGGGGTCTCCCGTGATGCTCTTGGTTACCACGCCTAGAACATCGAAGGAGTCCCGAATGGACGTGCATCAGAATGCGCGGTTGACGTATGCCTGTCGAGGGTTGCTGGTGAGCCGTATCCAGGCCGGTCGAGCGAAAGTCCAGGTGGCTCGGGAGCTTGGGGTCTCGATCAAGACGGTCGATAAATGGCTCAGGCGCTTTAAGGAGCGTGGCGGAGAAGGACTGCGGGATCTGAGCTCACGCCCGCATCGATCCCCGCAGGCTACCGCAGAGGTCTTAAGGAACGCGGTCGTGGCACTGCGGCGGCAGCGGATGACCTTGGTGGCAATCGCCGGACAACTTGGCCTGTCTCGAGCAACGGTAGCGCGCATCGCCAAGGCGGCCGGACTGAACCGTCTATCCAAGCTGCAGCCAATCCCGGTGTATCGACGCTACGAGCGTGCTGAGCCAGGAGAGCTGTTGCATTTGGATGTGAAAAAACTAGGCCGAATCGTCAAGGTCGGCCATCGCATCACCGGCGATCGCACCGGTCACGACGGTCACGGCGGCATCGGCTGGGACTACCTGCATGTGGCCATCGACGATGCCTCACGCGTTGCTTATGCCCAGCTTCTGCCGGATGAAGGTGCTGACTGCACCGTGGCGTTCCTGCGGGCGGCGGTCGCCTACTACGCCGGTCTGGGCGTGCACATCAAGGGCGTCTACACCGACAACGCCAAAGTTTACCGGGGCCGCGACTTCGCCCACGCCTGCGCTCAGCTTGGCCTCGCTCACCACTACACCAGGCCGTACACACCGCGCACCAACGGCAAGGCCGAGCGCTTTATCCAAACCTGCTTGCGCGAGTGGGCTTATGCTCGCGCCTATCATCACTCCTACCAGCGCCGCAATGCTCTAGCGCCCTGGATCCACGGCTACAACTGGCATCGCCCGCACATGAGCCTCGCCGCCCAGCCACCCATCACCAGGTTGAGCCTCAACAGGAACAACCTGTTGAGACTCCACATCTAGCCAGCCGCAGCTAGCGCTGGACCCAGAACCGGTACATGCCGGTGAAGGTGTCGGGATGGTCCGCCTCGAAGGCGGCCCAGTTGCGCAGCTCGCTGCACCCGGGGTCGTCGCCGAAGCGCGCGCGGTACTGGTTGAGCACGTGCGGGTCGAGCTCGAAGCCGAGAAAGCGCAGATCCGCGGCGTGGAGGAACGCGGCGATCTCCGCGAGCGTCAGCTGCCGCTCGGCGACGTGAAACGCCAGATCGCGGCAGTCGCTCATCGAATAGAAGGCGTAGCTGCGGGTGAGCGACCGCACCGTGGGGCTGGCGTGGGCGCCGAGCGCGTCCTGGCGGAACCGGCGGATGCCCTCGGGGGTCGCGGCATAGCCGCGCGCGGCGATGAACTCGCGCGCCTGCACCACGGCGCGGCGCGCGATGCGGCTGTAGAGGCCGAGGCACATGCACCCTCCCGGCCGCAGCAGCGACACGAGGATGCGCCAGCCCTCGAACGGGTCGGCCAGATGATGCAGCACGCCGATCGCGCTGACGATGTCGAAGCGGCGCTGCAGGGCGCCGAGCTCGAGGATGTCGGCCTGTGCGTACTCGATATTCGTCACCCCGAGCTCGCGGGTCTTGCGCTGCGCGTAGGCGAGGCTGGCGAGACTCAAGTCCACCGCCAGCACGCGGGCGCCCGCGAAGCGCCGCGCGACGGCGATGGCATCGGCCCCGGTGCCGCAACCGGCGACCAGCACCTCGGGAGCATGCTCGGCGGCAAGCGGCTTGAGGTGCGCGAACGGCAGAGCGCGGCGCAGCTCCGCCGTGCAGGGCAGGGGTTGCTCGCGCAGCGGCATGCGCACCCAGCGCGGGTAGGGATTCTGCTCGTATTGCTCGCGCACGGCCGCGGACACTCCGGCGCCGAGCGGCGTCAGCCGCGCCAGCGCGGCGCGCAGCGTCTCCTCCTCGAGCGGTTCGCGCAGCTGCTGCCTCAGCACCGCATCGACGGCGGCGGGCTGTGCGCTGCTGCCGAGCCGCCCGGCGCCGCGCAGCGCACGCAGCGGCTGGCAGGCGGCGACCGCCAGCAGCAGCAGCGGCGGCACGGCGGCGCCCGCATCGAGCTCCGCCTCGAGTCGCACGCGGCACTCTGCGGCCGCCTGCTGCTCGGCCGCAGTCCAGTCGTAGACGTATTCGTTGATGAAGCACTGCTGCGCGAGCGCGGCGTAGAAGGGCAGCGCCGCGACATCCTCCTGCGTGGCCCCGGGGTCCGCCGCGGCGGCCTCGAGCAGCGCATGACGGGCGCCGGTGAGGAAACGCTCCAGGCGGATCGACTTCACCGGCGCCGCGCCGAGCAGCGCAAGGAGCAGGCGGTTGCCGGCGAGCGCCGCGAGAGCGCCGTCGTCGCCGTAGAGGAGCGCACGCGGCAGCCGGGCCGGCCAGTGCTCCTCGGCACGGCGCACGCAGCCGGCAAGCGTGGTCTCGAGCAGCAGCAGGCTCACGGCCGCCGCGCACAGGTCGTGCGGCATGCCCCAGGCTTCGGCGATCGCACGCGCGAGCGTCGCGCGCACCGCCGGATCGTCGCGGGTGAAGCGGATCCGCGCGGCGCAGCTGGCGAAAGCCGCGCGGGCCGCCGGGTCGCCGCGCTGCGCGAGGGCGTTCGCCAGGAGCGGCAGCGCCTCGGCGTACCTGCCGCGCGCCATCGCAAGAACGCCGAGGTTGAAGTACGCCGCGGCGGAGTGTGGCTCGCAGGCGAGCGCCTGCCGCCAGGCGCTCTCGGCCGCCTCGAAGTGCGCGCTC
>DATKPR010000055.1:0-2151 GCA_035523985.1 Steroidobacteraceae bacterium | reverse complement strand
CGAGCCGCCGCCGATCTCGGAGCCGTTCAGCACCATGTCGTAGGCCTTGGCGAGCGCGGCCCCGGGCGCAGCGCGCAGCGCAGCCGGATCCTCGTCCTTCGGCGAGGTGAACGGGTGGTGCATCGCCACCCAGCGTTTGGCGTCCGCGTCCCACTCGAACATCGGAAAATCGAAGACCCAGAGCGGACGCCAGCCGCTCTCGACCATCTTGAGATCGTGACCGAGCTTCAGGCGCAGCGCCCCGAGCGCATCGTTCACGACGCCGGCGCGGTCGGCGCCGAAGAAGATGAGGTCATTGTCTTCGGCCGCGGTGCGCTCGAGGATCCCGGCAAGCGCCGCATCGCTCAGGAACTTGATGATGGGGGACTGCAGCCCCTCGCGCCCGCGGGCACGCTCGTTCACCTTGATGTAGGCGAGCCCCTTGGCGCCGTAGCGGGCCACGAACGCCGTGCACTCATCGATCGCCGAGCGCGGCAGCGTGCCGCCCTTGGGCACGCGCAGCGCCGCCACCCTTCCGGCCGGGTCCTTCGCAGGTCCCGCAAACACCTTGAAGTCGCAGTCCTTCACCAGGTCGGCGATGTCGGTGAGCTCGAGCGTGATGCGCAGGTCCGGCTTGTCCGAGCCGTAGCGCCGCATCGCCTCCGCATAGCTCATGCGCGGGAAGGGCTCAGGCAGCGCATCGCCCAGCACCTCGCGGAAGAAATGCCGTACCAGGCCCTCCATCATCGCCATGATCTCGTCCTGCGAGAGGAACGAGGTCTCGATGTCGAGCTGCGTGAACTCCGGCTGCCGGTCGGCGCGCAGATCCTCGTCGCGGAAGCAGCGCACGATCTGGTAGTAGCGGTCGAAGCCGGCGATCATCAGCAGCTGCTTGAAGATCTGCGGAGACTGCGGCAGCGCGAAGAACTTGCCCGGGTGCGTGCGGCTCGGCACCAGGTAGTCGCGCGCGCCCTCGGGCGTCGCCTTGGTCAGCATCGGCGTCTCGATGTCGACGAAGCCCCTGGCATCGAGATAGGCGCGCATGGCCCGCGTCAGACGGTGCCGCAGCCGCAGCCGCGCGCTCATGTCCTCGCGGCGCAGGTCGAGATAGCGGTAATGCAGCCGCACCTCCTCGCCTACCTGCTCGTCGAGCTGGAACGGCAGGGGATCTGAGCGGTTGAGGAGCTCCATGCGGGCGGCGACCAGCTCCACCTTGCCCGAGGCGAGGTGCGCATTCACCGTACCGGCGGGCCGCTCGCGCACCGTGCCGGTGATGCTCACCACGAACTCGTTGCGCAGCCGCTCGGCCTCGGCGAAAACGTGCGCGAGGTCCGGGTGAAAGACGATCTGCAGCAAGCCCTCGCGGTCGCGCAGGTCGACGAAGATCACGCCGCCGTGGTCACGCCGGCGGTGCACCCAGCCGGCCACCGTGAGCTCGCGTCCGAGGAGTTGCTCGTCGACCTGTCCGCAGTAATGTGTACGCATGAGGCGCGCGATGTTACGGACGGGCCGCCCCCCCCGCAACCGAGGCCGCCGCGGGCATCTCGAGCACCGCGGCCCCGGCGAGCGCGCCGCTGCGCAGCCGCTCGAGCGCGCGCTCGGCGTCGGCCAAGGCGAAGCGCTCCACGCGCGCCCGCAGCTTCAGCCGCGCCGCGAGCGCGAGGAACTCGTGGCCGTCGCGCCGGGTGAGATTGGCGACCGAGGCGACACGGCGCTCGCCCCACAGGAGCCGGTAGGGGAAGGCCGGCACGTCGCTCATGTGGATCCCGGCGCACACCACGCGCCCGCCGGGACGCACCGCAGCCAGCGCCGTGGGAATCAGCGCACCGACCGGGGCGAAGAGTATCGCCGCATCGAGCGGCTCGGGCGGCGCCTCGTCGGAGCCCGCGGCCCACACCGCCCCGAGCTCGCACGCGAAACGCTGCGCCGCGAGATCTCCGGGCCGCGTGAAGGCAAACACCCGCCGCCCCTCGTGCCGTGCGACCTGCGCGAGCAGGTGCGCCGCGGCGCCGAAGCCGTAGAGCCCGAGATTCGCCGCATCCCCGGCGGCACGGTAGGCGCGATAGCCGATGAGCCCGGCGCACAGGAGCGGCGCCAGCTCGGCGGCGGGCCCTTCCGGCAGCGGCAGGCAATAGCGCGCGTCCGCCAGCATCCGCTCGGCATAGCCGCCGT
>DATKPR010000054.1:0-11071 GCA_035523985.1 Steroidobacteraceae bacterium | reverse complement strand
GCGCGCAGGCGCGCGCCGCACGCTCGCTCGAGCCCGAGGGCGGCCTTCGCGCCTCGCAGCCGCGCCTCGAGCGCGCGCTGCGCGCGTTCGTCGAGTCGAGCGGCTTCGCGGCCCCGGCGCGCGTGCTGCTGGTGGGCGCCGCGCATCTCGAGCTCCTCGCGAGCGCGCGCGCCGCCACGGTGCTCGCGCCCTCGCGCCGCGCCGCCCAGGCGGTGCGCTCGTTCGCGGAGGCGCGCGGCCTCAACTGCCGCGTGCTCCCGGCGGCGCACGCCGGGGAGCTCGGCGAGCAGGATCTGGCGCGCGCCGGCGGCCCCTTCGATGCGGTGCTGTGCAGTCCGCCGGCGGGTGCCGGGGAGCGGCTCGGCCGCCTGCTCACGCAGCTTGCCGGCCGCCTCGCGCCCGCAGGACGCCTGTGGATCTTCCAGCGCTACGAGTCGCTCGAGCACGCGCACGAGCGCATCGTCGAGCATCCGCTGGCGCGGCTGCGCCGGCTGCTCGAGGAGTCGCACCTGCACTGCGAGCGGCTGAGCCCCATCGAAGCCGACGGCGAGCACCTGCTGGCGGCGGCGGCGCGGCCGGCGGATGCGGCCGAGGACGCCGCCGCGGGCGCTGCGCTGCGCGCCGGGGGTGCCCGGTGAGCCCGGGCCCGATCCGCGTCTCCTTCGAGTTCTTCCCGCCGGGCGATGCGGCGATGGCGGCGACCCTGTGGCGCTCGCTCGAGCGCCTGGCGCCGCTCGACCCGGCGTTCGTGTCGGTGACCTACGGGGCCGACGGCTCGACGCGCGAGCGCACGCACGAGCTGGTGACGCGCATCCAGCGCGAGACGCCGCTCACCGGCGCGCCGCACCTCACCTGCATCGGCGCGCCGCGCGAGGCGATCCTCGACGTCGCGCGCGGTTACTGGGCGCAGGGCATCCGCCATCTGGTGGCGCTGCGCGGCGATGCGCCGGACGGCGCGGGTGCCTATACGCCGCACCGCGGCGGCTTCGCCTACGCCGCCGAGCTCGTCGCGGGCCTCAGATCCGTGGCGCCGTTCGAGATCTCGGTCGCGGCCTACCCCGAGACGCACCCCGAGGCGCGCTCCGCGCACGCCGACCTCCTCAACCTCAAGCGCAAGCTCGATGCCGGTGCGAGCCGCGCCATCACCCAGTTCTTCTTCGACACGGAGATCTTCCTGCGCTTTCGCGACCGCTGCGCGGCGGCCGGCATCCGCGCACCGCTGGTGCCCGGCATACTGCCCATCACGCGCTTTGCGCAGGTACTGCGCTTCGCCAGCCGCTGCGGCGCGAGCGTGCCGGCCTGGCTGCACGAGCGCTTCGCCGGCCTCGACGCCGATGAGGACACCCGGCGGCTGCTCGCCGCCAGCGTCGCGATCGAGCAGGTCGAGGCGCTCGCCCGCCACGGCGTGCGCGAGTTCCATTTCTATACGCTCAACCGCGCCGAGCTGACCTATGCGATCTGCCACGCGCTCGGGCTGCGGCCGGTGGCGCGGGCCGCCGGCGCGCCGGGCGCACTCCACGGGGTGAGCGCGTGAGCGGCTGCGCTCACGGTCATGCCGCCGCGCCCCGCGCCGACCGCGAGGCGCGGCCCGCCGGTGGCGCGGCGGCGGAGGCCGTGCCGTTCGCGGTCGAGCCGCTCGAGGAGAACGAGCGGCGCACGCGCGTCGAGCGGCTGAAGGGCCTCCTCGGCGAGCGCATCGTGCTGCTCGACGGCGCCATGGGCACGATGATCCAGCAGCACCGCCTCGATGAGCGCGGCTTCCGCGGCGAGCGCTTCGCCGGGCACCGCCACGACCTGCGCGGCAACAACGACATCCTCACGCTGACACGCCCCGACATCGTCGCCGGGATCCACCGCGCCTATCTCGCCGCCGGCGCCGACATCATCGAGACCAACACCTTCAACTCCAACTCCGTGTCGCAGGCCGACTACGGCACCGCGGCGCTCACCGCCGAGCTCAACTACCGCGCCGCGCGGCTGGCGCGCGGCGTCGCGGACGAGTTCGCGCGCGCCTCGGGGACGCCGCGCTTCGTCGCCGGGGCGCTCGGTCCGACGACGCGCATGAGCTCGCTGTCTCCGGACGTCAACGACCCCGGCCACCGCAGCGTGAGCTTCGATGAGCTCACCGCCGCCTACCGCGAGGCGGCGCGCGCGCTGCTGCTCGGCGGCGCCGACCTGTTGCTCATCGAGACCGTGATCGACACGCTCAACGCCAAGGCGGCGATCTACGCCGCGCTCACGCTGTTCGACGAGACCGGGGTGAGCGTGCCGATCGCGGTATCGGGAACGATCACGGATGCCTCGGGCCGCATCCTCTCCGGGCAGACTCCCGCGGCGTTCTGGAACTCCATCCGGCACGCGCAGCCGCTGTTCGTCGGACTCAACTGCGCGCTCGGCGGCGCGCAGCTGCGCCCCTTCATCGAGGAGCTGGCGGGCGTCGCCAGCGACACCTTCGTGTGCGCCTACCCGAACGCGGGGCTCCCCAACGCTTTCGGCGAGTACGACGAGGCGCCGGCGCAGACCGCCGACATCCTCGGCGAGTACGCCGCGTCGGGGCTGATCAACGTCGTCGGCGGCTGCTGCGGCACGACTCCCGAGCACATCCGCATGCTGCACGCCGCCGTCGCCGGGCGCGCGCCGCGGCGCCTGGCGGCGCTGCCGGCGAAGTGCCGCCTCGCCGGCCTCGAGCCGCTCAACATCGACGAGGACAGTCTGTTCGTGAACGTCGGCGAGCGCACCAACGTCACCGGCTCGGCGAAGTTCCGCAAGCTCATCGAGGCGGGCGACTACGCGGCGGCGCTCGAGATCGCGCGCCAGCAGGTCACGAGCGGCGCCCAGGTGATCGACGTCAACATGGACGAGGGCATGCTCGATTCGGAAGCCGCGATGACCCGCTTCCTGCACCTGGTGGCCTCCGAGCCCGACATCGCCCGCGTGCCGGTCATGATCGACTCCTCCAAGTGGACGGTGATCGAGGCGGGACTGAAGTGCGTGCAGGGCAAGCCGGTCGTCAACTCCATCAGCCTGAAGGAGGGCGAGGAGGTCTTCATCGCCCACGCGCGCACGCTGCGCCGCTACGGCGCCGCGGCGGTCGTCATGGCCTTCGACGAGCAGGGTCAGGCCGACTCGCTCGAGCGGCGCGTGGCCGTCTGCACGCGCGCCTACCGCATCCTCACCGAGCGCGTGGGCTTCCCGGCCGAGGACATCATCTTCGATCCCAACATCTTCGCCATCGCCACCGGCATCGAGGAGCACAACGGCTTCGGGCTGGCGTTCATCGAGGCGACGCGCCGCATCAAGCGCGAGCTGCCGCACGCGCTGGTGTCGGGCGGCGTCAGCAACGTGTCGTTCTCGTTCCGCGGCAACGACGCGGTGCGCGAGGCGATGCACTCGGTGTTCCTCTACCACGCCATCGCCGCCGGCATGGACATGGGGATCGTCAACGCCGGACAGCTCGGGGTGTACGAGCAGCTGCCGGCGGATCTGCGCACCGCCTGCGAGGACGTGGTGCTCAACCGCCGCGCCGATGCGACCGAGCGGCTGCTCGAGATCGCGGCGCGCTTCAAGGGCGAGGGCGGCGCGCGGCGCCGCGAGGACCTCGAGTGGCGCAAGCTCCCGGTGACCGAGCGCCTCGTGCACGCGCTCGTCAAGGGCATCGACGATCACATCGTCGAGGACACCGAGGAGGCGCGCCTGGCCGCCGCGCGCCCGCTCGCGGTCATCGAGGGTCCGCTGATGGACGGCATGAACGTGGTCGGCGACCTGTTCGGCGCCGGCAAGATGTTCCTGCCGCAGGTGGTCAAGAGCGCGCGCGTGATGAAGCGCGCCGTGGCGCACCTGGTGCCGTTCATCGAGAAGAGCAAGGACCCCGCCGCGCAGCGCACCAACGGCCGCATCGTCATGGCGACCGTCAAGGGGGACGTGCACGACATCGGCAAGAACATCGTCGGCGTGGTGCTGCAGTGTAATAACTACGAGGTGATCGATCTCGGCGTCATGGTGCCGTGCGAGAAGATACTCGAGACGGCGCGGCGCGAGCAGGCGGATTTCATCGGACTGTCGGGACTGATCACGCCCTCGCTCGATGAGATGGTGCACGTGGCGCGCGAGATGCAGCGCCAGGGCTTCGTGCTGCCGCTCCTGATCGGCGGCGCGACCACGTCCCCGGCCCATACCGCGGTGAAGATCGCGCCGCAGTACGCCGGCGGCGTGGTGTACGTGAAGGACGCCTCGCGCTCGGTGGGCGTGTGCCAGACGCTGTCCACGCCCGCGGCGCGCGGCGCCTTCCTCGCCGAGGTGGGCGCCGAGCACGAGCGCCGCCGCGAGCAGCACGCCAGCAAGAAGGTCAAGGTCCCGGAGCTGTCGCTGGCGGCGGCGCGCGCCAACCGCCGCCCGCTCGACTGGAGCGCCTATGCCGCGCCGCAGCCGCGCCGGCCCGGCGTGCAGCGCTTCAGCGACTATCCGCTGACCGAGCTCCTCGGCTACATCGACTGGATGCCGTTCTTCAACGCCTGGGAATTCTCGGGCAAGTTCCCCGACATCCTCACGGACCCGAAGTTCGGGGAGGCGGCGAGCAATCTGTACGCCGACGCGCGCCGCATGCTCAAGGAGCTGATCGCCGGTCGCTGGCTCAGGGTCAATGCCGTGGTGGGCCTCTTTCCGGCGAACGCCGTGGGCGACGACGTCGAGCTCTACACGAGCGAGGCGCGCACCGAGGTGCTGACGACGCTGCACTTCCTGCGCCAGCAGAAGGGCAAGGCCGAGGGGCAGCCGCACGAGTGCCTGGCCGACTACGTGGCGCCGAAGTCGAGCGGCGTGCGCGACTGGTTCGGCGCCTTCGCGGTCACCGCCGGCATCGGCATCGAGGAGCACGTGGCGCGCTTCGAGCGCGCCCACGACGACTATTCGGCCATCATGTTGAAGGCGCTTGCCGACCGCCTCGCCGAGGCCGCCGCCGAGCATTTTCACGAGCGCGTGCGGCGCGAGCTGTGGGGCTACGCGCTCGAGGAGACCCTGACCAACGAGCAGCTGGTGCGCGAGGAATACCGCGGCATCCGCCCGGCGCCGGGCTATCCCGCCTGCCCCGATCACACCGAGAAGGCGCAGCTGTGGCGGCTGCTCGACGTCGAGAAGAGCGCCGGCATCCGCCTCACCGAGTCCTACGCCATGTATCCGACCGCGGCGGTGAGCGGCTGGTACATCGCGCACCCGCAGGCGCGCTACTTCGCGCTCGGCAAGATCGACCGCGAGCAGGTGGAGGATTACGCGCGGCGCAAGGGAATCACGCTCGAGGAGGCGCAGCGCTGGCTGTCGCCGAGTCTCGGCTACGAGCCGTAAAGGAGCCTGCGCGGCGCGCGCGTGCGCAGCGCGGGTGAGCGGTCAGGGCGGGGCAGCGCGGTCGTAGACCCTGCGGCCCGCGATCCAGGTCTCTGCGACGCGGATCTTCCAGATGTCCGCCGGCGCAATCCTGAAAAGATCGCGGTCGATCAGGATGAAGTCGGCCCACTTGCCGGGCTCGAGCGAGCCGATCGACCGCTCCCAGTGCTCGGCGTACGCCGCATCGATCGTGAAGGCGCGGAACGCCTCGAGCAGCGTCATCGCCTGCTGCGGCCGCCAGCCGCCGGGCGGCTGGTTGTCGTGATCCTGCCGCGTCACCGCCGCATGCAGTCCGAAGAAGGGGTTGTCGGACTCGACCGGGAAGTCCGAGCCGCCGGCGATGCGTGTCCCCTGAGCGAGAAAGGTGCGCCAGGCGTACGCGCCCGCGAGGCGCTCGCGCCCGAGGCGATCCTCGGCCATGTTCTTGTCGCTCGTGGCGTGCGTCGGCTGCATGGAGGCGATGAGATCGAGTTGCCGGAAGCGCGGGATGTCACTCAACGCCACCACCTGCGCGTGCTCGATGCGGTTGCGCAGCTGGCGGCCGCCGACGGCCGCGTAGGCGCGCTCGAAGGCGTCGAGCACCTGGCGATTGGCGGCATCCCCGATCGCATGGACGTTGACCTGGTAGCCGGCCCGCAGCGCCTTCTCGACCTTGTGCTCCATTTCATCATCGGTCATGAACAGCAGGCCGCGCTGCGTCGGCATGTCCGTATAGGGCGCCAGCAGCGCCGCACCGCGGCTGCCGAGCGCGCCGTCCGCAAAAAGCTTGACCGCACGCACCGTGAGCCGGTCGTCGCCGTAGCCGATGAGCGGACCGCTCCTGGCCAGTGCGTCGAAGTCCGCACCGGTCCCGCGGATCATCGCGTACACGCGCACCGTGAGCTCACGGCGGTCGGCCAGCTCGCGGTACAGCGCGATCTCCCAGCCGGGACAGCCGGCATCGCCGACCGCGGTGAGACCGACGGAGTTCATGTGCCTGAACGCGGCCCGCAATGCCGCGCTGCTCTCGGCAGCGGTCGGCGGCGGCACCACACGCTCGGCCAGCTCCATTGCCTTGTCCACCAGCACGCCGCTCGGACCGCCGTCCGGGTCGCGCTCGATGCGTCCGCCGGCCGGATCGGGCGTCGCGCGGGTGATCCCGGCCAGGCGCAGGGCCGCGGTGTCGAGCCACGCCGCGTGGCCGTCGACGCGCCACAGGACCGCCGGCCGGTCGCCGGCCGCCTGATCGAGCTCGCGGGCGAGCGGAAAGCGGCCGAGCCCCCACAACACCTGGTTCCAGCCGTCGCCGAGCAGCCAGCGACTGGCCGGATGCATATGGGCGTAATCGCGGATGCGTTGCTGAGCTTCGGCCAGGCTCCTCGTCCCGACGAGCTGAATCCGCGTGCCCTCGAGCCCCAGGTCGAGCACGTGGCCGTGCGCGTCGATGAGCCCGGGCAGCAGCGTGCTGCCGTGCGCGTCGATGCGTTGCGCGTCGGGGAAGCGGCGCGCGAGCGCCGCCTCCTGCCCGGTGGCGAGCACGCGGCCGTGGTCGAAGGCCAGCGCATCGAACCGCACGAGCTGCGCGCCGCTCAGGGTGTAGCCGTTGACGTGGGCGAGGAGCGTCGGGGCGGCGTGCGCCGCCGCCGCCGCCGCGATCGCGAGCAGCGCGGTGAGGAGCGTTTGCGTCAGGCCGCCGTGCACTGGGTCCCCGGGGCTGTTCCGGCGCGTCATGGAGTATGCGATTCCAGCACGTAGATGACCCACGGCGGAATCGTGAGCTCGGCCTCCCACGGCCAGGGCTCGTCGGCGCGTCCGAGAGGCCGGCACTCCTCCACGAGGCGCAGGCCGGCCGCGGCGAAAAGCCGCAGGTAATCTGCATGGGACCAGAGGTAGTCGACCACGGGGCGGCGGTCGGGGACGTCCTTCATCACGATGCGCACCGGGTCGCCGCTGTGCGCCGTGCGATTCTGCGGGAAGGCCCGCGTGGTAAACGAGACCCACTCGTGCGTGTAGATCTCCGGGGTCGAGTCGAGCAGCACGACGCGCCCGCTGCGCGCCAGCAGCGAACCGAGGCCGCGCAGAAGTCCGGCCCGCCGGGCGGCGCCGTCGATGTTGTCGAACGCGAAGGCCGAGAAGACCAGGTCGAAGCTCGCCGGCTGGCAGCCGCTGAAGTCGCCGTCCCCGATCAGACGATAGCTGCCGCCCGGGTCGGCCTCGCGGGCGCGCTCGATCATGCGGGCCGCGATGTCGACCCCGGTCGCCGCGAAGCCGAGGCGCTGCAGAAAGCGCGTGGAGCGCCCTGCACCGCAGCCAAAATCGAGCGCGACCCGCCCGCGCACGTGCCGGGCGATGATCGCGGGCAGATCGCGGAAGGCGAGATGGTAGGTCGCCGGGAACTCGAGCGCCGCGTAGGCGTCGGCGCGGCGCGCGTCGTCATACACGTTCGCGGCAGCAGCGCCGGTCATGTGATGCTCGCCCGCCGCACCGGGAGGCGCTACGGCGCTCCCGGTCCCTGCGGATAGGCCGGTAGCGCCGGCGGCGGCGGCGGCAGCGGCCCGGGTTGCTTCTGCAGCTCCCCGAGGATGTAGCGGATCGCCGCCTCGAGCTGCACGTCGTGGCCGCGCATCCAGTCGGCCGGCGAGTCATCGACGGTGATGTCGGGCGCCACGCCGTGATTCTCGATCACCCACTGCGAGTCGAGGCCGTAGATCGCGTCCTCGGGGATGGTGATGTAGCCGCCATCGAGCAGGCCCCAGTTGCCGCGGATGCCGCGCACGCCGCCCCAGGTGCGCGTGCCGAGCAGCGGGCCGAGCTTGTATTGGCGGAAGTAGAACGGGAACAGGTCGCCGTCCGAGGCCGAGTAGTGATTGATCAGGCAGATCTTCGGGCCGCGGATCAGCTGCTGGGGCTCCGTCGTGCCGACGCCGTGGCGGTTGGTATCCATGCCGGCGAGCACGCGCCGCAGCCGCTCGAGCACGATCTGGTCGATGTTGCCGCCGCCGTTCCAGCGCTCATCGAGTATGAGCGCCTGCTTGTCGATCTGCGCGTAGAACTGGCGCACGAACTGCGCCATGCCGAGCGCTTCCATGTCGGAGAGGTAGATGTAGGCGACGCGGCCCCCGCTGGCCTTGTCGACCAGCTCGCGGTTGTGGTCGATCCACGCCTGCTCGCGCAGCGACAGCTCGTTCTTCACCGGCTGCACGAGCACCTCGCGGCGTTTGCCGGTGGGAGAGTCCGCGACGGTGAGCCGCACGGTGAAGTCCTGCTTGCCGACCAGGAGACTGTAGGGATCGATGGGAGCGCGCAGCTCCGTGCCGTCGATGGCGAGCAGGTAGTCGCCCGCCCTGACGTCGAGCCCCGGCTGCGTGAGCGGCGAGCGGTAGGCCTCGCGCGTGTTGTCGCCCGGGTAGATGGTCGCGAGACGGTAGCGCCCGGAAGGCGCATCCAGGGCGAAGTCGACGCCGAGGAAGGCGGTCGGCACGCGCTGCTCCTCGGGCATCTCGTCGCCCCCGCCGACGTAGGTGTGCGAGTTGCCGAGCTCACCCTGCACCTCGCCGATCAGGTAGTTGAGGTCGCCACGCGATCCGACGAGCGGCAGCAGCTTCGCATAGGCCGCGCGCACCGCGGGCCAGTCGACGCCGTTCATCTGGCGGCTGTAGAAGAAGTCGCGATCGAGCCGCCAGGCGGAAGCGAACATCTCGGCCCACTCCGCGGTCGGATCGACCCGCACGCGCATGTGGGAGAGATCGAGCTTCTTCGGGCCGTCCTTGGCTTTGGCGGCATCGGCCACCGCATCGGCGATCAGAAAGTCCTTCTCCAGCCTGTACAGCACCTTCTTGCCGTCCGCGGACAGCGCGTAGGAGCTGAGACCCTCGACGACCGTGGCGTCCTTGCGCTCCTTCATGTCGTAGACATGGAGCGCCGGCTTCTCGCCCGGCAACGGACCCTCGAAGGTCTGATCGGGCGCGGTGTAGTAGTAGACCTTGTCCTTGCGGACATCGAGCCCGGTGATGTTCGCGGCCGGGATCGGCAGCGGCACCGCGCGCGCCATCAGTCCCTCGACGTCGATCTCGACGGGCTTCGGCGGCTCAGGCTTGGCCGGCCTGGCATCCTTCGGCTTCGCCTCGTCCCCGGCGTCCTCCTTCGGCACCCCCTCGTCCGAGCGCGGCGCGAAGGGCGAGGCGGCGTCGCGCTTCAGGGTCGCGATGTAGACGCCGACCATCCTCAGCGTCGCGACGTTGAACTCGGACTGGCTGAGGGTGGGATTCTCGTGGCGGGTGGAGAGGAACAGCAGGTATTTGCCGGCCGGATCGAATGCGGGCGAGGAGTCGTTCGAGCGGCCATCGCTCAGCCGCGTCGCCTTGCGGCTCTCGAGGTTGTAGAGCCAGAGCTCCGTCAGCTGATTGGGCGCGGTGACGCTGTAGGCGAGCCAGCGCCCATCGGGCGACCAGGCCTGATCGTGCATCTCGTTGTAGCGATCCTGCGCGACCTGGACGGGCTCGCCGCCGGCGGCCGGCACGACCCACAGGCGATGCTCGTTGTCGGTAAACGCCAGCTTCCCGCCGTCCGGCGACCAGCGCGGACGGTAGAAGAAGCCGCGATCGAAGTGGGTCAGCAGCCGCTCCGCGCCGCCCTCGGCCGGGCGCACGGCGATCTGCTGCTCGCCGGATGAGTCGGTGGTGTAGGCGATCGTGCGGCCATCGGGCGACCAGCTCGGATGATCCTCGTCCGCATTCGAGGTCTGCGTGAGGTCGCGGGTATTGCCGTGCTCGGCCGGCACGCTGAAGAGGTCGCCGCGCGCCGAGAACACCGCACGCCCGCCGTTGGGCGCGATGTCGAAGTCGGGCTGCTGCGCGGTGTCCGTCTCGCGCAGCGTGTTGTGGGCATCGACCCAGCGCGGCCCGGTGCGCGTGCCGTCGTCGGGCACGCTCACCCTGAGGTCGTGCAGCTGCTCGGAGGGCAGGTCGATGACGTGCAGCCGGCCGCCCTGCTGAAAGACGATGCCGGCCTCGCCGCCGGCGCCGTTGCCGAGGCTCGGAAAATCGATGTCGTAGTCGGTGTAGTGGGTCACCTGGCGGAATGCGCCGCTCGCGAGGTCATAGGCCCAGATGTTGCGGCGCTGGTTGGCGTCGTGATCGGAGAGGAAGTAGATCGTCTTGCCGTACCACATCGGCTGGGTCGAGGTGCACGACCAGTCGGTCACGTGCCTGAGCTCGTGGGTCTTGAAGTCGTAAATGTCGATTTCCTGCGTGAGGCCGCCGTGATAGCGCTTCCAGGTGCGGAAGTCGCGGAAGATGCGCGTGTAGGCGATCTGCTGGCCGTCGGGGCTGTAGCTCATGAAGCCGCCGCGATCGAGCGGCAGCTGCTGCGGCAGGCCGCCCGCGAGCGGCACGCTGAAGGGAATGTTGAGCCAGACGTTCCAGGCCACGCGCCGGGTGAGGAAAATCACGCTCTGCGAGTCCGGCGTCCAGCCGATCACCAGGTTGTTCGGCGCCCAGCGCAGCGGCGCCTCGCCCGTGACGTCGGAGGTGAAGGTCAGGCGCCGCGCCGCGCCGCCCCCGGCGGGCATGACGTAGACGTCGCGGTTGCCCTGGTACTCGCCGGTGAAGGCGAGCCAGCGGCCGTCGGGTGAGAAGCGCGGCATCACGTCCCTGCCCGCACCCGCGGTGAGGCGCGTCGCGACACCGCCGCTGCGCGGCACGGACCACAGGTTGTC
>DATKPR010000053.1:0-18725 GCA_035523985.1 Steroidobacteraceae bacterium | reverse complement strand
CCGCCTTGGCCTCCTCCCGCCGGCACCGCTGCCGCAGCACGGGCACGCTGCCGCTCGCCCTCAGCGGCTCACCGCGGCGCGATGCCGGGCGGCGGCGGACGCGGGGGCGGCGGCGCGGACGGCGCTGCCGCGGGCTTGCGGATGATGCTGGTCGCCATCGCGACCACCGAGGCGAGGTCGGAGAGCTCGCCCGGGATCACGAGCGTCGTGCTCTCCTTGGCGAGCTTGCCGAACTGGCGGACGTACTCCTCGCCGATGCGCAGCTGCATCGCCTCGACCCCGCCCTGCTCGGAGAGCGCGCCGCCAACCCGCCGCAAGCCCTCGGCGGTCGCCGTGGCGACGGCGAGGATGGCGGCGGCCTGGCCGTCGGCCTCGTTGATCTGCTGCTGCTTGTTGGCTTCCGAGGCCTTGATGACGCGCTGCTTGTCGCCCTCGGCCTGGTTGATCTTCGCGTCGCGCTCGCCTTCGGAGGTGAGCACGACGGCGCGCTTCTCGCGCTCGGCGCGCATCTGCTTCTCCATGGCCGACAGCACGTCCTTGGGCGGGGTGATGTTCTTGATCTCGTAGCGCATCACCTTGACGCCCCACGCCACCGAGGCCTTGTCGAGCTCGGCGACCACGTTGGCGTTGATGACGCCGCGCGCCTCGAAGGTCCGGTCGAGCTCGATCTTGCCGATCTCGCTGCGCAGCGTCGTCTGCGCGAGCTGCCCGATGGCGAAGCCGTAGTTGGTGATGCCGTAGGAAGCGAGGTGCGGGTCGAGCACCTGCATGTAGAGCACCGCATCGACCGCCACCTGCACGTTGTCCTTGGTGATGCAGATCTGCTCGGGAACGTCGAGCGCCTGCTCCTTGAGGCTGTGCCGGTAGGCGACGCGCTCGACGAACGGGAAGAGGATGTGGAAGCCCGCCTGGAGCGTGCGGCTGTATTTGCCGAGGTTCTCGACCACGTAGGCGCTCTGCTGCGGCACGACGGTCGCGGTGCGGAACACTACGATCACGACAATCAGGGCGAGCGCGATGAAGACGTAGGAGGTGTACATGGCTGGTTTAGGGTCCTTGGGTTAGCGGCTCAGGGAGCGGGCCGCACGAGCAGCGTCAGGCTCTGCACGCCGACGATGCGGGCGCGGCTGCCCGCGGGCAGCGGCGTGCTGCTGTCGTTGCGCACCGTCCAGAAGGTGCCGCCGTATTCCGCCTGGCAGCTGTCGCCCGCCGCGAGCGCCGCCGGCAGCGTGATGATGCCGCCCTGCGGGCCGCTCTCGACCTCGGGCAAAGTTGCGCGGAAGCGCCGGTAGATGCGGTTGCGGAAGGTCAGCATGGAGACGATCGCCAGCACGGCGAACAGCGCCCACTGCAGCCAGTCGGCGAGCGGCAGCACTGCGCTGGCGAGCCCGACCAGGATCGCGGCGCTGCCGATGATCACCAGATAGAACTGCGCGTTGACGAACAGCAGCTCGGCGCCGAGGAGGATTGCGCCGGCGATCGTCCAGCCCCACCAGGTCATGTCGGGCTCCTTACCCCGGCGCGGTGCGCCGCACGGCGCAA
Source organism: Steroidobacteraceae bacterium (assembly GCA_035523985.1). Lineage (GTDB taxonomy): Bacteria > Pseudomonadota > Gammaproteobacteria > Steroidobacterales > Steroidobacteraceae > 13-2-20CM-66-19. The sequence continues at coordinate 17,183 of DATKPR010000053.1, read as the reverse complement.
ATTATACGGCTTGCGGTGCCCTTAATGCGGCAAACACGCGCCTTTGTGCCGCTCGCGGCCGCACGCGCCCTCTGCTTCCATGACGGCAGGAAGATGCCGGATGCACTCACGCGAGCCCGCCGTCCCCGAAACGCCGCTGCCGAAGATCCTGGCGGCGGCCCGCGAGCGCATGCGCGCGCGGCATCTGTCGCTGCGCACCGAGCAGGCGTACCTGCAATGGATGCGCCGCTACGCCGCTTTTCATGGCGGCCGGCCGCTGGGCGAGCTCGGGGCGCAGGACGTCGAGCGTTTCCTGACGCATCTGGCGGTCGCGGGCCGCGTCGGGGCGGCGACGCAGAACCAGGCGCTGCAGGCGTTGCTGTTCCTCTACCGTCAGGTGCTCGGGGTCACCCTGCCGTGGCTCGACAACGTGACGCGCGCCTCGGCCGTCAAGGCGCTGCCGGTCGTGCTGACGCGCGCCGAGGTGCGCTCGCTCCTGGCGGGCCTGCATGGCTCCTCGTGGCTGATCGCGAGCCTCCTCTACGGCAGCGGCCTGCGGCTCATGGAAGGGGTGCGGCTGCGGGTGAAGGACCTGGCGCTCGAGCGTGGCGAGCTCATCGTGCGCGAAGGCAAGGGCGGCAAGGACCGGGTCACCATGGTGCCGGCCTCGGTCGACATGCCCCTACGTGCGCACCTCTCGAGGTTGCGCGAATGGTTCGAAGAGGAGCGGCGCCGCGCCCAGCCGGGCGTCTCGCTCCCCCACGCGCTCGCGCGCAAGTATCCGGAGGCGGGTACGCAGTGGGGCTGGCAGTACCTCTTTCCCGCCCCGACCCTGTGCCGCGATGCCTACACGGGCCAGCTGGTGCGGCACCACCTGCACGAGAAGGGCGTGCAGCGCGCGGTGCGCGGTGCGGTGCTGCGCGCCGGCCTCGCGCAGCCGGCCAGCTGCCACACGCTGCGGCACTGCTTCGCGACGCACCTGCTCGAGGACGGCTACGACGTGCGCACGGTGCAGGAGCTGCTCGGCCACTCGGACCTGAAGACCACCATGATCTACACGCACGTCATGGCCAAGGGCGCGCGCGGCGTGATGAGTCCGCTCGACCGGGCGGGGGCGGCACCTGCGCCAGCACCTGCGCCAGCACCTGCGCCGGCACCTGCGGCGGCGTCCCCGGCGGCGTCCCCGGAGGCGGGCGCCGCGGATGCGTCCGCTACGGCGGCGAGCGCGGCAGCTCGGCGTGCAACTGGCCGCACATGATGGCGAGGAAGGCGGCGAGCCCGAGGTAGAGCGCAGCGTAGGACACGCGGGTCTCGGCGCTCACGTTGTAATAGGCCTGCTCCTCGGGGCTCCGGATGCCGTGCCACGCCTTGACGACGCTCGGCAGCGCGAGCACCGCCATGAGTATGAGCAGCGGGCTCGGGCTATAGAAGAAGAGTGCCACGAGCAGCGGCACCCCGACGAGCCACAGGCGCGGAGAGATCGCCGCCGTCACCCGCCCGCCGTCGAAGGGCGAGAGCGGGATGAGGTTGAAGAGATTGAGGAAGAAACCGGAGTAGGCGAGCGCGAGCAGCAGCGGGCTGTGGTTGCTGCGCGCGAGGTAGAAGCAGGCGAGCGCGCCCACGGTGCCGACGAGCGGCCCGGCGACGCCGACGTAGGCCTCGGTCTCGGCGTCGTGCGGCAGATCCTTCAGCTGGATCCAGGCGCCGACGAACGGGATGAAGGTCGGCAGTCCGACCTCGAGTCCGCGGCGGCGCGCCGCGAGGTAGTGGCCCATCTCGTGCACGAGGATCAGCGCCACGAAGCCGACCGCGTACTGCCAGCCGAACATCAGGGCGTAGACCCCGATCGACAGCAGCATGCTGAGAACGGCCGGCGCGAGCTTGCCGAACTTGAGCGCCGCGAGCAGCAGGGCGAGGAGCTTCACCATGCGGAGCGGGCCTGCTCCCCGGTCGCCGAGGGCGGACGGCACGCTCAGCCGGGGCGCGCGCCGCGGCCCTTCAGCCAGCGGGTGAGGATGGCGATCCCGGCGGCCACGGCGACCGCGATCACCTTGGCGAACTTGACGACCGTGGCGGCGAGCAGCGCGAGCAGCCCGATCTTCTTGGCGGCGACCCCGGCGACCAGGGCCGCGAGTCCATAGGCGGCGACCTTGTCGGTGGAGGAGTTGAAATCCCCGTAGCGCTTGCCGTCGTTGAAGCTCACGGCCGAGAGCAGCACGTGGGCGGCGGCCTTGTCGGCATCGATCCCGGAGGCCGACGTGATGAGGTTGAGGGAGATGAAGCCCTCGCGCCCGAGCACGTAGGTGTTGTAGTTGACGGTCGGATCCTCGGCGACGCCGTCCTTGCGCTGAGCCTCGGCGGACCAGATCAGCCGGTGGCTGTCGGCGCTGTACGCCGGCGGCTCGATCCAGCGCGTCACCTTGAGCGGCGGCACGCCGACCTTCTGGCGCGCGGCGTTGCCCGCCTCGGTGCCGTCCTTGAGGTTCTGCAGGAGCTTGTCGGCATCCCAGTGCCTGGCGTCGTCGTCCTTGACGTAGCCGGAGGGGTCGTAGTTGGCCACCACGAACCAGCGCGCCTCGCCGAGCGGCACGATGAGCCCGAGGAGATCGGGCCCCGGACCGTTGCCCATGGCGCCGAGGAGCGCCGTGGCCTCCTTCTGCGGAATGAAGCCGAAGCCCTGCGGCAGCTCGAGCTGCGCCTGGTCACGGAGTTTGATGGTGACGGGGCCGCGCTCGATCGCGGCACGCGCCGCATCGCGGGCCGCCGCGAGCGCCGCCTGCGCGGCACTCGGGGTGGCCGGGGTATTCGGGGCGTCCTCGGCGCGGCTCGCGCCGCCGAGACACAGCAGCAGCGCGAGCAGCGGGGCAACGTTGAGCCGGATCACGGACGCGTGGGACATGCGGCGGGACATGCGAGCCTCCTCGACCGGCGTCGATGGCGGGAGCTATGGCTCAACTGTGACAGGTCGCGGGGGGTTTCGCACCCTCAAAGCCCGCCTGCCGCCACGCCTCGTACACCACCAGCGCCACCGCGTTGGAGAGATTGAGGCTGCGGTTGTGGGCGCGCATCGGGATCGCGAGCTGCCGCTCCCGGGGAACGAGCGCCAGCACCGGCGGCGGCAGACCCCGGGTCTCGGGGCCGAAGAGCAGCGCATCGCCCGCTCCGAAGGCGGCCTCGCTGTAGGCACGGGCGCCGCCGGTCTCGATGCTGAAGAGCCGCGCGCCCCGCAACGCCTCGAGGCACTCGGGCAGCCCGGCGTGCACGCGCACGTCGGCGAGCTCCCCGTAGTCGAGCCCGGCCCGGCGCACCGCCCTGCCGCCCAGGTCGAAGCCGAGCGGCCGTACCAGGTGCAGCGTCGTGCCGGTGTTGGCGCACAGGCGGATCACGTTGCCGGTGTTGGGCGGGATCTCGGGCTGGTAGAGAACAACGTGGAGCACGCGGACCTTTAAGGGGGCGTTCACGGGGCTGTGCGATAATGCACGCCATGCCGAGTGCGAAACCAGCCGCCGCCCCGGGTGCGCCCGATGCCGCCCCCGGGGATCCGGTGCTGCGCTTCGAGTTCTGCGGACTCCGCTTCGCCTCCCCGGTCGTGCTGCTCTCGGGCTGCGTCGGCTTCGGCGAGGAGTACACCCGCATCGAGGGCTTCTCCAACCGCGACGCCGGCGCGATCGTGCTCAAGGGCACGACCGGCAAGGCGCGCCTCGGCAACCCCCCGCACCGCGTCTACGAGACGCCCGCCGGCATGCTGAACGCCATCGGACTGCAGAACCCGGGCGTCGAGCGGGTGGTGGCGGAGATCCTGCCGCAGCTCGACTTCAGCGAGACGCGCTTCATCGCCAACGTGTGCGGCTCGACGGTGGAGGAGTACGTCGAGGTGACGCGGTGCTTCGATCAGTCGCCCATCGATGCCCTGGAGATCAACATCTCCTGCCCGAACGTCAAGGAAGGCGGCGTCGCCTTCGGCAACTACCCGGAGATGTCGGCGCAGGTGGTGGCCGCCTGCCGCCGCGCGACCCAAAAGCCCCTCATCACCAAGCTCTCGCCCAACCAGACCGACATCCGCGAGAACGCGCGCCGCTGCATCGAGGCGGGCACGGATGCGCTCGCGGTGATCAACACCGTCATGGGCATGGCGATCGACGTGACGACGCGCCGCCCGGTGATCGGCAACGTGCAGGGAGGCCTCTCGGGACCGGCGATCAAGCCGATCGCGCTGCTGAAGGTGCACCAGGTGTACGAGGTGGCGCGCCCCCACCGGATCCCGATCATCGGCCAGGGCGGCATCGTGAGCGCGACCGATGCGCTCGAGTTCCTGATCGCCGGCGCGAGCGCGGTCGGGATCGGCACGGCCCTCTTCTACGATCCGATGGCGGTCAAGAAAATCAACGACGGCCTCGGCGAGTACCTGCGCGCGCAGGGTCTCGTCAACGTGACGCAGCTCGTCGGATCGCTGCGCACCGGGCGCGAGATCGAGGACTGCGCGGTCTCCGGCTGAGCGTCCGCGCGCCGCCACGCACTCACTTCGGGAGGAATGACGATGAAACGAGCCCTGTGGACTTCCGCGCTCGCCTGGCTGCTCGCCGTGGCGCTCGGCGGTTGCGTGGTGACGCCCGACTATCAGGCGGCGCCGGGCGCCGCGGCACCCGCGGACGACAGCGAGGATCAGACGAACGAGCCGCCCCCGCCGCTGCCGGTGTACGAGCAGCCGCCCTGCCCCGTCGAAGGCTACATCTGGACGCCGGGCGTGTGGCGCTGGGGACCGGAGGGCTACTTCTGGGTCCCGGGCACGTGGGTGGCGCCGCCGCAGCCGGGACTGCTGTGGACGCCGGGCTACTGGGGCCTGGTGGGCGCGGTGTACGTGTTCCATGCCGGGCACTGGGGACCGCACGTCGGCTACTACGGCGGCATCAACTACGGTGCCGGCTACACCGGCGAGGGCTTCCACGGCGGGCGCTGGGTGGGCAACCGTTTCCAGTACAACACCGCGGTCACCAACGTGAACGTGGTGAACGTCCACAACACCTACCGTGAGACGGTCGTCGAGAACAACGTCAACAACGGGCGCACCAGCTACGTGGGCGCGGGCAACGCGCGCCCCGGGCGCACCGCCTCCGAGACGGCCGCGGCGCGCGAGCCGCGCTACCAGGCGACGCCGGCGCAGCAGCAGCATCGCGCCGAGGCGCGCAGCGAGCCGACGCTCAACGCGGCGCGCAACGAGGGCCGTCCGCCGATCGCCGCCACGCCTCACCCGGGTGCGTTGCGTGAGCCGGGGGCGACCGCGGCCAGGCCGGAGGGCCCCGCCTGGCACCCGCAGCATCCGCAGCCGCAGCGGGAGGAAAAGAAGGAAGAGAAGAAGGGCGAGCCGCGCGGATGAGGGTCCGGGTACTCACGGGCGCGGCGCTCGCGCTCACGCTCGCCGCGAGCACGCTCGGCGGTGCGGCGGCGCGGGCGCAGAACGGCGCGGCGAGCGCCGCCGAGGTGCGTCTCAAGCTCGAGCCGGGCGAGCCCGCCCTGGGGCGCAGCGACGCCCCGCTCACCATGGTCGAGTTCACCGACTACCAGTGTCCCTATTGCCGGCGCTTCCAGGCCGAGGTGTGGCCGCGCCTCAAGCGCGACTGGATCGACACCGGCAAGCTGCGTTACATCGCGCGCGACCTGCCGCTCGCGTTTCATGCCTCGGCGGCGCCGGCGGCGGAAGCCGCGCACTGCGCCGGCGAGCAGGGCCGGTTCTGGGACATGCACGCTGCGCTGCTGGCCGGGGCGATGGACTTCCCGCAGGGCGGCGTCGAGCGGCGCGCACGCGCGCTCGAGCTCGACATGGCGCGCTTCGGGGAGTGCGTCGCGCGCGGCAAGTACGCCGACCTCATCGCCGCGCACGCGCACGAGGCCGACGCCGCCGGCATCGACGGCACGCCGGGCTTCATCGTCGGGCGCGCGGCCGCGGGGGTGCTCGATGGCGTGCGCGTCGAGGGCGCGCTGCCCTACGAGGAATTCGCGGGGCTGCTCAACGAGCTGCTCGCGGGGAACTGAGCGCCCTACAGCAGCCGCTGCTGGCCGCCCGTGTCCGCCGCCGGCGCCGCCGGCGGGTGCAGCCGCACGGCGCGCGGGGCGGTGGCGACGAAGCTCACCTCCATCGCCCGCAGGCGCTCGAGGATGCGCAGATTGATGCTCTGCTGCGCGTCGGCGTAGGCCTGGTACTCGGGCCGCGTGACGAAGAACACCGCCTCGAACTCGAGCGCGGTGTCGGTGCAGCGCAGCAGATGGCAGCGGTCGAAGCGCACCCCCGCGGTCGCCTCGATGATCTCGCGCACCGCGCGCGGCACCGCCGCGAGCCTCTCCACCGGCGTCTCGTAATGCACCTGCAGCACGAACAGAGAGCGCCGCTCGCGCAGGCGCCCGAAGTTGCGCACCCGCGCCTTGAGCAGCTCCGCGTTCGAGATGACGATCTGCTCGCCGTTGATGCTGCGCAGCCGCGTGCTCTTGACGCCGATGTGCTCGACGCTCCCCTGGCAGTCGTCGACGGTGAGGAAGTCGCCGAGGCCGAAGGGCTTGTCGAGCGCGATCGAGAGCGCCGCCAGGATGTCCGCGAGCACCGCCTGCACGGCGAGCGCGAGCGCGATGCCGCCGATGCCGAGCCCGGCGAGCAGCGGGCGGATCTCGACGCCGAGGTTGTCGAGCGCCAGCAGGATCGCGACGCCCCAGATGACGAGCCCGACCGGAAAGAGGATGACCTCCATGGAGCTCTTGAGGAGCGTGTCGGGCCCGCTCGAGCGCTGGCGGCGCAGGTCCACCGCGTAGCGCACCGCGGCGGTGGCCCAGCGCGCGATCTGCAGCCACAGGAGCACCACCAGCACCACGGTGAGCGCGCGCTCGAGGCGCGGCGGGAAGGTGAGATCGCGCGAGGCGAGCCACAGCGCCGCGCCCCACAGGAACAAGCGATGCGTGCGCCGCGCCAGCAGCGCCGCGAGATCGATGGCGAAGTGAATGCGCAGCGCGCCGTGCTCCGACAGGCGCCGCTGCTGCGCGGCGATCAACCCCTTCACGAGCGGCAGCACCGTGAAGGTGACGAGGAAGATCGCCAGCGCGACGATCCAGCCCGCGAGTGAATTGCCGAGGTATTCGACCTGCCCCAACGCGTGCCAGCCCGACATCGCCGAACTCCCCCCGGCGCGGTGTGCGCGCCGCCGCGGCCAACCTTAGCGGTTCGCGCGCCGCGCGCCTATTCCGCCGGTGGCGCCGCCGGGCGCGGCCGCGCCCCGGCGGGAGGCTCCCCGCCCTCGTCGCTCTCCTCGTCCGCGTCCGCGGCGTCGGCGCCCTTCATGCCGAGCTCCTTCACCTTGCGGGTCAGGGTATTGCGCCCCCAGCCGAGGAGCTTCGCCGCCTCCTGGCGGTGGCCGTGGGTGCGTTTGAGGGCCGCGCGGATCAGCACGCGCTCGAACTGCGGCAGCGCGGTATCGAGCAGCGGCTGCGTGGCGCTCAGCGAGGCGCGCTCGGCCCAGCCGGCGAGCGCCGCCGCCCAGTCCGCGTCCTTCGGACCCTGGGAGGCGGCGCTCACGAGCTCCGCCGGGAGATCCTCGATGCGCACCTCGCGCCCCGGCGCGAGCACCGAGAGGCGGCGGCACAGATTCACCAGCTCACGCACGTTTCCGGGCCAGTCGTAGGCGGCGAGCAGTGCGCGCGCATCCGCCGCGAGCGCCTTGGGCTCGACCCCGAGCTCGTGCGCCGCGCCCGCCATGTAGTGGGCGAGCAGATCGGGGATGTCGCCGGCGCGCGCGCGCAGCGGCGGCAGCTCGATGCGAATGACGTTGAGGCGATGGTAGAGATCCTCGCGGAACAGACTGCGCGCCACGCGCTCGCGCAGGTCCTGGTGCGTGGCGGCGATCACCCGCACGTCGACCCGCACCGCGCTCTGGCCGCCCACGCGGTAGAACTCGCCCTCGGCGAGCACCCGCAGCAGCCGGGTCTGCAGCGGCATCGACATGTCGCCGATCTCATCGAGAAACAGCGTCCCGCCGTCGGCCTGCTCGAAGCGCCCGCGCCGCAGCGAATCGGCGCCGGTGAAGGCGCCGCGCTCGTGGCCGAAGAGCTCCGACTCGAGCAGGTCCGCGGGGATCGCCGAGGTGTTGAGCGCGATGAAGGGCTTGGCGCTGCGCGGGCTGTGGTCGTGGAGCGCGCGCGCCACGAGCTCCTTGCCGGTGCCGGACTCCCCGGTCACGAGCACCGTCATCGAGGAGCGCGCCAGGCGCCCGATGGCGCGGAACACCTGCTGCATCGCCGGCGCTCTTCCCAGCAGCTCCGGGATGCGCGGCGTGCCGCCGGCCTCGCCGCCGCTTTGCATGCCGGCGTTGGCGGCGCGCCGCGCGAGGGCCACCGCCTGATCGATGTCGAAGGGCTTCGGCAGATACTCGAAGGCCCCGCCCTCGTAGGCCGACACGGCGCTCCCCAGATCCGAGTGCGCCGTCATGACGATGACCGGCAGCGCCGGGCGCGTGTCGCGGATGCGCCGCAGCAGCTCCAGTCCCGAGGCGCCCGGCATGCGGATGTCCGTGATCAGCACGTCGGGCGCTTCGCGCCGCAATGCCTCCAGCGCCGGCTCGGCCGCATCGAACACGCGCGCGCTCATGCCGCCGTGCTTGAGTGCGCGCTCGAGCACCCAGCGGATCGAGGCGTCGTCGTCGACCAGCCACACACGGAGCGCTTCGCTGTTCATGATTCCTCTCCGAGCGGCAGCAGCAGCGTGAACACCGTGCGCCGCGGCTCGCTCTCGAATTCGATGATGCCGCCGTTGCGGGTGACGAGCTCCTGCGCGACCGCCAGCCCCAGGCCCGTGCCGTTGGCGCGTCCGGTCACGAGCGGATAGAAGATGGAGGAGCGCAGATGCTCGGGCACGCCGGGACCGGAGTCCTCGACCTGCACCGCCGCCACCAGGCGGTGGCGCACCGAGCCGATGCTGACGTTGCTGCGCGCACGCGTGCGCAGCATCACGTGGCCGGTGTCGCCCTGCGCCGCGAGCGCCTGCAGCGCATTGCGCCCGACGTTGAGCAGCGCCTGGATCAGCTGGTGGCGGTCGAGCATGGCGTTCGGCAGGCTCGGGTCGTAGTCGCGCTCGACCAGCACGCCGCTGCGCGCCTCGGCGCGCAGCAGGTGATAGACGTGCTCGCAGATCTCGTGCACGTTCATGAGCGTCTTCGACGGCGGGCGGCTGGGACCGGCGATCGACTCGACCAGCGCCGTCAGCCGGTCGGCCTCGCCGATGATCACCTGGGTGTATTCGCGCAGCGCCGGCGCCGGCAGCTCGCGCTCGAGCAGCTGCGCGGCGCCGCGCAGTCCGCCGAGCGGATTCTTGATCTCGTGGGCGAGCTGGCGAATCATCAGGCGGCTGCCGTCGAGGCGCGCGAGCAGGTCGTTGTCGCGCGAGATGCGCTGGCGCTGCGTGGTGTCGGCGAGCTCGACGAGCAGATGCGTGCCGGTGAGCCCGAGCAGCGGCGTCACGGTGACGTCGAGCGTGCGCGGCTCGCGCGGCGCGCTGGCGGACTTGAGCGTCAGCTCGCGGTCGGCGAGGCATTCGCCGGTGTCGAGGGCGCGCCTGAGGATCGTGAGCAGCGCCCCGGCATCGTGCAGGCAATCCCCGAAGGGGCGCCCGCGGCTCATGTTGAGGCTGAAGCCGAGCAGGTCCTGCGCCGCGACGTTGGCGTAGATCGGGCACAGCTGCGCATCGAGCATCAGGATGCCGGTCGAGAGCGCATCGAGGAGCTCCGCCGGATCGAAGTGCGACAGCACCGAGGGGCTGCGGTACTCAGCAGCCATGGCGCGCGGCCCCGCGGAGCGCTGTCGGGGAATGGGTCCCTAGTGGGGACGCGGATTGGGGACGGGTTGGGCGGTGTTCGGGCCGGCCGGGCTGAAGAGGTTCGGCTGCTGCACGTAGAAAGTGACCGTGGGCGTCTGGCACAGCACCTGGTCGCCCGGGCCGCGGATCTGCGCCTGCACCGAGTGGGCGCCGCGGTCGATCGGGCTGACGTTGTAGCTCAAGCCCGTCGCCTGGCCGCCGTTGACCCCCTGGCCGTCGAGCGTGATGAACACGCGGTCGCCGGCGCGCGGCAGCGGATCGCTCTGCACGCGCAGGAACACCGACTGCGCGTTCGGCAGGCTCTGCTGATCCTGCGGGGATGCGATCACGCAGCCGCGGTAGGGGTTGGTCTGCGCGTTGGAGTCGTCGGATGACTGATTCGGCGCCGGCACCGCGGCGGCGCTCGAGGAGAAGGTCTGCGCGCCGCTGATCTGCAGCTTCTGGGCGTTCGGGTGCGGCTGGTCGCTGTAATGGACCACGCCGTTCTCGTCCACCCACTTGTAGATCGTGGTGGCGAACGCCGCCGTGCAGGCGAGGGACATTAAGGTAAAGACGAGGCGTCGCATCGCCGGGGAGCATATCCCGAGCCCGGGGGCGAGACAAAAGCGATCCGTCCAGTCTGTGCGGTGCTGCTCCCTCCGGGCCCGCTCCCGCCGGTTTGCGCGGCCCCGCAACGCCCGGCGGCGCGCCCCGGAAGGGGCCGCGGGGCGTGCGCGCGCGGCGCGGGAGTTGCGGTGGCCTCATTGCATGGGTCAGCAGCTGTAGTACAGCTCCAGCTCCACCGGGTGCGTGGACATGCGAAAGCGCGTGATCTCCTGCAGCTTGAGCCCCATGTAGGCGTCGATCACGTCGTTGGTGAAGACGCCGCCGCGGGTGAGGAACTCGCGATCCTTGTCGAGATGCTCGAGCGCCATGTCGAGCGAATGGCACACGGTCGGAATGTGCTTGGCCTCCTCGGGCTCGAGATCGTAGAGATCCTTGTCGGCCGGATCGCCCGGATGGATCTTGTTCTGGATGCCGTCGAGTCCCGCCATCATCATCGCGGCGAAGGCGAAATAGGGATTGGCGCTCGAGTCCGGGAAGCGCACCTCGATGCGCCGCGCCTTGGGATTGGACACCCACGGGATGCGGATCGAGGCGGAGCGGTTGCGCGCCGAGTAGGCGAGCATCACCGGCGCCTCGAAGCCCGGCACCAGGCGCTTGTAGCTGTTGGTGCCGGAGTTGGTGAAGGCGTTGAGCGCCTTGGCGTGCCGGATGATGCCGCCGATGTAATAGAGCGCCAGATCCGAGAGCCCGCCGTACTTGTCGCCGGCGAAGAGCGCCCGGCCTTCCTTCTGCAGCGACTGGTGCACGTGCATGCCGCTGCCGTTGTCGCCGACCAGGGGCTTGGGCATGAAGGTGGCGGTCTTGCCGTAGCCGTGCGCGACGTTGTGCACGCAGTACTTGAGGATCTGCACCTGGTCGGCCTTCTGCACCAGCGTGCCGGCGCCGACGCCGATTTCCGACTGGCCGCCGGTCGCCACCTCGTGGTGATGCACCTCGACCTTGAGCCCCATCTCCTCGAGCGCCAGGCACATCGCCGAGCGGATGTCCTGGAATGCGTCGACCGGGGGCACCGGGAAGTAGCCGCCCTTGATGCCGGGCCGGTGGCCCTTGTTGCCTTCCTGGTAGTCGCGCTCGGAGTTCCACGCGCCCTGCACCGAGTCGATGGCGTAGAACGAGCCGTGCATCTCGTTGCCGTAGCGGACGCTGTCGAAGATGAAGAATTCGTTCTCGGGGCCGAAGAGCGCGTAGTCGGCGATGCCGGTGGACTTGAGGTAGGCCTCGGCGCGCTTGGCGAGCGAGCGCGGGTCGCGCTCATAGCCCTGCATGGTCGCCGGCTCGATCACGTCGCAGCGGATGTCGACGGTCGTCTCCTCGAAGAACGGATCGAGGACGGCGGTGTTGGCTTCGGGCATGAGGATCATGTCCGACTCGTTGATGCCCTTCCAGCCGGCAATGCTCGAGCCGTCGAACATCTTGCCGTCGCGGAAAAAGTCCTCATCGACGAGGCGCGCCGGGATGGTCACGTGCTGTTCCTTGCCGCGCGTGTCCGTGAAGCGCAGGTCCGCGAACTTCACCTGTTTTTCTTTGATGAGCTTGATCACGTCACTCGGTGTCATATCGCCTCCGGAAGAAAAGGGATCGGCGGCTCGATCGCCGCTTGAGTACTCGAGCCATTGCAGGGCCTGTGCCACTCGGACAGGCCCGTAAAATCAACTGCTTAGACACGCTCTTGCAAGCGATTTGCACTATTTTGGTGCGCTTCAGAAGGATTATTGCACTACCGGGGTGCATTCGACAGGGGTACTCGAGCACTTTTCTATCCTCGAGAGGTCGATGCACGGTGTTGGTGCAGACCAGCGAGGCGCGCGGGCCTGAGGCCGCGCGCCGTATACTCGCGCGCTCTTTGGGTGTTGGATCCATTCCATGGCCAGGGCTCGCTCCGGGAAAAAGACTGCTCGCGCGCCGCACACCTTCCAGGAGCTGATCTTTGCGCTCCAGGCGTACTGGGCCGCGCGCGGCTGCGTGATCCTGCAGCCTTACGACATGGAAGTCGGCGCCGGCACCTTCCATACCGCGACCTTCCTGCGTGCGGTGGGGCCGGAGCCCTGGAGCGCGGCCTACGTGCAGCCCTCGCGCCGCCCGACCGACGGACGCTACGGCGAGAATCCCTTCCGCCTGCAGCACTACTACCAGTACCAGGTGGTGATCAAACCCTCGCCGCTCGGGATCCTCGATCTGTATCTCGGCAGCCTCACCGCCCTCGGCCTCGATCCGCTGGTGCACGACGTGCGCTTCGTCGAGGACAACTGGGAGTCGCCGACGCTCGGCGCCTGGGGACTCGGCTGGGAGGTGTGGCTGAACGGCATGGAGATCACGCAGTTCACCTACTTCCAGCAGGCCGGCGGCCTCGACTGCCGCCCGGTGACCGGCGAGATCACCTACGGGCTCGAGCGGCTCGCGATGTACCTGCAGGGCGTCGAGAGCATCTACGACATCGTCATCACCGACGGACCGCTGGGGCGGCTCACCTACGGCGACGTGTTCCACCAGAACGAGGCCGAGCAGTCGGCCTATAACTTCGAGCACGCCGACGTCGCGGCGCTGCTGCGGCACTTCGAGGATCACGAGCGCGAGTGTCAGAAACTGCTCGCGGCGCAGCTGCCGCTGCCGGCCTACGAGCAGGTGCTGAAGGCCTCGCACACCTTCAACCTGCTCGACGCGCGGCGCGCCATCTCGGTCACCGAGCGCCAGCGCTACATCCTGCGCGTGCGCACGCTCGCGAGCGGTGTCGCCAGGGCCTACCTCGAGAGCCGCGAGAAGCTCGGCTTTCCGCTGCTGAAGAGCGGCGCGGGGGCGGCGGCATGAGCGCGCGCGCCCGGGCGGAGCGTGGCGCCGCAGGCCGCGGCGCACCCGGCGGCCCGCGCGACTTCCTCTTCGAGATCGGTACCGAGGAGCTGCCGCCGAAGGCGCTCGGTGCACTCGGCGAGGCACTGCGCAGCGCCCTCGGCGCCGGTCTCGACAAGGCGGGCCTCGCCCACGGGGAGCTCATCGGCTTCGCCACGCCGCGGCGGCTCGCCGTGTGGGTGAAGGACCTCGCCGCCGCGCAGCCCGAGCAGCAGCTCAGGCGCAAGGGTCCCCCGCTCAGCGCCGCCTTCGACGCCGAGGGACAGCCGACCCGTGCCGCGCTCGCCTTCGCCGCGAGCTGCGGCACCGAAGTCGCAAAGCTCGAGCGCATCGAGGAGGGCAAGGGCACCTTCCTCTTCTTCACCGGCACGCGTGCCGGGGCGCGCACCGTCGAGCTGCTGCCCGCCCTCATGCAGACGGCGCTCGATGCGCTGCCGATCCCGCGCCGCATGCACTGGGGCTCGGGGACGGCGCTGTTCGTGCGCCCGGTGCACTGGCTCGTCATGCTCTACGGCACCGAAGTCGTGCCCGCGACGCTGCTCGAGACCGCGAGCGGCCGCGAGAGCCGCGGCCACCGTTTTCTCGCGCCGGGGCCGCTGCGTATTCCCTCCCCGCAGCGCTACGCGGCGACGCTCGGCGAGCGCGGCTACGTGCGCGCCGATTTCGCGGCGCGGCGCGCGCACATCCGCGACGAAGTCACCGCGCTCGCACGCGGCGGCGGCGGCCGCGCGCTCATCGGCGAGGCGCTGCTCGATGAGGTGACGGCCCTCACCGAGTGGCCGGTGGCGCTCGCCGGAGCCTTCGAGGAGCGCTTCCTAGCGCTGCCGCGCGAGGTGCTGACCGCGACCCTCGAGGACCACCAGCGCTATTTCCCCGTGGAGGACGCGCGCGGGCGGCTGCTGCCCGCCTTCATCGCGGTCGCGAATCTCAAGAGCCGCGATCCGGCCCGGATACGCGCCGGCAACGAGCGGGTGGTGCGCGCACGACTCGCGGACGCGGCATTCTTCTGGGAGCAGGACCGGCGCGAGCCGCTCGCCGCGCGCGTGGCGGCGCTCGAGCGCGTCACCTATCAGGCGCGCCTCGGCTCCCTCGGCGACAAGATGCGCCGGGTGCGCAGCCTCGCCGGCGACATCGCCGCCGCCGCCGGGGCCGGGCGCGCGCTCGCCGAGCGGGCGGCCGAGCTGTGCAAGTGCGATCTCGTCACGGCGCTCGTCGGGGAGTTCCCGGAGCTGCAGGGCGTCATGGGCACCTACTACGCGCGCGCCGACGGCGAGCCGGAGGAGGTCGCCGCGGCGATCGGCGAGCACTACCTGCCGCGCTCGGCGGGCGATGCGCTGCCGGCGACCGCGCCGGGGCTGGCGCTCGCGATCGCCGACAAGCTGGACACGCTCGCGGGCATCTTCGCCATCGGCGGCAAGCCGACGGGCGCCCGCGACCCGTTCGCGCTGCGGCGCGCGGCGCTCGGCCTGCAGCGCATCCTCATCGAGAAAGGCCTCGAGCTCGATCTGCACGAGCGCATCGCCGCCGCGCACGCCCTGGTGCACGCCGACCTGGTGCGCATCCAGGCGGCGGCGGGCACGGGCGCCACGGACGCCTCCGCATCCCGGGCGCCAGGCGAGCGCGCCGCGGTCGGCGAAGTCTACGAGTTCCTCATGGAGCGGCTGCGCGCCTACTACCTCGAGCGCCCCGCCGTACCCGGCGCACCGCCGGTGACGGGCGAGATGTTCGATGCCGTGCTCGCCACGCGCCCGGGCTCGCCGCTCGACTTCGATGCGCGCCTGAAGGCCCTCGCCACGTTCCTCGAGCTGCCCGAGGCGGCGAGCCTCACCGCCGCCCACAAGCGCATTCAGAACATCCTGCGCAAGGCGCCGGGCGGCGCCGCAGCGGAAATCGACGTCGCGCGGCTGCGCGCAGCGGCCGAGGTACGCCTCTACGATGCGATGCGGGCGCTGCGCGATGCGGTCGGCGAGGCCATCGCGCGCCGCGAGTACACCGGGGCGCTCGGGCGGCTGGCGCAGCTGCGCCCCGCGGTCGATGCATTCTTCGATTCGGTGATGGTCATGGACGAGGATCCGGGTCTGCGTGCCAATCGCCTGGCGCTGCTCGCGCAGCTGCAGGGGCTGTTCTCCGGGGTCGCGGACCTGTCGCGGCTGCCGGGGTGAGCCCCGTGTCCGAAGCTCCCACGGCCGGGCGCTCGCGGCCGGCAGTCCTGCAGCTGCCGGCGTCGCTGTTCTTCACGGCGTTCCTGTTCGCGTGGACCTTCTGCTACGCGATCTTCTTCGTGCTCGCCTGCGCGGTGTTGCCCTTCCGGCGGCGTTTTCCGCTGGCGCGCTTCTGGGCGTCGACGCTGCTGTGGGTGCTGCGCTGGAGCTGCGGGCTCGATTACCGTGTCGAGGGCGAGCCGCTGCCGGCGGGCTGCCACGTGGCTTTCTGGAAGCACTCCTCCTCCTGGGAGACCATCGCCATGATGGTGCTGTTCCCGCGCCAGGTGTGGGTGCTCAAGCGCGAGCTGCTGTGGATTCCCGTGGTCGGCCTCGGCGTGCAGCAGATGCACGCCATCGCCATCGACCGCCGGGCGGGCCATTCGGCGGTCTCGCAGGTCATCGAGCAGGGCAAGGACCGCCTCGCCGAGGGCGACTGGGTCATGATCTTCCCCGAGGGCACCCGCATGCCCGCCGGCGAGACGCGCCGCTACGGAGTGAGCGGCACGCTGCTCGCGGCGGCGGCCGGCGCGCTCGTCGTGCCGGTCGCACACAACGCCGGGTACTACTGGCCACGGCGCGGACTGCTGAAGAAGCCCGGTACGGTGCGCGTCGTCATCGGCGCGCCGTTCGCCGCGGCCGGGCGCGACCCGCGCGCGCTCAACGAGGAGATCCAGCGCTGGGTCGAAGCGCGGGTGCGGGAGCTCGCGCCGTAGCGAGACAGAGCGCCGCGCCAGCGCGCCAGCCGCGCGGCCTAGGAGCGCGGCCTCAGGAGCGCGTCGCCAGCAGCGCCTTGAACGCCAGGCGGTGCACGGGGCCGGCGCGGCAGGCGGCGAGCCGTGAGGGGTCGAGCAGCACGTTGCAGTCGGACGTGCTCAGCACCGAGGGCACACGCACGCCGAGCGGGCGCGGGCTGCGCCTCGCGGCCCGCTCGAGAAAGAGCCGCGCGAGTCGCCGCGCAGCGGGCGCCGCGGGACGGGCGCTCCAGTCCGGCGGCAGCTCGATCCCGAGATCGGCAAGATCCGCGACCGAGTCATCGGGCAGCTCGATGGGCGCGATCAGCACCTCGCGCACACTCTCCCACCCCGGCCGCACCGCCACCTCGAGCACCGCGAGCGCCTCGCGCTCGGCGGTGTAGAGGATGGGCGTGTGCGGATCGTTGAAGCGCCAGCCGAGGGGACCGGCGACCGAGCCCGAGGCATCGAGCGGATCGAAGCGAGCGCCGGCGCCGCGCACGGCGCGGGCTCGATAGAGCCTCACACCGGTCCGCCGGCCGCCTGCGCCTGCAGCTCCCCGAGCACCAGCGGCTCGCCGTACCCGGTCTTCAGCAGCTCGAGCGGCGTCGCCCCGCCGAGGGCGAAGTTCGGCGTATGCAGGTAACGCCGGCCCTCCTCCGTGGACCCGAGCAACTCTCCGGCGAGCGTCGCCGCGCGCGCGAGGCGCAGTGCCTGATCGCTCTCGGCGGGCGACAGCGCCGACTCGAGCTTGGCTCGCGCGGTCTTGGCGGTGACGTCGAAGAACGGCAGCGCCTCGGTGAGGGAGTCGAAAGCGAGCGCGGCGGCGACGAACAGGGCGACCCCGGGCAGGCCCTTCACCAGGCGCCGGTGTACCGCGAGCGCATCGACCGGGGCCGCGCGCCTGGCGCCTCCGAGCTCGGCGGTGACGCGCTCGGCGAGATCCGGCAGGTCGAGCTTGTGCCGTCCGGT
>DATKPR010000052.1:0-56293 GCA_035523985.1 Steroidobacteraceae bacterium | reverse complement strand
GCGGCATCGCGCGCGACCTTGATGTCGAGGTGCTGGCCGCGGAACACGATGTTGCGCAGCGTGAGCGAGCTCCAGGCCGCGGGCAGCACCGGCGGATAGGCCTCGACCAGACCCGCCTCGCGGATGCGCAGTCCCGTGAAGGCGTACAGCAGGCTCTGGATGTAGCCACCCGAGCCGGTGAGGAAATAGCCGACGTTGTTGTCGGCGGTCTCGGTGCGCACGTTGAAGGGAGCCTTGAGCGTGCCGCCGCTGAAGTTGGCGGCGAACCAGGCCGCGGCGTCGGCGCCGTTGCCGCTCATGTCGGCGGCCGCCGTGCGCGACACGAGGTTCATGCTGCCGCTGCCCGCGCGCGCCACCGCAACCGGCTGCACGGCGAACGCGTAGTCGCCGTCGATGAGCGCGCGGCTGGCATTGAGATCGAGCGACGGCAGGAACAGCAGCGACAGCGGCCCGCCGCCGAAATCGCTGCCGCCGTGGGTCGCGACGCTCGGATCGAACGGCAGGTGATGACTGCCGTCGCGGGCCATCGGGATGTAAAGGAGTCTCGCGATCCGCGCCCACTGCGGGTCGGGCGGCTCGCCGACGAGTTTCGCCGCCGCGGCGGCGATCTCGAGCACCCGCACCACCGATACGTTGGTGAACGTATCGTTCGGAATGTCGTTGTAGGACTCGGCCACGGAGGTGACGTGGGCGATGTCGTAGCGCTTGCGCGGCTCGTCGTAAGTGGCGCGGCTCGCCCAGAAGCGCGCGACGTCGCGGATCACCGGCCAGCCGTGCGCGCGCAGCCAATCGCGATCGCCGCTGGCAAGGTAGTACTGCCACTGCGCAATGGCGACGTCGGCATTCACGTGGATCTCGGTGTCCGCGAGCACCACCGCCGAGTGCGGCGTCTGATCGCTGCCATTCTCCGGATCCGACTCCCAGGGGAACATGGCGCCGGCGAAGCCGTGCTGCCTGGCGCGCTGCTCGGCGGCCCCGAGCGTGCGCTCGCGGAAGGCCACCAGCGATTTGGCGCGCTCGGGATGCAGCAGCAGCAGCGCCGGGAAGATCCAGGTGTCGCTGTCCCAGAAGACGTGCGCGCTGTAGGCGGGGGTGAGCGCATCGGGCCCCGGCGACCAGGCGGTATCGGGGGTCGAGCTCGCGATGAGGTAATAGAGCTCGGAATGCACGGCCTGCTGCGCCTGGCTGTCGCCCTCGATCGCGATGTCCGACTGCCACAGCGTGTCCCACGCGGCGCGCTGCTCGGCGAGCAGCCGCTCGAAGCCGTGCTTGCGCGCCTCGCGGGCCAGGATCAGATCCTCCGCCGCGTTTCCGCCCCAGCCCTCGCGCGACAGCGCCACGAACTTGGTGAACGCGTAGCGGTGTCCGCGCTCGACACGGAAGGCCACGTTGAGCGCCAGGCGGTAGCGTCCGCGCTCGAGGGTCACGGTCTCCGCGATCGCTCCCTCGGGCAGCGCCACCGCCGCCGCCATGCCCATCGTCAGGCCCTGCGCCGCCCTGCCGTCGACCCACAGCGAGAGGGTGGCCGGATCGCCATCGCTCGCCGTGACCTCGGTGTAGCCCGGATACCAGATGGCCTCGCGGTCGGAGGTGGCGGGCGGCCGCGGCTCGAGCGTGAGGCCGTTGGCGGCGACCGCCTGTTCCATCTGCGGCCCGGTCATCTCGGCGAGCGGGAAGCGCGGCGCGTGGTTGGCCCACAGCATCAGCGGGAACGACAGGTGCACCACGCCGTCGTAGTCGGGCGTGATCGCGAAGCGCGTCGCCGCCAGATGCGGCGCGGCCTCGCTGACGAGCGTCGTGACCTCGACGGCCGTCGCGCGGCCGCGATCGAGGTAGCGATAGCTCGTCGTCAGCGTGCCGGCGCGCAGGTCGAGCGTCTGCTGCCAGCCCTCGAAATGGCGCTCGTTGAGCGGCGCGCGGTTGAGCCAGGTGAGGCCCGCATCCGGGGGACTGGCGCTGAAATCCACCTCGTTCCATCCCGGAATCGCCGCCGGCCGCGACATGTCGCCGCGCGTGTAGTCCATGAAGGCGACGAGGTAGCTGCGCGTCGTCTCGGTGCCGCGCGGCGCGGTGAGCGCCGCCACGTAGCCGTTGCCGAGATAGCCGGGAAAGTAATTGGGCAGGTCTTTCGCCTGCGCACGCAGCAGGAAGCCCGGGTCCTCGTCCGCGGCGCATACGCCGGCCGCCGCGAGCAGCAGCAGTGCCGGGATCAACCGCAGGGCGCGATGGCTCATGGCGTGTTCTCCAATGCGGGCGGCGGCCTCACGGCCAGATACACCGTACTCCAGAGCTGCGCCGCGTTGGCCTCGTCGGCATCCGCGGCGGCGCTGCCGAAGGGTGCGACGTGGTAGTGGCGCTCGCTGAAGGACCACGACCAGAGCTCCGAGTTACTGAGCGAGCGCGTCGCCGCGATCGCGGCCCAGAGCGTCTTCTGCGCGCTCTCGAGGTCGGCGCGTACCGCCGCCGGCAGATCGGTGCGCTCGAGCTGCCGGGCCAGGCCCGCGGCAAGCAGCGCCTGCTGCCACGACCACACCACCGTCCCGTGATACGCGTTGCGGTTGAGCTGCGCCTGCAGCGCCGGCGATGCGAAGGCCGGATTGGCGACCAGCAGTCCCACCTGGGTCATGAGACCCGCGGGAAACGGCCGCATGAGCGCGCGCACCGCGCGATCGACGCTGGCGGCATCGAGCTCCCCGAACAACAGCGCAAAGCCCTCGTCCGAATGCATGACCGGGACCGGCACCCCCGCGGCGTCGAGCGCCAGGGCGTGAAAGCGCAGCGCATCCGCCCCGAGCGCCGCGATGGCCGGAAGCGCCGCGATCTTTTGCGCGGTCGCGTAGCTGAAGACCGCGGCGGCGGCGGTCTGATTCGGGATGGCGACGTCGAAGAGCGCCGGCGCCGCGGTGCGCCACACCCGCGCGAAGCCGGCGGCCCGCGCGAGCAGCGCCCGATCGGCGGCGGTGGCGTAGGGTGCGAGCAGCCCGCTCGCCTCGAGCTCGGCCGCGGCGGTGAGCGCGGCGGGTACCAGCACCGCGTTGACGTCGTACGGATAGCGACCGCCGCCGAGCCCCGATCCGCTGTCGCGCCACTCCCCGACCGCGTAGCCGTCCTTGAGGCCGATGAGATTGGCCTTGCCCGGCGCGGCGGCGAAGGCGGCCGCTTTGCCGAGCACGAAGCGCAGATTGCCGAGGAGCGCCGCGCCGCGCGTCACGCGCGGTCCGGCTGCCGCACCGACCGCGGCGGCCAGGAATGCCGCCGCGCGTGAGCGCCCGCGCGTGTCGTGCAGCAGCCAGGCGCACGCCACCGGCGCGAGCAGGTAGTCGCCGTCGATCATCTTGTAGTCGTAGACCGGGGCGGCGGAACGCGAGCCGTCGGCCTTGAGGTGATCGAGCACGGCCTGCTCGCCGATGTCCTCCTCGTGCGCGACCTCGCCTTCCGGGGAGAGCCGCGCCAGCACCGAGGCGAGACCCGCCTCCACCGCGGTCGGGGCGAGCGCCGGCAGCAGCAGCCGCACGGACATCAGGGTGTCGCGGCCGAAGTAGGTATCGAAGCGCCACGAGCCCGCGAGCAGCTTCTCGCGGTAGGCGAGAAAGGTGAGCGTGTTGCGCGCCGCGGCATCGCTGCCGGCCGCCGCGTCGAGCAGCTCGGCGCCGGCGAGCGGCGTCAGCGGCTCCTCGCCGGTGAGGGCGGTGATGCGCACGCCGATCGTGCCGTCGGGCGCGGCGCGAATCCGCCCGTCGGCGAGCACGCCGTGCGTCACCTCGAGCGTCAGGCGGTAGCTCAGCGCGCCATCGAGCCGCTCGCGAGACCAGCTGAGCGTGCTCCCGGCGACGGCCGGCGCGACGGTAATCTGCGCCGGCACGGTCTTCAGCAGCTGGTAGTCGCGCAGCACGCGGATGCTCGAGAGCACGGCCTGGCGCGGCACGAGCTCGGGCACGCCGAGAGTGGCCTCGGCGGCAATCCCCTCGAGCGGACGGCCGCGCGCGTCCCGGGCATGCAGCGGCTGCGGCGCACCGGCGAGCTTCCAGCCGCCCGCCGCCGCACCTGTGCCGAACCAAAGCCCGACGCCGGAATCACCGGCGGGAAATGCCACGAGGATGCGCGGCTCGGCGCCCCCGCGCAGCAGCAGATGCGCGGCCACCGGCCCGGAGCGCACGAAGCGGTTGAGGTTGAGCGCATCGTCCACCTCGAAGTCGAGGGGCACCGCCGCGCGCGCCGCGCCCGCGGCGATGACCAGCACGCAAGCCGCCCGCCACGCCGCCCTCGCCTTCACCGGATGCTCACCCCGCGCCTGCCGCAGTAGCGCGGCAATATACCTGAGAGGGCGGCGCTTGCGGGTAATGGGCCCGCGGCGCGAGCATGGCGCACATGAGATACACGCGACTCACCCGCCGCGATTTCGCACGGCTCGCGGCCGCAGCCGCCGGCGCGGCCGCCGCGGGTCTCCCGCCGCACGGTGCGGCCGCTCCGGATGACGGCGCGGCCGCGCCGGTGCTGAGCGAGCTGCCCTACGGCGACGTCACGGTCGAGAGCGCGGCGCACCGCGCGCAGCTCGACAACACGCACGAAGTGCTCATGAGCCTGAGCGAGGACAGCCTCCTCAGGCCCTTCCGGCAGATGGCCGGGCAACCGGC
Organism: Steroidobacteraceae bacterium; assembly: GCA_035523985.1. GTDB lineage: Bacteria > Pseudomonadota > Gammaproteobacteria > Steroidobacterales > Steroidobacteraceae > 13-2-20CM-66-19. The sequence goes on along the minus strand of DATKPR010000052.1, from coordinate 51,659 downwards.
GCCGGGGCAGGACCTCGGCGGCTGGTACAACTACGATCCCGGCTACGACTGGCACCGGGACGATGCGGGCTTCGCCCCCGGCGCGACCTTCGGTCAGTGGGTGTCGGCGCTCGCCCGCTATCACGCGATCACCGGCTCCGCGGCGGCGCGCGCGAAGGTGCTGCGCCTCAACCGGCTCTACGCCGCGACCATCGATGAGGCGTTCTACGACAAGAACCGCTTCCCGGCCTACTGCTACGACAAGCTGCTGCTCGGACTCCTCGACTCCCACACGCTGGCCGGCGATCCGCAGGCTTACGCCGTGCTCGCGCGCACCACGCGCGCCGCGTTGCCGCACCTGCCGCCGCACGCCGTCGACCGCGAGCTCGAGTGGCGGCCGGGCAAGGATCAGTCCTACCGCTGGGATGAGTCCTATACCAATCCCGAGAATCTCTTCCTCGCGTACCGCCGCGGCGCCGGCCGGCGCTACCGCGAGCTCGCGGTGCGCTTCCTCGACGATGCGACCTGGTTCGATCCGCTCGCGCGCGGCGAGAACGTGCTCGCCGGCAAGCATGCCTACAGCTACGTCAACTCGCTCTCGTCCGCCATGCAGGCGTATCTCACGCTCGGCAGCCGCAAGCACCTCGCGGCCGCGCGCAACGCCTTCACGATGCTCGCCGCGCAGAGCTACCCGACCGGCGGCTGGGGACCGGACGAGAAACTCATGGCCCCCGACGGCCCCGAGCTCAACGCGAGTCTCACGGGAACGCATAACAGCTTCGAGACCCCCTGCGGGGCCTACGCGCACTTCAAGCTGACGCGCTACCTGCTGCGCGTGACGCGCGATGCGCGCTACGGCGACAGCATGGAGCGCGTCATGTTCAACACCGTGCTCGGCGCGCGCCCCATGCACGCCGACGGGCGGGCGTTCTACTACGCGGACTACAACTTCGCCGGCCGCAAGGTGTATTCGAGCCACCGCTTTCCCTGCTGCTCCGGCACCTTGCCGCAGGTCGCCACCGACTACGGCATCAATGCCTACCTGAGAGATGCGGCCGGCCTGTACGTGAACCTGTACCTGCCCTCGAGCGCGCGCTGGCGCATGGGCGCCACGCGCTGCACGCTGACGCAGCGCGGCGACTACCCCTTCGACGATCATGTGTCGCTGGCGCTCGCGGCTTCGCAGCCGTGCGCGCTCACGCTGCGGCTGCGGATTCCGGCGTGGGCGCAGCATGCCCGCATCGAAGTGAACGGACGGCGCTGGACGGGAAGCGCCGAGCCCGGGACGTTCGCCGCGCTCGCACGCGAGTGGCGCGACGGCGATCGCATCGATCTCGAGCTGCCGCGCGCGAAGCGCCTCGAGGCGATCGACCGGCGGCATCCGGACATCGTCGCCCTGCTCGCGGGTCCCCTGGTACTCTTCCCGGTGAGCACCGGCGCCGGGCCGCCGCGCCCGACGCGCGCCGAGCTGCTCGCCGCGCACCAGGCGGCGCCACGCCGCTGGGAGATGCGCGCCGGCGCGACGCCGCTCACGCTGCTTCCGTACGTCGAGATCGACGCCGAGGAGTATTCGACCTTTTTCACGCTCGCGGGGTAGGCGCCGCTACCGCCAGTCGATGCGCAGCTCCTCGCCGACCGGGTGCGCCGGCAGCTGCGCGACGGCCGTGCCGTCGGCCGCGAAGCTCCAGCCGCCGGCGCTGCGGCCGTCGACCGTGAGGCGCGCGGGTTTCCCGGCCCCATGCAGCCGCAGCTCGTAGGAGCGGCGCGCCGGCTGCCCGGCGTAGGTCCCGCGCGCCGGCTCGATCGTGAGGTGCTGCATGCCATCCGCGGTCACCGTGTGGGTCATGCGCGTCGTCGCGTGCGCATCCGCTGCGTCGGGATTCAGCGAGCTGCCGTCGTCCTCGTAAAGCTCGAAGCGCCCGCCGCCCGACCCGTAGACGTTGAGGATCAGCCGATCGGGCGGCGGCGCGTCCGAGGTCTCACCCGGCGGCTGCTCGGGAATGAGGGCGCCGGCGCGCACGAACACCGGCGTCGCATCGACCGCGTAGTGCGCCGTGAGCGTTTGTCCGCCCGCGAAGTGCTCACCGGTGAAGAAGTCGAGCCAGTCCCCGGGCGGCAGCCACACGGTGACCCGCCCGTCCGCGTTCAGCACCGGAGCCACCAGCAGCTCGGCGCCGAAGAAGTACTCGTGCGGGTGCCGGTAGGCCTCCTCCGCTTCCGGGTACACGAGATACAGCGGCGACAGCAGCGGCAGCGAGTCGCGATGCGCGCGCCAGGCGTACGTATAGATATAGGGAATCAGCTGCGTGCGCAGCGTAAAGTACTTCCTCATGAGCGCGATGCCCCGCGGCCCGTAGGTCCAGGGCATGCGCAGGTTGCCCTCGCGCGGGTTCTCGTGCGCACTGTGCATGCGCAGAATGCCGCTGAAAGCGCCGAACTCGATCCAGCGCGCGTACAGATCGAAATCGATCTTGGCACCGTGGAAGCCGCCGATGTCGTGGCTGATCCAGGGCACGAGCACGTTGCCGCCGCGCGCGGAGAACGCCACCTCGTAGGCGAGCACCGGCCATTCCGAGTAGGTATCGCCGGTGAAGAAGCCCGGATAGCGCTCGCTCCCCCAGTCGCCGTAGCGCCCGAGGATGAAGGCGCGGCGGCCGGTGTGCGCGGCGCTGAAGTCGTAGAACACCTTGTTGGTCCAGAGCTGCTTGTTGAGCCCCGGCATGTCGACCGCGCCGCTGCCGCCGTCGACCCACCAGAAGTCGACCCCCTGCTGCATGAGCGGCCCGTGCAGCTCGCGCATGGAGATCTCGGCCTGTTTCTGCTCGGAGAGATCGAAGTAGATGCGGCCGGGCCGCGGCAGGTCGCGGATCGCCACGGGTCCCATCAGGATGCCGTCGCGCTGCTCCGGGGGCTGCGCCTGCGCGTCCGGCTCCACCCGCAGCAGCAGCTCGTTGCTCGCACCGGCGACGACATATGGAGTGATTTCGGCGGTGGTGACGCGCTGCGGCCAGTGCAGCGGGCTCACCGCCGCCTCCTTGCCGTTGACGAACAGCCGGTAGGTGCTGCGCACCTCGCCGACATAGAGATAGAGCTTCGCGGGCAGCTGCGCCGGCAGCGTCACGCGCTTGCGGTACCAGCCGATACCGCGGTAGTGCGCGTAGCCCTGCTCCTGCCACGGCACGCCGATGCGGATCGCCCGCCAGTGTCCCTTCTGCGGGTCGGTGGAGAAGCTCCAGCCCCGCGACAGGTCGAGATCGAACGCGGGTTTCGCGAGCGGCGGCCGGCCGAGTGCCGCGAGCACCTCGGGAGTGTGGCTGTCGTCGAAGGAGAGAATGCTCTCGTCGGTGTGGATGTAGCCGGGGTGATCGTTGAGGCTTAAGTGCACCCCGCGCGCGTGCAGCGCCTGCATCAGCTCGAGCGGCCTGGGAAAGAGCGGACTCCAGTCGTAGCCGCCGTCCCAGCCGTAGTTGTGCCAGGCGAAGTCGAGCACCAGCGTGTCGAAGGGAATGTGCGCGGCGCGCATGCGGTCGACTTCCCCGAGCAGGTAGCGCTGGTCGTAGCGGCGGAAATCGGCGCGGCGCGACTCCTCGCTCCCCGGGAAGTACTCGAAGTTGAAATCGGTGATCTGCGGCCCGAGCACGTAGCGCGGGATCATCGGGATCGGCCCGCACAGCCGCGCGTACTCCCCGAGCACGCGCGGGTAGTCGCGGTCGTAGGCGAACAGGTACCAGTCCTGCCCCTTCGCCCGCCGCGGCTCGATCCAGCGGCGCTGCGCGTTCCACACCGGCGTCTCGCTGTCGTCGATGAAGGCGTAGCCGCTGCGGCTCAAGAGTCCCGGCTTCGCCTCGGGCAGCACCAGGTCGATCCCGGGAATCGAGTCGCCCACGGGATTGGCGAGATCCATGCCGTCGCGCGGCAGGTTGGCGGCGGCGATGTTATCGAGCGAATACGTGAGCCCGCCGAGGTTGCGGGGATCGGGGTCGCCCGGACGCCAGACGTGCGTGAGGCCGGCGCGGTCGTTCCAGGCGACCGAGAGATTGCCGGCGCTGAATGCCCCGGATCCGAGTCGGTAACGCACCGTCAGGACGGTGGACGTGACGACCAGCCAGCCGTCCTGCTCGCGGGATCCGACCGCCACCGGCGCCCAGTCGCGCCGCTCGACGACCGCGGTCGGCGCATCGACGAAGGCGCCCCCGGCGGCGTACTCGAGACGCACCAGCGAGGGCGTCAGGAACTCGAAGCGCGCCTTGCCGGAAACCACCGTACCCGGTGTCGCGGCCGCTGCCGGGCCACCCGTCGCCCCGGCCGGTCGCGCGCTAGCGGCGGCGAGCAAACTCAGAGCGACGATGCCGAAGGAGCGAGCCTGGATCATGCGTTCGGCGGCGTCGATGCGGGATCGGCTGGCGGACTTAGCGCGATGCCACGGGCGCTCCGCCGTCCGCGATCAACACCTCGGCCTTGAGCTGCGTGCCGCCCGGAATGACGTTGCGATACTCGCAGGGACTGCCACGCTCGATGTGGCGCGTCGTGAACAGCGGCAGCACCTTGCGGCCGAACTGGTCGATGAGCTCGCACTCGGCGGCCGCCCTCGCCGGATCACGATCGCCCACAAGGTCGACTTCCTTCCAGTGCGCGGCCACCGACGGTGCGGCCGAACCGGCCGCCGGCTGCAGCACGCTCATGCGGATGCTGACACCGGCGAAAGGATCGGGCGCCGTCGGCTGGGTGCAGCCGTAGCCGCGCACCTCGAGATCGGAGCGCGCGCCGAGCTTGAGCAGGTATCCTTTGACCTTTTCCTGTAGCGAGTCACAGCTGTACTGGGTGGTGAAGCCCTGATAGACGAACTTGATTTCCCTGGTCGTCCAGACCGCCGCGGTTCCGGGTGCCGGGGGCGGCTCACCGCGGACCGGCGCGGCCCCGAGCAGGAACACGGGCAGCGCCGCGAGCACAGCATGGGAGAAGCGCATATCCACCTCCGCCGCCCGCATGACGCGGTGATGCCGTCTTGATATCTCAAGTCGATGACGCCGCGCAACTGAGGCCCCCGGGCCCTCCACTGCGGCCGGGCCGGCACCGCCGCGCCTCCGCTTTCGTCCGCTGCGGCGCCTGCGCCGTCGTTTGCGCCCTGGCCGCCCGGGCGCCGGCGGCGGAGCCGCCGGCGCTGCGCGCGACGCTCGCCACCACCGACGTCCGCATCCTCATCGAGGCCGCCGCCGAGGGCCCGCGCCTGCGGACACTGGCCGGCGGCGGGCTCGTGTGGGCCGGCGGGGCCGCCGAGAGACTCCCGGCCCATCTCGGGATCGACAGCCGCTCACAGCCGCTCGAGTGGCGGCTCGATGCAGCGGCGTGCCGCTTCGAACCGCGCGAGATCGATCTCGTCTACGAGAGCGTGGCACCGGCGCTGCGGCTGACGTGGCGCTGGCGCGCGCGTGCCGATTTCGGCCCTCTCGAGCACACGGTGCTCATCGAGAACCGCGGCAGCGAGCCGCTGTGGCTGCCACTCGTACCCACGTGGCGCTTCGACTTTGCCATCGACCCGCGCGCCACCCTCGAGCGTTTCTGGGTCGAGAAGGGCGCGGACGCTCCCTCCTCCGCGGGCACGCATCGCGATACGCTCCGCGAAGGCGACGCCTGGGAGGGCACCTCGAGCCCCTACGCACGGCCGCTTCCCGGCCGCCCGCGGGAGATGATCCCGTATGTGCTGGTCGATGCGCCCGCGAGCGGGCTCGGCTGGTACCTCGGCATCGAGTTCAGCGGGCGCACGCATATCGCGCTCGAGCGCAGCGGCGGCGCGGTGCGCGGCGAGGCGGGTCTCGACCCCAACCCCGCGCCATACCGCACGCGACTCCCGGCCGGCGCGACGTTCGCGACCCCGGCGGTCTTCGTCGGCGCCGCCACGGGAGGGCCGGACGGCGCGGGCAATCAGCTGCGCCGCTGGGTGCGCAGCGCGCTCGGCAACCCGCGCGCGCTCGAGGATCCCGCCTACCCGCTTATGGTCAGCAACAGCTGGGGGAGCGGCACGGCGGTGGACGAGACCCTGGCGCGGCGCATGATCGCGAGCGCCGCCGCGCTCGGCCTGGAGATGTTCCATCTCGACGCCGGCTGGTTCCGCGATGTGGGCGACTGGCGCGCGGATCCTGAGAAATTCCCCCATGGCATCGCGAATCTCGCCGACTTTGCCCACCGGCGCGGCCTCAGATTCGGGCTGTGGGTCGACTGGGCGCAGGCCGGCACTTCGCACGCCGCGGGAGCGCTTGCGGTCGATGACCCCGCACGGCGCGACTGGCTCATCGCCGATCCGCCCCCGGGATGGCGCCATACGGAGAGCTTCAAGGGCATCACCATCGATCTCGGCGTGCCGCAGGCCGCCGCGTGGGTCGGGCGCGAGCTCGAGCGCATCGTCTCCGACTATCACCTCGATATGCTCGAGCACGACGGCTACCTCGTGGCCCAGGGCAGCACGCGCGCGGACCACGCCGCCGCCGCGCCCGATCCGGCGACGCTGCGCGTCTACCAGGACTCGGGATTCCTCTGGGTCGACAGCTCCAATGCCACCGACGTCAGCGACCACGCCACGCGCGCCTACTACGCTCTGTACGAGCGGCTGCGCGCGCGCCACCCCGGGCTGCTGCTCGAGATCTGCAACGACGGCGGGCGCATGGTCGATTTCGGCAGCGCAGCCCACGGCGATTACTTCTCCATCACCGACATCTATGATCCGGTCGCCAATCGCCGCGCGTTCTACGACGCGAGCTACGTACTGCCGCCGGCAATGCTCGAGAGCTACGTCGGCGACTGGCCGGCGGCGAGCCTGGCGAGTTTCCGTTACATGCTGCGCAGCGGGATGCTCGGCTGGTTCTCGCTGATGCAGGACGCGAGCCGCTGGAACGGGCCAAGGCGGGCCGCGGCCCGCGGCGAGCTCATGCTCTACCGCACGGTGCTGCGACCCCTGATCCGCTCCGCCGATCTGTATCACGTGTCGAACCGGCCCGATGGCGTGCACTGGGACGGAATCGAGTATTGGTCCGGGGCGCTCCACCGCGGGGTGCTCTACGCCTTCCGCGGCTCGGCGCCGGGCGAGCCGACGCACCGCTTTCTGCTTCAGGGGCTCGAGCCCCGCGCCCGCTATCATCTGCGCTTCCAGGATCGGGGTCCCGGCGCGGACCGCACCGTGAGCGGCGCGGCGTTGCGGCGCGAGGGCCTGCGGGTCTCGCTGACCGATCCGCTGACCTCCGAGCTCGTGCTCATCCAGCGGGCGCCCTGAGACGGCTGTCGCACGCACGCACCGCCACGGTGGACGATCGCGCGAGCCCCCTGAAGCGGCAGCCCTGAAGACCCCCCGCGTAAACGTTGTAGATTCGCGACACGCTCTTGTCATCGCAAATCATTCGCATTAGAGTCATTCCAGGTGCGGGGGTCCGAGGCGCGGTGCGTGAACGCTCGTCGGTAGCGAAGAGGCCGACACCGCGCGGGCAGCACCTTCTTTAAATCAAGAAAAACGATCAACGAGAGAGGGTTCGAACAAGCTTCAGACCGCCTGCTTTAACCATCCGGAGGGGACCCATGAGATCAAAAAGCAACAAGGCGCTCAGTACGAGCGCTCCGTTGGCTCACGTCACTGCATCACCCATCGATTCGCTGCCCGCAGCTGCGGCATTGGCGCGACGGCCGGGCGCGGCCCGTTGCATCGCCGCCGCGGTTGCTGGAATTCTCTACGGTTCCCTGGCGCACGCCGCCGACCAGGATCAGGCCGCGCAGGCCACCGCCCCGGGCGCGACCGACTCCCTGCAGGAAGTCGTCGTAACGGCGAACGCCCAGCAGGGCGTCAAGAAGCTCGATGCGTCCTACAACATCGTTGCGGTCGACGCCGAACAGATCAAAGAGGCCAATCCCAAGAGCACGGCCGACCTGCTCAAGGTCTCCCCCGGCATCTGGCCGGAGTCCTCGGGCGGCCAGACCGGCGCCAACATTGAAGTGGCGGGCTTCCCCTCGGGCGGCGACGCGCCCTTCTTCACCAACATGATCGAAGGTCTGCCGATGTTCGGCATGCCCTCGCTCTCCTTCATGGACTCGAGCTCCATGTTCCGCATCGACGACACCATCGACCGCCTGGAAGTGGTGCAGGGCGGCCCCGGCGCGCTCTTCGGTCCGGCGCAGATGGGCGCCACCGCGAACTTCATCTTGAAGCGCGGCACCGACACCCCCACGGGCGACGTGGCGGTCACCTACGGTAACGAGGGACTGTGGCGTGTCGACGGCTTCTATGGCGGCCCGGTCGCCGATGGCTGGAAAGCCAGTCTCGGCGGTTTTTACGTCAGCAACGACGGCATCCGCTCGCCGCAGTTCCCTGAGGACGTCGGTGGCCAGTTCACCGCCACGCTCTCCAAGGATCTCGACGGCGGCTCGGTGCTGTTCTGGACCCGCGTGCTCGATGAGAAGGACCAGTTCATGGTCCCGATCCCGGTGATCGAGAGTGCCAACGGCAACATCTCGCAATATCCGGGCTTCTGCGCGCTGGCCTGCTCCTACGGCAGCTACGCCATCCAGAACGTCACCGTACCGAACCCGGCCGGCGGCTTCGAGGGTGCGAATCTCGCCAACGGCCGCGGTACGCAGTTCTACTATTTCGGCAGCAAGTGGGAACAGAAGATCGACGCCTGGCAGTTCAGCAACAACTTCATGATCGACGGCGGCGGCCTCGACACGAATGCCCTGTTCTCCGGTCCCAATCCCCGGCCGCTCAGCTACTACCTGTACGGCTGTCAGATGGCGGCACCGGCCGGCTACTGCAACGGCGCCACCGCCGTCGACACCAACAACCTGGGGCCCGGCGGCCAGGGCCTGCCGGTTGGCACCGTCAATGCGACCTACGCCACCACCGGCAATGCCGTGCCGCTCGGCCAGAGCGTGATCACGCAGGGCTGGTGGTTCATCCAGAAGTCGCTGCAGAGCATCACCGACGAGTTCCGCGCCAGCCGCGAGATCTTCGACGGCAACACGCTCACCGGCGGCGTCTACCTGGCCCGCTACAGCGACAACGACAACTGGTCCCTCGGCAACCAGATGCTGATGACCAACACGCCGAACGCCACGCCGATCTCGCTCACCCAGACGACCCCGGGGGGTACGGTCTACCTGACCAGCCCGCAGGGCTTCGTCAACGAGAACGGCAACTACAACATCCTGGCGCATGGCGATGCGATGAACATCGCGGGCTACTTCTCCGACTCGTGGAAGGTGGACGCCTGGCTGATCGACGTCGGGGCGCGCCTGGAGAACATCGACGTTCACCAGCGCACCTGCAACACCACGCCGCAGCAGCTCGGCACCGCCGCGGATCTGTACGACAACGCGGTACCGGTCTGCAATGGCACCTACGACTACGAGCACTACCAGCGGACCCGTCCGACGTTCACCGGCGGCATCAACTACGAGTTCACGAACTCGATGAGCGCCTACGTCCGTATAAACAACGGCGTGCACTACGACGACTTCGACAACAACATCCGTGGTGCCAACGGCAACTACGCGCCGCTCGAGACCGTGCAGAACTACGAGGGTGGCTTCAAGTTCCAGAACCAGTATGCGTACCTGGACCTGAGCATCTACCAGCGTGATTTCACCGGTCTGCAGTACACGCCCTCCACCAACACCGGCGTACCGATTACGGGTGAGACCCTGATCTACGGCGCCAGCACGCATGGCCTGGACTTCGTCGCCAGCGTGACGCCGCTTACGGGCCTCAACATCCGCGTGGTCGGCGATTACATGGATGGCCACTACACCGACTACACCGGCTGCATCCCGTATACGGACATCCTCGGCAACCCGCAGTGCGGCAGCATCGACGGCGCGCCGCTGCAGCGCCAGCCGAAGTGGCAGTTCCGCGTGACTCCGAGCTACGCGGTACCGGCCTCGTGGGGTGACATCACCGGCTTCGTCACCTACGAGTACGTCGGCCAGCGCTACGAGGACCTCGCGGGCCTGCAGCCCCTCGGCACGTACTACATGCTGGGTGCCGGGCTGATCGCCGACGTCGGCAACAACTGGCAGTTCCGCATTCAGGGAACCAACCTCACCAACCAGATCGGTCTCACCGAAGGCAACGCGCGCATCTTCGGTTCGGCCGTGGGCCTTGGCGGGGTGCTGCTGGCACGGCCGATCGAGGGTCGCGAAGTCAACTTCACCGTCAAGTACAAGTTCTGACGACGACCTGACCCCCTCGCGCCGCCGCGGCGCGAGGGGGTTTTTCTTTTCATGACCACGCCGATGCCACCTGAGCTCACCGAGGCCATGCGCCGCGTGGGCGAGCTGCTCGACGCCGGCAACTTCGCCGGCGCGCACGAGGAGCTGCGTGCCATCGTCGCGGCACATCCCGATTTCGTCGAGGGCGTGCGCCTCCTCGCCGGCACCACGCAGGCGCTCGGCGATGCCACCACCGCCGAGCAGCTGCTGCATCGGGCCCTGGCGCTCGATCCCAACTGGGTGCCCACCCTCACCACGCTCGGCGAGCTGCTGCTCGCGACCGGCCGCGGCGCCGAAGCCGAGCCCTATCTCAAGCGCGCCGCCCAGGGGCCGCCGCCCTACGCGCGCGCGGCGCTGCTGCTCGCCCGCTACTACAACGACACGCGCCGTCCCGTGGACGCGCTCGCGATCGCCACGCCGGTGGTGCTCGCGGGGCGCGCCGACCCCGAGCTCGTCGCCCAGCACGTAGGCGCGCTCGTGTCCCTCGGACGAGTGCAGGAGGCGGTGGCGGGCTACCGGCAGATCGCCGCCAGACTGCCGGGCAACCAGGCGGCGGCGCACGGACTCGCCCTGGCGCTGAATCTCACCGGCGAGCACGCCGAGGCCGAGCGCATCGCGCTGCATGCCCTCGGCGGCGCGAGCCGCAGCCCCGCGCTCCTCAACACCTACGCCCGTTCCCTCATCGCCCAGGGTACGGGCGCGGACCGCGCCGAAGCGGCGCTGCGCGAGTCGCTGAAGCTCGAGCCGCGGCTCATCGAGGCGCACAACGCGCTCGCACAGCTCATCTGGGTGCGGACCGGCGATCTGGCACAGGCCACGGAGGTGCTCGACGAGACGCTGCGGATTTTCGGCAACGATGAGGCACTGTGGGCCGCAAAGGCCGCGATCCTGCAGGGGGCGGGCGATGCGCGCGGAGCGTACGCCTGCCTCGAGCCCTGGGCGGCCCGGCCGCGGGCGCCGCCGACGCTGCTGGTGCGCGCCGGACTCGCGGCGCTCGACTTCGAGCCGGCCGCCGCGGTCGCGCTCGCCGAGCGGGCGCTGCGCCTCTCACCCGGCAGCCCCACGGCCCGCACGCTGCTCGCCGCGGGCCGGCTCGGAACCGGCGAGCCCGCCGCGGCCCTCGCCGAGTGCGCGACGCTCCTCGGGGCGAGCCCGGACGATCAATACCTCATCGCGCTGCAGACCACGGCCTGGCGCATGCTGGGGGACGAGCGCTACCAGCGGCTCTGCGACTACCGCAACCTCGTGGTACCGCAGCCGCTCGAGCCGCCGCCGCCCTGGAAGGACCTGGCGAGCTTCCTCACGGATCTGCGCGCGAGTCTGAACCGCCTGCACGACCCGCAGGGTCACGCCCTGCTCTTTCAGTCGCTGCGCAACGGCACCGAGACCACGCAGGACCTGACCCGCAGCACCGATCCGGCGATCCGCGGCCTCTTCACGGCATTCGTCGCGCCGATCCGCCACTACCTCGGGAAGATCGGCCAGGGGACCGATCCGCTGCGCCGCCGTAACAACGGCCGCTGGCGCTTCAACGGTGCCTGGTCCGTGCGGCTGCATCGCGCCGGCTTCCATGCCAATCACACTCATCCGCGCGGCTGGATCTCCTCCGCGTGTTACCTCGAGCTGCCGGATGTCATGAGCGCGGGCGACAGCGACCAGGGCGTCCTCACCTTCGGCGAGCCCGGCATCCGCACGACCCCGCCGCTCGCGGCTCAGTACTCGGTACGCCCGCAGGTGGGGATGCTGGTGCTCTTCCCCTCGTACTTCTGGCACGGGACCGTGCCCTTCGACAGTGGGCAACCGCGGCTCACGGTCGCCTTCGACGCCGTGCCGGGCTGAGGCCGCCCCGCTCATGCCGGACCGCTGCCGCCGTGCCGCAGCGTCAGGGCGGGTTGGCGTTGAAGGCGATGGTGATGCGCGGCTCCTGCCCTTCGTGCGTCTCGACGTAATGCTCCATCCAGCAGGGGAAGAGCACCACCAGCCCCGCGCTCGGCGTGAGGTGGACGTCGGCGTGGCCGTTCGGCACGCCGCCCTTGACGAAGTTGTGCAGTACGCCGGGGCGCGGATCGCGGAACACGAAATCGCCCGAGCCCGGCGGAACCTTGAGGTAGAAGCTGCCCGAGAGCAACGATCCCTCGTGCATGTGCAGGAAGTTGAAGCCGCCGCGATCGTGCAGGTTCACCCAGGACTGCAGCTCGAAGGCACGCTCGCCCTGTCCCATCTCGGTGAGCGCCAGCGTGCATGCGGCGCGGATCGCGTGGCGCAGCGGCGCGAACTCCGGCCGTTCCAGCAATGTGAAATCCTTGCTGTTCCAGCCCTGGCGCACGGTGCGCCCGGCCGGCTCCGGGTCCGCCGCCCGCAGCGCGAGCACCTGCTCAATCCAGGCATCGAAGTGCGGCGCGAGCTCCTCGAGCTGCGCCTGCCAGACGCGGGTGGGGAACAAATCGTGCGCGCGCAGCGCCGGCACCACGGGCGCCGCCGGCGCAGGCGCCTGCGCCTTGCCAGCCGTCGACCCGAAGGTGATGTTGAACTTCACGGCAGAACGCGGATGCGGATGTTGCGTACCGCGAGTGCCCCGGGGTGATCGCCCTGGATGCCGATCAGGCCCGATTCGGCGAGCCCGTAGTGCGGGTACCTCGAGAACTTGCTGGCCGCGACGCGCTTCCTCCAGTCCTCGCTCGCCAAATCGTACTCCACCACCTTGACGCCGTTCAGCCAGTGCTCGACATGGTGGCCATTGACGATGAGCCGTGTCTTGTTCCACTGGTCATAGGGCTTGGCGACGCCCGGCGGCACCCCGTAGAGCGCATAGGCGGAGCCCGCCGCGGTCAGCGGGCTCTTGCCGTCCTCGGTGTCGGCGTCATCGAGCAGCTGGTACTCGGGCGCGCTCCAGTAGATGTGATCGTACTCGCGCGTGCCGCGGTAGAAGATGCCGCTGTTGCCCTCCTTGCCGATCTTCCACTCGAGCTCGAGCTCGAAGTTCGCGTACTTCCTCTTCGAGACGAGATCGTCGACCGGCCCGTCCTTGTGCAGCACGCCGCCATCGACGTGCCAGCCCGCCGGCAGGCCCTGCGCCTTCCAGCCGCGCCACTCGGGCGCGCTGTGCTCCCCGAGCAGCGGCCGCCAGCCTGAGCCGCCGCCCTGGTCGGCGGCGCTGCCGGCCGTGGCTGCGAAACTGAGCGCCAGGAATACGGCGCAGAGTGGTGTCGGATTCATGGATGCCACCTCCTGGGGCTGGCCCGGTTCAGGCCAGGTTGAGTTTCTTCAGCAGCTCGGGCGGCGCGCCGTCGAAGTGCGCGAGCGCGACGTTGCCGATGTAGCCGAGGTCCGTGCGCCCGGCCGGGCTCGAGTAGAAGGCGCCGGCGGTGAGGTCGCGATAGAGCGCGAAGAAGCGCGCCGCCGCGCGCCGCTCGGCGCCGGCGCGCGCGAGGCTCGCGATGTCATCGCAGATGGCCGCCTGGGCGGCGGCGTCCAGATCCGCAAAGGCCTTGCCGCCGCGCCGCTGCGCTTCCTCATCCAGCCAGCGCAGCCCTTCGAGCACGATGGGCCGATCGTGCTGGCTGCGCGGGTAAGGCGCGCTCACCCATTCGTCGATGAAGTCCACCGCGCCCACGGCGGCGGCGCCCGGCGAGCGGTCGTCGGCCGGAATGAGGAGATCGCACAGCACCGCCGCGAGGCGCCGCTGCGCGGCATTCAAGGTGAGCGGCCAGTACTCGCCGCGCTTGTGCGGGGTGATGAGGTCCGGGTCCGTCCCGTATCCCTCCACCGCCGTCTCGCCCTGACGCGCCACGGCGGCCGCGGCCGCGGTCGCCTGGGCGCGCGCCCGCTGCACGGCCGGCCACGCCGCGCTCACCGCCAGCACCCACTTGATGGTCGTACGCCGGTCCATCACAGCTCCTTACGCCGCAGCGACGCGAGTATATGGTCCGAGGCGCGCCAGGCGATCGCCATGATGGTGAGCGTCGGGTTCTTGTCGGCGTTGGAAGCGAACACCGCCCCGTCGGTGATGAAGAGATTCGGCACGTCCCACGTCTGGCACCAGGAGTTGGTCACCGAGACCTTCGGATCCGCGCCCATGATGGCCCCGCCCACCTCGTGAATGATGGAGCCGCCGGGTGCGATCGCCTTCGCACCGTCGGTCTCGACCGCGTACGGCTTGCCGCCCACGGCCTCGATGATGTCGCGGAAGGTGCGCTGCATGTGGGCGGCCTGGCGCGTCTCGTGCTCGGACCACTGCCAGTGGAAGCGCAACACGGGGATTCCCCATTTGTCCTTGGTGCCGCCCGGGTCGATCTCGCAGTACGACCCCTCGTTCGGGATCATCTCGCCGCGCCCGTCGAAGTAGACGAACGAGCCGTAGTAGCGGCGCACGTCCTGCTTGAACTTCGTCCCGTAGTTGCCGCCGGTGAGCCACTCGAGCCCTGCCGCGGTGTCGAAGCCCGGCATATGTTTGCCGCCGCCGAACTCGATGTGGTAGCCGCGCGCGAAGCCGAGCTTGCCGGCGAGCTGCTCGCGGTACAGCCACCAGGGCGTATAGAGCTGGTGCCCGTCGGCGCCGTCCTCGTTCACCGGCGGCAGTCCCTCGAGCAGCGGCACCTGCCCCCATACGTCGCTGCCGACCGTGTCCATGAGATAGCGGCCGACCTTGCCGCTCGAGTTCGCGAGGCCGTCGGGAAACTGCGCGCTCTTCGAGTTGAGGAGGATGCGCGCCGACTCGCAGGCGCTCGCCGCGAGTACCACCACGCGGGCGCGCGCGTGCGCGTGCCTGCCGGTCTTGCGGTCGACGAAGTGGACGCCGGTGGCGCGCCCGTCCTTGCCGAGGGTCACCTCGTAGACCATCGCGTCCGTCGTGATGTCGAGGTTGCCGGTGGCGAGCGCCGGCGGCAGGTGCACGGTGGTCGACTGGTAGTTGGCCCGCACCGCGCAGCCGCGTCCGCAGGGCGTGGCCCACAGACAAGCCGAGCGGCTTCGCATGTCGGCGGCAAGAATCTGCTGCGCCCTGGCGTTACCGGGATGCAGCAGCTGCGGGTTGCGGGTATGGTCGAGCGGCCGGGTGAGGACCGCGCGATGACCCGGAATGGCCGGAATGCCAAGACGCCTGGCACCCTTTGCGATGAGATAGTCGCTGACGATCGGCTTGGGCGGCGGCAGCAGACACCCGGGCGAGGAGCCGGGCGTGTTCTCGAGCCCCTCGCTGGTGCCGTAGACGCCGACCAGCAGCTCCACCTTGTCGTAGTAGGGCGCCACGTCCTCGTAGCGGATCGGCCAGTCGAAGCCGAGGCCATCGCGGCTCCTGGGCTTGAAGTCGTAGGGACCGTTGCGCAGCGAGATCCGGCCCCAATGGTTGGTACGTCCGCCGAGCATGCGCGCCCGCCACCACTCGAAGCGTCCCGCGTGATCCTCGGTCATGCGCACGTAGGGCTCGCCCGGCACCTGCCAGCCCCCGTCGACGGTCGCATCGTAGAAGCCGAACGGCTTTCCGGGGGTGCCGACGCCGGCGAGCGGCGCCATGTCGGGCGTCTGGAACATCGCGGTCTCGGTCTGCGGGGTGTAACGCCGCCCCGCTTCCAGCATCAGCACCCGCGCGCCCTCCATGCTCAGCGTGTAGGCGGTCTGCCCGCCGGCCGCGCCCGACCCGACCACGATCACATCGTAGGTGCGCTGCTGGGACTGCGGGGTTACGAACGGCATGACAGCTCTTCCATCGGGCCCCCTTCAGGATCGATAAGCCTCGCGGCCGACACCCTGCGCGGCGATCCCCTGCGCGGCCAACACCTCGTGCTGCAGGGCGTACATCGCCGCGGCGGCTGCGTCGATGGCGCGGGTAAAGGCCAGCGAGGCCTGGAGAACGGGCTTCAGGCGCTCGCGGTCCTGGATACGCGCCGGCGGGTACTCGTGCTCGACGACCAGATAGGTCTTGTCGGGCTCGATGGCGAGCAGCTCGCGCGCGGCGAGCTGGTGATCGAGCCAGTCGACCGAGCGGTTCTGCAGATACGCGAGCGGGTCGTGGCGCGCGGTGCCCGGCAGCTCGTGCTCGGCGAACACCGTCTGCTTCTTCCAGGCATTGGCCTGTTCGGCCGGCTCGCGGCTCGGCTCACGGCCGTGCCAGTCGCCGCGCTCGAGCGTCTGGCCGCCGTAGCCCCAGGCGGAGATGCCGCGTGCGTCGATCACCTGCCCTTTGACGTGGAAGCCGCCGATCAGAAAATTGTAGCCGCGGTCCTTCAGGTACTGGAACACCGAGCGGCTGTCCTGGCCCATGAGGATGGCGTGCGAAGGGTCGTAATGGATGCGGAACTGGTCGCCGACGCCGTGCCGCTCGCAGATGCGGTGCAGCGCGATCCAGGGACCGGGCGCATAGGCGATGTTGTTGTGCCAGGCATCGCTCGTGTTCCAGCCCGGCATCGGGCATTGCTCCACGCGGTAGCTGAGGCCGCGCGCCTTCGCCTCCTCGAGGAGCGGAATGAAGACTTCCTCGAACATGACGAGGTTGGCATCCATGCTGAGCGCGGGATTGCGGCCGACGAAGCCGGTGACCGCATCCGTCCCGAGCAGCACGGCGGCGTCGAACACCTTGAGCATGAGCGCGTGCTTCCGGCGCCGCACCGCCTCGTCGGCGGCAAGCATGTTGTCGAAGTAGCCGAGATCCGAGAGGCCCACCCTGGCGCCCGCCATCGCCCGCTGCACGCGCGCGGCGCGCGCCGCATCGAACGGCCGGCGCAGGTCGAGGGTGTTGGCGACCGGGTCGAGCATGGCTGCCGCCGGCACGTCGCTCTCGCTCGGATGGAGCGCGGCGGACAGCTCGATGTTCGGGGCGCCGATTTCGGCGGCGAAGGCGAGCCACTCCTCGATGGCGAGGTCGGGGTCGGCCTCGCGCCGCGCGCGCGGGGTCAGCTCCTGCAGCGCCGCGGTCAGGATACTGAGGCGCATCGGCCGCGGCCGGAACTCACCGGCCGGCATAGGCGACCTTCTCGTTGCGGAACGTGAGGGCGAACAGCAGGAAGACCCCCGCGGCGAACACGGCCGGATAGAGCCAGATCGACTTCCAGTCGTGCGCGCCGGCGCTCGCATACAGGTCGTCGATCCGGCCCGCGGCCCAGAACCCGACCAGCATGCCGAGCCCGTAGGTGGCCAGCGTGATCAGCCCCTGCGCGGCGGCCTTGTGCCGCGGGCCGGCCTTGGAGTCGGTATAGATCTGCCCGGAGACGAAGAAGAAGTCGTAGCACACCCCGTGCAGCGCGATCCCGATGATCAGCAGGAAGGCGAGCGCATGCGCGTCCCCGAGAGCGAACAGCACGTAGCGGGCGGCCCAGGCGAGCATGCCGACGAGCAGCGTCGCCTTCATGCCGAAGGTGCGCAGGAACACCGGGATCAGCAGCATGAAGAGCACTTCCGAGCCCTGCCCGATGGTCTGCTTGCCGGTGGCATTCGCCACCTGGATCTCGGTGAGGAACTGGTTGGCGTTCTGGTAATAGAAGGCCAACGGAATGCAGATGAGCACCGAGGCGGCGAAGAACACCGCGAAGTTGCGCTCTTTGAGGAGCACCAGCGCGTCGAAGCCGAGCAGCCGCCCGAGCCCCGAGCCCGAGCCCGACTGCGCCGCGGGCAGCGGCGGCGTCGCCGGCAACGTGAAGCTGTAGAGGCCGAGCGCGCCCGAGGCCAGCGCGCACATGAGGAAGGTGTCGCGCAGCAGCCCCCGCTCGATGCCTTCGTGCGAGTCCCAGGCGAAGAGGTAGCTGATCACGAGCCCGGCGACGATCCAGCCGATCGTGCCCCAGACGCGAATTCCCGAGAAATGCCTTGCGGGGTCCGCCATCTGCCGGAAGGCGACCGCGTTCACCAGCGCGAGCGTCGGCATGTAAAGGAGCATGTAGGCGAGCAGCAGCGGGTAGAAGGCGGCGAAGTCGCGCGTGCCGTAGAGCACGTACATGAGGCAGCCGCCCGCGAGATGCAGCACCCCGAGGACGCGCTCGGCGTTGAAGTAACGGTCGGCGATGAGTCCGACGATGAACGGGGCGATGATGGCGCCGAGCGCCTGGGTGCCGTAGGCGAGCCCGGTCTGCGCGCCGCTCGCGTGCAGGTTGGCGGCGAGATAGCTCCCCATGGTGACGAACCAGCCGCCCCAGACGAAGAACTGGAGGAACATCATCACGCACAGGCGCGTTCGGGTGAGTGTCGTCATTCGACCTTCTTATCCGCGCCTAGCGTACCATGGGGCCCTCATGACCACGCTCAGCCGCAGACGCTTCCTCGGCGCGACCGGCCGCCTCGGCGCGGCCGCGCTCATCGCACCCGCCCTGCCCGGTCTCCTCGAGGCGACGCCGCTCGGCGGGGCCGCGGGAATACAGCTCTACGCGGTCAAGGATTCCCTCGCCGCCGATCCCGCCGCGACGCTGCGCAGAGTGCGGGAGATCGGCTTTCGCGAGGTGGAGACCGCGGGCTTCGCGGGCTTGAGCGCGCGCGACTTCCGCCGGCTGCTCGACGCTCAGGGCCTCACCGCTCCGAGTGCGCACCTGGACTTCAGCGTGCCCGAGACCGCGTTCGAGCAGGCCCACGACCTCGGTGCACAGTACGCGGCCAGCGGCAGCCTGCGCGGGCTCGTCGCGAGAGAGCTCTCCGGCGGCATGACGCTGGACGAGGCGCACCGCACCGCCGCGCTCGCCAACCGGCTCGGCGAGCAGGCGCGGCGCGCGGGCCTCAGGTACGTCTACCACAACCACCACATCGAGTTCGCCGACCAGGGCGGCAGCATCGCCTACGACGTCCTGCTCGCCGGGACCGATCCGGCGCTCGTGCAATTCGAGATCGACTGCGGCTGGATGGTCCTCGGCGGACGCAACCCGATCGATTACATCGCGCGCTACCCGGGACGCTTTCCGATGATTCACGTGAAGGACTTTCTCGCCGCGCCCCTGCGCGCAGGCAACGCGGCGGCCTTCGCAACCTACGCCTATCCCGGGGCGGAGCTCGGACACGGCATGATCGACTACCGGCCGATTTTCGCCGCCGCCGAGAAGGCCGGCCTCAGGCACTACTTCGTGGAGCAGGAAGGACCCTTCACCCGCATGAGCCAGATCGAGGCCGCCCGGCAGGCTTACGCGTACGTAGCGAAGATCCGTTAGCGAGCGCGCGCGCTCAGATTCGCATCCACACCGAGCCGGCCCGCGAGCTCGCCACCGCCTGGCCGACGAAGCGCAGGCCCCGCAGTCCCTCCTCGATGCCGGGGTAGTCGCGCGCCGGCGGCTGCCCCTCCCCCACGCGGCGCACGTCGGCGATGAAGCTGCGGTAGAGGTTGGCGAAGGCCTCGAGGTAGCCCTCGGGGTGCCCCGGCGGCGTACGGGAAGCGGCACGCGCGGCGGCACCGAGGTAGGGTTGGCCGGTGCGCAGCAGCTCCCAGGGCCCGCCGGCCGGCTTGAGGATGAGCGTGTTGGGCTCCTGCTGGCGCCACTCGAGCCCCGCCTTCGTGCCATAGACACGCAGCGACAGCTGATTCTCCTCGCCGCAGGCGATCTGCGAGCACACCAGCGTGCCCCTGGCGCCGCCCTCGAGCCGCACCAGCATGCTGGCATCGTCATCGAGCCGGCGGCCGGCCACGAAGGCCGTCAGATCGGCGCACACCGACTCGATGCGCCGGCCCGTGACGAACTCGAGCAGGTTCGCGGCGTGCGTGCCGATGTCGCCGACGCTCCCGCCGGGACCGGCGCGGTGCGGATCGGTGCGCCAGGCGGCCTGCTTGTTGCCGCGCGCCTCGAGCGGCTCCATCAGCCAGTCCTGCGCGTACTCGACCGCGACCCTGCGGATCTCGCCGAGCCGCCCGGCGCGCACCAGCTCGCGCGCCTCGCGCACCATGGGGTAGCCCGTGTAGTTGTGGGTGAGGGCAAAGAGCGCGGTGCCGCCGGCGACGAGGCGCCCGAGCTCCTCGCCGTCGGCGAGACTTGCCGCGAGCGGCTTGTCGCATACCACGTGGATATCCTCGGTGAGGAAGGCGCGCGCCACGGGGAAATGCAGGTGATTGGGCGTTGCCACGATCACGAAGTCGATGCCGTTGGCATCGGCCGATTCGCTGCGCGCCATCTCCTCGTAGGAGTCGTAGCTGCGCTCGAGAAACCAGGCGGCGGCGCTCTCGCGCGCGACGGCGGGGTCGGAGGACATGGCGCCGGCGACAATGAGCGCCTGGCCGTCGAGCTCGGCGGCGAGCCGGTGCACCGAGCCGATGAAGGCGCCGCGACCGCCGCCGACGATGCCGGCGCGCAGTCGGCGTCGGCTCGGGTCGTGGCTGGCGGCGGGCAGCATGCCGTGGATGCTAGCGCATTTCGGCGCCGCCCCCGAGCGCGCCTAGACGTTCGAGTCCGGGAAGGACGCCTTGCGGCGGTTCATGTAGTCGAGCAGCGCCTCATCGATGCCCGGGTCGAGCGGCGGAGCCTCGTAGTCGGCGAGCTGCTTCTTCCAGAGCGCATTGGCGCGCTGGATCATGTCCCTGGCGCCCTCGGCCTCCCACTGCTCGACGCTGTTGTTGTCGGCGAGCGGGGAGCGGTAGAACGCGGTCTGGAAGTTCGCCTGCGTATGCGCGCAGCCGAGAAAGTGCTTGCCGGGACCCACCTCGCGGATCGCATCGAGCGCCTGGCCGTTCTCGCTGAGATCCACGCCGGCGAGCAGCGTATGCATCATGCCGGCCTGGTCGGCGTCCATGACGAACTTCTCGTAGCCCATGGCGAGGCCGCCCTCGAGCCACCCCGCGGTATGCAGCACGAAGTTGACGCCGCCGAGACAGGTCGGAATCAGCGTGTTGGCCGACTCGTAGGCGGCCTGGGCATCCGGGATCTTGGAGGCGCACAGCGAGCCGCCGGAGCGGAACGGCACGCCGAGGCGGCGCGCGAGCGCGGCCATCACATACAGCACCAGCGCCGGCTCCGGCGTCCCGAAGGTGGGCGCACCCGACTGCATGGAGAGCGAGGAGGCGAAGCTGCCGAGGATCACCGGGGCCCCGGGGTTCACCAGCTGCGCGGTCGCCATGCCGGCGAGCGCCTCGGCGAGCGTCTGCGCCGCGGTACCCGCCACCGTCACGGGCGACATCGCGCCGGCGAGGATGAAGGGGGTGACGATGGTCGCCTGGTTGGCGCGCGCGTAGGTCTTGAGCGCCCCGAGCATGGTCGCATCCCAGGTGAGGGGCGAGTTGGCGTTGATCAGGCTCGTGATGCAGGTACGGGGCTTACCGGTCGCCGGATCGGTGTAGTTATCACCGAAGAGGATCTTGGTCATCTCGACCGTGTCCTGCGCCCGGTCGGGGTGCGTAACGGACCCCATGTACGGCTTGTCGCTGTACTTCATGTGGGCATAGACCATGTCGAAGTGCCGCTTATTGACCGGCAGATCGACGGGCTCGCAGATCGTGCCTCCCGAGTGGTGCAGCGAGGTGGCGACGTAGGCGAGCTTGACGAAGTTGCGGAAGTCCTCGATGCGGGCGTAGCGGCGCCCCTCATCGAGGCTGCGCACGAAAGGCGAGCCGTAGGCCGGGGCGAACACCGTGCGGTTGCCGCCGATCACCACGTTGCGCGCCGGGTTGCGCGCGTACTGCGTGAACTCCCGCGGCGCCGAGCGGCGCACCAGCTCGCGGCACAGGCCGCGCGGGAAGCGCACGCGCTCACCCTGAATGTCGGCACCCGCGTCCTTCCACAGCGTGAGCGACTCCGGGTCGTCGCGGAAGTCGATGCCGATCTCCTCGAGAATCGTGTCGGCATTGCGCTCGAGGAGCTCGAGCCCCTCCTCGGTCAGCACCTCGTAGTAGGGGATATTGCGCGTGATGTACGGGACGAAGGCCGCGCTGCGGGCGGTGCGTGCCGCGATCTTGGCGTCGCGCCCGCTGGGGCGGCGGGCGCGCGCCGGCTGGCTCGTCTGGGGCTCGTCCATAGGCTTATCCTGAGCGATGCTGCATGCCGCGTGGGCCCTGCCCCATTATCGTCAGCCCGCGAGGGCCCGACTGGCCGGTTTGCGGCATGCACTTCTCCGGCAGCGCCACCCTCAGTGCGCCGTCACCAGCGGCAGGTCGATATAGCTCGCGACCCCGCCGATGTGGAATATCCGCTGCGTGGCTTTGCGATAGTCCTCGGGGCGCGCGAAGAATATGTTGTCCACGAAGGTCTGCGGATTGCGGTCGTAGAGCGGAAACCAGCTGGACTGCACCTGCACCATGATGCGGTGGCCGGGCAGGAACACGTGATCCACCTGCGGCAGAGCGAAGCGGTACAGCAGCGGCTTGTTGGCGGCGATGGCGCTCGGGTGCTCGAGGCTCTCGCGGTAGCGGCCGCGGAAGATGTCCATGGCGATGCCGAGCTGGTAGCCGCCCATGGGCGGGTCCGCCGGTACCTCATCGGGATAGACGTCGATCAGCTTCACCACCCAGTCCGCGTCGCTGCCGCTCGTCGCGGCGTAGAGATTCACCAGCGGCGCGCCGCCGATGTGCACGGGCGCGGTGAGCACCTCCGAGGTATAGGTCAGCACGTCGGGACGGTCGGCGACGAAGCGCTGATCGGTGAGCAGCCAGCGGCGCCATGCGTCGCGGTCGCCGAAATGCACGGGGCGCGGAATGTAGGGTACGGGCTTGGCGGGATCCGACACGTACTCATCGAAGGGCAAGCCGCTCCTGACGGGCGGCGCGGTGAAGCTCAAGCCGAGATGCGGCTGCAGGTACAACGGCTCGGAGCGCGAGGCGCAGCCCGACTCGCACGACAGCGGCCACGCCGGCAGACGCCGCCAGGTGTTGGTCCCGGTCTCGAACACCAGCGCCGGCGCCAGGTCGGCCCGGGGCGCCCCGTCCTTCAGGTGCTCGGCGAGGAACGGCTCGATCACGTCGCGCCGCACCTGCAGGGCCGTATCGCCGTCGAACTTGAGCGGCCCGAGGGTCGTGCCGTCGCCGTTGATGCCGCTGTGGCGCCAGGGGCCGAGCACCAGGAACACCAGGCGGTTGTCCTTGTCCTGGGGCTTGAGCGCCGCGTAGGCATGAACGCCGCCGTACATGTCCTCCTGGTCCCACAGGCTCGTCACGAAGAGCGTCGGCACCTTGAGCGGTTGCCTCGGGAGTATCTGATCGAGCGCCTGCCCGCTCCAGAACGCATCGTACGCCGGGTGCTCGGCGAGCTTGCGGAAGAACGGCAGCCTGTCGATGCCGAAGCGCGCCGCAAAGGCACCGGCGGAGCCGAGCTCGAGGAACAGCTGGTAGTCGTCGTACACGCCGCGCGCAATCTGCTCGCCCCTGCCCTGGCGCGTCGTCTGCCCGTAGATGTAGTCGAAGTTCGGCTGGCGGAAGGCGCCGTTGTGAAACCAGTCGTCGCCCTTCCAGCCGTCGACCATCGGGCACTCGGGCACCGCCGCCTTCAGCGCCGGGTGCGGGTTGATGAGCGCCATCAACACCGTGAAGCCCCCATAGGAGGAGCCGATCATGCCCACCTTGCCATTCGACTCCGGCACGTTCTTCACCAGCCAGTCGATGGTGTCCCAGGCATCGGTGGAATGATCGACGCGGGTGGGGTTGAGCGCGCCGCGCAGCTCGCGCGTCATGACGTACTCGCCCTCCGAGCCGTACTTGCCGCGCACGTCCTGGAAGACGCGGATGTAGCCGTGCGTGACGAACACCGCATCGGCCGGCGAGAGCAGCCCGAGCATGTGCGGACTCGCATTGGCGGCCTGACCGGAGGCATCGTAGGGCGTGCGGGTCAGCACGATCGGGGCGCCGCTCGCGCCCTTCGGGATCACGATCACCGTGTGCAGCTTCACCCCGTCGCGCATCGGGATCATGACTTCGCGCTTCACGTAATCGAAGTCCGCGCTCGGGACCACGAAATCGGCCGGGATGTCCGGCTGCATGGGGGGCGTGGGCGCGGCAGCGGCGCCCGCGGTGAGCGTGAACCCCAGCGCAACGATCAGCCCGGCAATGTGCCCGCGCATCGGATCTTCTCCCTGAGCGAGTTGAGCATCATTCAGGCACTGTGGCAGGGCTCGGCGCCGCGAGCGCCGCGGCGCGGGTTCTGAACAGCACGCCCGCGTAGTAGAACACGTAGTAGCCGACCAGGACCGCGAAGGTGCCGAGCGTGAGCGGGGTTCTCTGGTAGGCGGCGGCGGCACCGGGATCGCCGGCGAACGCCCCGCCCGTGCCGAGCGAGAAGTAGAGAAAGCGGTAAGCCAGGCGTCCGAGAAACAGCAGCATCACCGCGAGCCCGATATAGGTGTGCGGCGTGTAGAAGCGCCCCTCGGTCGTCACCTCGAAACGCGTGTGGCGCAGACCCAGCCAGCCGAGCGCCGCACCGCAGAGCAGTCCGCCGCTGAAGGCCTCGAGCATCTGGGGGCTGCGCAGGCCGGCGGTGGCGACGAACCCGGCACCGATGAGAGTGAGGATCCCGATGCGCAGCCACATGCGCGCGGGCTGTACGCGCTGGCGCCCGAAGGTCCTGCGCACGCGGCGTACGATCGCCCAGACGACCAGGGCGCCGATCAGAATCGGGGTGATGAGCTTCGGATCCATGAAGCCATCGTCCCGTGAGAGGGCCGCCCGGGTCAATCGGCGAGTCGGCCAGCGCCTGCGGGCACCCCCGGATACCCGTGCCGGTCCCGGCCGGGCACGCGGTCAGGCCGGAACGTAGGTCAGCCTGACCACATCGCCGGCAATCCGATCGCTCCCCACGAGGCGCAGCGGCGGCCGCGGGCCGGCGAAAAACGGCTTGCCGTGACCGAGCACGACGGGGTGCAGGTAGAGCCGATACTCATCGATCAGGCCGAGATCGGTGAGGCTTTGCGCCAGCTCCGGTCCGCCCACGTCGATCTCCCCGGCAAGCCGGTGCTTCAAGGCACCGGTCGCCGCTTTGAGGTCATCCCCGAGAAGCGTGGCGTTCGGGCCCACCGACTGCAACGAGCGCGACACGACCCATTTCGGTTGCCGCCTCCACGCCGCCGCGAAGTCGCGTTCCGCCGCGCCCCAGTCAGGCAGATCATCGTCCCAATAGCGCATAACCTCGTACAGGCGCCGGCCGTAGAGCATGCCTGCCAGGCTGCGCACGTGCTCGATGAAGTGGCGGAAGAGCCCGGGCTCAGGCCCGAATCTCGTGTGGTCGACGTAGCCGTCCAGGGACTGGTTCATTGCAAACACGAGCTTCGCCATGGTCTCTTCCCGCGCTCACTGCGCATCGGCCCGGCAGGCGCCGCTCACGCCCGCATCGTACTGCTCGTAGATGGCGCCGCCGGCGAACGGCACCACGATGGGCGCCGCGTTTCGCAGCGCGCCGAAGTTGATGGGTCTCACCCTCCCGAGCTCCTCGGCCCGCGTGTTACCGGAGCCGATCCCGATGGTGCCGAGTATGTTCGGAGCGTAGTTCGGTCCGGTCGCGGCGAGGGCTCCGATCGTGATGTCGATCTCGCCGCTGCCGTTGATCACCACCTGTAGAGTATTGGGGGCGGTGGTGCCGGCGGCCGGCACTCCGAGGTAGGTCACGATCACGCGCTGGTTGGCGGTATCGTAAGTCGCGAACACCCCACCGCCGGCGGTGGCGGCCTTGCTGTCGAGGTCCTTCATGAGGGCGCCAATGGTGAGGCGGCCGGTGAGCAGCAGCTGCCCGCGCATGTACCAGGGCGAGCCGTTGTCGTCGACGCCCGTGTAATCGCCCGCGGTGCGCGTCGTGATCGCGCCGTCCTCGCTCACAAAGAGCGCCGTCACCGGGTCGGCGGTCCCCGGTACCGGGAACGAGAAGCCGCTGTAGCTCACCATGGCGGTGCCATTGCCGCCCACCGCGAGCGGTGTCGTGCCGGCCGGGAGCAATGCGGCACCCGAACGCACCGTGACCTGGTAGGAGTCGCCCTGCGGCACGAACGCGATCCGATCCCCCGCTCGCAGATCGAAGGGGTGCGGCGCCACGTGCTCGCAATCCCTGACTACCTGCACCAAGGGATCGTCGAGGTCCGCAGGGTCGCGCTCCTCGTGCTTCAGCGTGGAATCGAAGAACGCGAGCGCGTACGCGGTGGTGAGACGCGTCGTCTCGGGAATCGCCAGCGCCGGCTCGAGCGGCATCGAGCCCTCGAGCGCACTCACCGCCGCAAGGATCTGCGGGTCGCCGAACAGGACCGCCTGCAGCTGCGCGTCGCTCACGCCGTCAAACACCGACGCCGGGCAGAAGTTGTACACGCCGTCCTCGTAGGCGCCCGTGTAGCTCCAGTAGAAGGTGGAATCGAATGTGAAGTTGGCGATGTCCGAGGGGCTGAGGGTGGAGGGAGCGATGAATGCCTGCGGGAAGACGCCGGGGTTGATCGCGATGAGCGAGTTATGAATGTCCTGGCACCAGCTCGTCTGATAGCCGCCGACATGGTGATTCCAGCCGGCGATGTCGACGCGGTATTTGCGGGGGCTGCCCGTGAAGGCGTTGAAATTCGAGTAGACGATGCCCGTGTCGTTGCCGAAGAACATGAGCGGCACGGAGGCGTTCGCATAATCGGCGGCATTCATGAGGAGCCCGTAGTTGCTGCCGGCGCCCATGAAGGCGGCCTTGACGCGGCGGTCCGCGGGCAGCGATTGCGTGCTGATGCCGGTGACGGTGGCGAGCGAGGTCTGACCGCCGAGTGAGTAGCCGAGCACACCGATCTCATTGGCGTCGATACGGGCGGAGAAAGGTGCGCCGCTCCGGTCGGCCTTGCCGGCCAGGACCGCGCTGATGATGAAGCTCACGTCCTTGACGCGCTCGGGAATCGTGGCGGCGTAGATGCTCGGGTTCGGACCGAGGTTGAGGCCGACGTAGTTCTCCATGAAGTAGGTCTGATACCAGACATCGTCATCGCCCGTGTGCTCGACGGAGGCGACCACGTAGCCATGGCTCGCGAGCGATTCGAGCGTATCCGGCATGTTCTTGGCCGCCGCCACCTCATAGCCGTGAGTGGCCACGAGGAGCGGGAAGCGGCCTTCGGCGAGCGCCGCACCCTCCGCGACCGCATGCGCCGAGGTACTGCCGGTGAAGGTCAGCGGGGGCGTATCGGGGAGTCCCGGATAAACGCTGCCCCCCGTGTTCTGGTTGTAGACGGGATTGTTCCAGGTGTACTGAATGTGTCCCCTGGGATGAGCCCACGTCGGATACCAGACGTGAACGTACAGCGGCCGACCCGGCGTCGTCACCGGCGTCGAGCCATCGGGGTTGCGCGAGCTGTCCGTGATGACCAGGGTCGTGTGCCCGATCGCGTACCGTCCGGGTTGCTCCCAGGGATCTGCCGCGGCGATGGCGGGAAGCATCCCCACCGCAAGCGCGATGCATGCCAGGGTGGTGTTGCGTGTCTGACGGCGCGTGATCGGGGTGTGCATGGAGACTGCTCCCTGGAGTTTTCTGTTGTGCGCGGCGGTTTGCTGCAGCATATACCGGGACGTGTGGCGCCGCCTGCGCTTCACGGATGCAAGCGAATGACCCCCTCGTTGCCCGGTCGCAGTCCGCGTTTTCCCGCGTAGCAGGCCCGAATACGCGCGAAGTCCTGAGCCGGATCTCCCGTGAGGCTCACATACGTCTCGAGGCCCACGGTCCGGGTCGCATAGTCGATGTAGCCCAGGCCGACGGACAGACCGCCGGCCAGTGCGAGACGGTAGAAGCCCGATTTCCAGTGATCGGTGGGCGCGCGGGTGCCCTCGGGAGCCATGCCCAGCCACAGCGATTCACTGCGGGCGAATTCCGCGAGCAAGGCATCGACGAATCCCGAGGGGTCGCGCCGGTTGACCGGGATGCCGCCCAGACGCACCAGCAGCCGGCGCACCGGCCAGCGAAACAGCGTGTCCTTGCCGAGCCAGCGCACCTGCAGGCCGGTCGCGATCTTGTAGAGGATGCCGATGATGAAGTCCCAATTCGAGGTGTGCGGGTACACGACGATGATGCCTTTGGGCACCGGCGGAGGCACCAATACCGAGCGCCAGCCCAGCAGCC
The DNA here is from genome assembly GCA_035523985.1 of Steroidobacteraceae bacterium. Classification (GTDB taxonomy): domain Bacteria; phylum Pseudomonadota; class Gammaproteobacteria; order Steroidobacterales; family Steroidobacteraceae; genus 13-2-20CM-66-19. The sequence goes on along the minus strand of DATKPR010000052.1, from coordinate 23,505 downwards.
GCAGCAGCAACCCCGACCCCCATTGCGCAAAGGTCATGCGTCGCGGAGAGTGATCGAACCGCGTCCGAGCTCGATGACATCCCCGCTCACCAGTACGTTGCGCTCCTCATCCACCCGCAGCCGCAACGCCGACGGCCGGCCGGTGTATTCCCCCTGCGCGATGTCGAACTCGCACGGGAGCGTGCGCCCCGTGGCGAGGCACCAGCCGCCGAGGTTGGCGGTCGCCGAGCCGGTGGCCGGGTCCTCGAGCACCGCCCGGCCCTGGGGAAAGAAGAACCGCCCCAGGAGCCCGGATCCCGCGGGCGCGAACACGTAGACCTGGCTGTGGCCGTCGGCGCTGCGCAGTTGCGCGAGCAGATCCGCGCGCACGTCGACGCGCCGCACCGCCGCCTCGCTCGCGAGCGGCACGATGAGCTGCTCGACGCCGGCATTCACCCACAGCGGCCGCGCGCCGAGATCGCGTTCCTCCAGACCGAGCATCGCCGCGAGCGTCAGGCGCGGCTCCGCGACTTCGCGCCATTCGGGCGCCTTGGCCTGCAGCGTCCAGCGATCCCCCGTGGCGCGCACCGCGATCACCCCGGCGGGCAGCTCGAGCGACATGCGGTCGCCCCCGAGCCCGAGCGCACGGCACACGTGCGCCGTGCCGAGTGTCGGGTGTCCGGCGAAGCGCATCTCGTAGCGCGGCGTGAAGATGCGCACCGCCGCGTTGGCCCGCTCCGACGGCAGGATGAAGGAGGTCTCCGACAGGTTGAACTGCAGCGCGAGCGCCTGCATTCTTGCGGCATCGAGCCCCTGCGCCCTTTCGAAGACGCACAACGGGTTGCCGCTCAGGATTGCACGCCCCTGAGTGAACACGTTGACGATCCGGTAGGAAAACGCAGCCATGCGCCGGTAACGATTGTAGCCCCGGAGCCGTTCCCGTGAGCACCGAATTGCTGTTTCGCGACGATGCGTATCTCAAGACCGCGAGCGCCCGCGTAGTCGCCGCCGGCCCGCGTGGCATCGAGCTCGACCGCACCGTGTTCTACCCCCTGGGCGGCGGCCAGGCCGGCGACAGCGGCGTGCTGACGCGCGCCAGCGGCGAGCGCATCCCGATCGCCGATACCCGCAAGGGCGAGGGCGTGGATCGCGTGCTGCACGTGCCGGCCGCGGGCGCGGCGCTCCCGGAGCCCGGCGAGAGCGTGAGCCTCGCGATCGACTGGGAGCGGCGTTATCGGCTCATGCGGCTGCACACCGCGCTGCATCTGATGTCGTGCGTGGTCACCGCTCCCGTGACGGGCGGCAACATCGTGCCCGATAAGGCACGCCTCGACTTCGACATCGAGCTCGCCGCGCTCGATGCCGCGCACATCGAGAGCGAGACCAACCGCCTGATCGCCGCGGGCGTCGCCACCGAGACCGTGTGGATCACGGACGAGGAGCTCGACGCGCAGCCGGCGCTCGTCAAGACCATGAGCGTGCAGCCGCCCCGCGGCTTAGGCAGAGTGCGCCTGCTGCGCATCCCCGGCATCGACCTGCAGCCCTGCGGCGGCACTCACGTCGCCAACATCGCCGAGATCGGCGCGATCCGCGTGCTCAGGATCCGCAGCGAGGGCAAGCACAACAAGCGCGTGGAGATCGCGCTCGGTGAGCCGCTCACTGGTAGCGGCTGAGCTCGATGCCGTTACCGACCGGCAGCAGTACCGAGCTCATGTCGCGCGCGGCGTGCACCGCGTGCCGATAGGCCTGGGCGTACGGACGCGCGCTCGCCGGCTCGATCATGTTGTCGGCGACGATGAGTGCGCCGGGCGCGAGCTTCGGGTGCAGCAGCCCGAACACCGGCACGTACAGGTTCTTCCACAGGTCGATCAGCACGAAATCGAAGGGTCCGTGCAGCGCCGCGAGACTCTCGAGCGCGTCCCCCACACGAAACTCGACCCAGTCGGCGAGGCCCGCGCGCCGCAGCCGTTCGGTCGCATACTCGGTCTTCTCGGCGCGCAGCTCGAGCGAGATCACCTTGCCGCCGACCGCCCGGGCCGCCTCCGCCAGCCACACGGTCGAATAGCCGAAGGAGCTGCCGACCTCGAGGATGCGGCGCGCCGCGGCCTCCCTCGCCAGCAGGTTGAGGAGGCTGCCGGTGGCGCGTCCGACCGGCAGCAGCATCTCGTCGATGCGTCCCTCGGCGTCCTCAGGCCCGAGCGTGTCCCAGAGATCCTCTTCGCGCCGCGCACGCGCCTCGTATTCCTCGAGCACGGCCGCGACGGCCGCATCGATCGACACCGCGTTCATGCGTACTCTCCCTCAGGCCGCACCGGAGAAATAATCCTGGAGCGAAGCTACGCCGAGCCGCTTCGCCTCGAACAGGCTCTCGAGGTGCTCGCGTGAGTTGACGAGCCCGCGGGCGCGCAGCACGCCGCGCTCATCGAGCAACGCCGCAAACGGCAGGCGGCTCACCTGGTAGGCGAGCCCGAGCGCGGCCGATACCACGTATGGAACGCCTTCGAGGCCCTGGGTGCGCACGAACTCGCGCTGCGCGGCGACATCGCCGTCGCTCGCCAGGACGATATCCATCCACGAGCGCTCGTCGCGGCCGCTCGACCGCACGGCCGGCAAGAGGGTCTTGCAGACCGGGCAGGTCGGCGAGACGAACAGCAGCAGCGTGCTGCGTCCGTCCTCGCGCGCGACTCCGACCCTGACTGGCCGGCCATCGAGTGCCGCGACCTCGAGCACCGGAGCCGGCTCGCCCACGGTGAGGCCGCGGTTCAGCATCAGCGCGCCGGCCGGAGCGATGCGCTCGTGCAGCACGCCGAGCTGCCGCGTGAGCGCCAGCACCACCGCACCGAGCACCAGCACCAGCACCCAGAGCACGACGTTCGAGATCGCGAGCGCCGTCACCGGGGGCCCCCGAAGGCTGCCGTCCGCGGCGCCACCCGCCCGAGCAGCCGCTCGAGGGACACATATAAGAGTGTCGCCACCGCCACTCCTCCCCCGATGGTCAGGAGGTCGGTGGCGCCGAGCGCTCGCGACTGCCACGGCGCGAGCGTCGCGACCAGCAGCGCCGCCAGCACCAGGTTGCGCACCACCATCCACGGGGCGATCGGACGTGCCTCGTCCGGTCCGCCGCAGCCGCAGGCCAGGTCGCGCCGACCGCGCGCGAGGTTGAGTGCGATCGCACCGCCGTACAAAACGAGGAGTGCCGCGCCCGCGCCGCCGGCCGCCGTGCGCACGGCCGGCGCGATGAGCCCGAGTCCGATCGTGAGCTCGAGGAGCGGGATGAGGAATGCGAGCCGCACCAGCGGTGCCGGCAACACGCGATAGGCGCGCAGCACCTCGCTGAAGCGCGCCGGCGCGCGCAGCTTGTGCAGCGCCGCGCTCACGAAGAGCAGCGCGCAACAGCCGACGAGCAGCAAACCGATGGCGGGATCGAGCATGGACTCATCATACCGCGGCCGGGGCGGCGGTCTTCAGCCTGGGGGATCGCCCCGCGGCCTCAGGTCCTCCTCCCAGAACTCCTGGGGCCGCCGGCCGCCGCCGGGCGGGCGCGTCTCCTCGAGCTTGCGCAGCTGCACGCGGCGGATTTTCCCCGAGATGGTCTTCGGGAGTGCCGCGAACTCGAGGCGACGGATCCGCTTGTAGGGCGAGACCCGCGCACGCACGTGCTCGAGTATCGAGCGGGCGGTGGCGGCATCGGGCTGCGCGCCGCCGGCCAGCACCACGAAAGCCTTCGGCACCGCGAGCCGCAGCCTGTCCGGGCTCGGCACGACCGCCGCCTCGGCGACCGCGGGGTGCTCGATCAGCACGCTCTCGAGCTCGAAAGGACTGATGCGGTAGTCGGAACACTTGAATACATCGTCCATGCGGCCGACGTAGGTGAGGTAGCCGTCGGCGTCGCGCACGGCGACGTCGCCGGTGTGGTAGTAGCCGTCGCCCATGGCACTCGCGTTGCGCTCCGGATCGTCGAGATAGGCCTGCATCAGTCCGAGCGGCCGCTGCGCGAGGTCGATGCAGATCTCGCCCTCCTGCGCGGGCCGTCCTTCGGGGTCGACGAGTACCAGCGGATAGCCCGGGAGCGGCCGTCCCATCGAGCCGGCCTTCACCGCCTGTCCGGGCGGGTTGCCGGCCACGGCGGTGGTCTCGGTCTGACCGAAGCCGTCGCGGATCGTCAGCCCCCAGATCTCGCGCACCCGCTCGATCACTTCGGCGTTCAGCGGCTCGCCGGCGCTCGCCACCTCGCGCAGCGCCACCTTGAACGCGCCGAGATCCTGCTGGATCAGCATGCGCCACACGGTCGGCGGAGCGCAGAAGGTCGTCACCCGGCAGCGCACCAGCTGCGCGAGGAGCGCGTGGGGATCGAAGCGCTCGTAGTGATAAGCGAGCACGGTGGCCTGCGCATTCCACGGCGCGAACACGCTCGACCACGCGTGCTTCGCCCACCCGGGCGAGCTCAGGTTCAGGTGCACGTCCCCGGGGCGCAGTCCGAGCCAATACATGGTCGAGAGATGCCCCACGGGATAGCTCGCCTGGGTATGGGCGACGAGCTTCGGCTTCGCGGTCGTGCCGGACGTGAAGTAAAGCAGCAGCAGGTCATCGGCGCGGGTGGCCGCGGCGGCGAAGCGCGGCTCGGCGCGGTACGAGTCCTGGTAGGGAATCCAGCCAAGTGCCGCCTCCCCCACCGCGACCCGCAGCGGCGCGCCGCCGAGGCGGGCGAAGCGCCCCGCGAGCGCCGCGAGTGTCACGACCGCCTTCACGCGGCCGCGCTCGAGGCGGTCGCGCAGGTCCTCGTGCTCGAGAAGCGTCGTGGCCGGGATCATCACCGCGCCCAGGCGAATGGCGGCGAGCATCGTCTCCCAGAGCGCCGCGCAGTTCGGCAGCATGATGAGGATGCGATCCCCAGGCTCCACGCCCCGTGCGGCGAGGAACGCCGCCACCTGCGCCGAGCGGCGCGCGAGCGCGGCGAAGCTCAGCGCCTCGTCGCCGCCCGCATCGTCGATGACGCGCAGCGCCGGCGCCTCATTGCCGGCGGCGATCACGTCGAAGTAGTCGCGCGCCCAGTTGAATGCGCCGAGCGCCGGCCAGCGGAACTCGCGCTGCGCCCGCGCCGGATCCTCCCGGCAATGCAACAGCAGGTCGCGCGCCTCGATGAACAGACGGCTGCCGCTCATGGTGCGCGGCAGCTTAGCACCGCCGCGGGTTAACATGGCGCCATGAACACGGCCCGCCTCGAAGCCTTCACGGACGGCGTAGTCGCCATCATCATCACCATCATGGTGCTGGAGATCCGCGTGCCGCACGGCGCCGACCTCGCCGCATTGCGGGCCGACGTGCCGGTGCTCCTCGCCTACGTGCTGAGCTACGTCAACGTCGGCATCTTCTGGAACAACCATCACCACATGCTGCACGTCACCGAGCGGGTGAACGGCCGGGTGCTGTGGGCGAATCTGGCGCTGCTCTTCTGGTTGTCGCTGGTGCCGTTCGTGATTCGCTGGATCGACGAGGCGGGATTCGTGCCGGCCCCGGTCGCCGCCTACGGCGTGGTGCTGGCGTGTGCCGCCGTGAGCTACACGGTGCTGCAGGCGCAGATCATCGCCGCCAACGGCCGCGACTCGCGCCTGGCCCTCGCCACCGGCAAGGACTTCAAGGGCAAGCTGTCGGTCGTGCTGTACGTCGCCGCCGTGGTGCTCGCGTTTCTGCGACCGTGGCTCGCGATCGTGCTGTACGTGACGGTGGCATTGATCTGGCTCGTGCCCGATACGCGCATCGAATCGCTGGTCAAGGCAAGGAGTGCGCCCGAATGAGCAACAGCCCCCATGTCACGGCGGTGAGCGCCGCCGTCCCTTACACGGTCACTCTCGAGGATCACGCCGGCCACCAGTGGCTGGCCGATGAGCCGCCCGCGGCCGGGGGAGCCGACCAGGGTCCCGGGCCGCACGCGCTGCTGCTCTCGAGCCTCGGAGCCTGCACCGCCATCACGCTGCGGATGTACGCCGAGCGCAAGGGCTGGCCGCTCACGGGCGTGAAGGTGGACCTGACGTTCAACTCCGAGGGGGCGCCCGCGACGGGCAGGAGCGACATCCATCGGCGCATCGCGCTGCAGGGCGCGCTGAGCGCCGAGCAGCGCGAGAAGCTGCTCGAGATCGCGACGCGCTGTCCGATCCACCGCGTGCTGACCGGCGAGGTGCGCATCGTCTCGGCGCTGGTCCATCCATGAGCGGCCCGGCGCTCGAGCGCCTCGAGGCGCGCTCCACCGAGATCGGCGGCGGCATCCTGATCCGCCGCGCCCTGCCCAACCGCCACCGCCGCACCGTGGGCGCCTGGTGCTTCCTCGACCACGCAGGTCCAATCGAGTTCGGCGCGGGTGGCGGCATGCACGTGGGTCCGCATCCGCACATCGGGCTGCAGACCTTCACCTGGCTCATCGAAGGCGAAGTCGTGCACCGCGACAGCCTCGGCAACGAGCAGCTGATCACGCCGGGCCAGGTGAACCTCATGACCGCCGGATCCGGCATCACGCATGCCGAGGACTCGGCCCCCGGCGGCGGCGGGCGGCTGCACGCGGCGCAGCTGTGGATCGCGCTTCCCGAGCACGAGCGCCACCGTGCGCCGGCCTTTCGCAACTACCCGCACCTGCCGCTCATCGAGCGCGGCGGCTTCAGCGTGCGCGTGCTCGCCGGAAGCGTCTGGGGCGAGACCTCGCCGGCGGAAGTGTACTCCCCACTCATCGGCCTCGACCTGGCGAGCGCCGGGCGCGCGGCACTCGATCTGCCTCTCGAGCCGGCTTTCGAGCACGCCGCGCTGGTGCTCGCCGGCACGGCACGTGTCGGCGGCGAAGCGCTCGCGCCCGGCACCCTGCTCTACCTCGGCACCGGCCGCGACGCCGTGACGCTGCAGGCCGAGGACCCGGCGCGCGTGCTGCTGGTCGGCGGCACGCCCTTCGGTGAGGAGATCCTCGTGTGGTGGAACTTCGTCGCGCGCACGCGCGCGGAAATCGCCGCGGCGACCAGTGACTGGAACGCCGGCCGCCGCTTCGGCCCCGTGCACGGCAGCCCCGCGCCGCGCCTGATCGCCCCGGACGTCGCCGGGCTGAACCTGCGCAGCGGACCCGCGGCGACCTGAGCGTCGCAGCGCTACCGCCGTTCGCGAGGACGATGCTCGAGGGCGCGACCGCGCCACGCGCGGCGCCTCAGGGCGCGTAGCGCCGTGCGAGGGTCTGGTAGAGGGGCGGCGAGAGGAGCTTGGAGACCGCGGTCGCGAGCGCGGCGGTGATCATGAGCGGCAGCAGCATCGCGTGCTGCTGGGTCATCTCCATGACGATGACGAAGGAAGTCAGCGGCGCCTGGGTGACGCCGGCGAGGTAGCCGCACATGCCGAGGATGGCGGACGGCACCGCGGTATGCAGTTTGTCCACGTCTGCCGCCAGTTGCCCGAGCCCGGCGCCGACGGAAAGAGACGGTGCCAGCAGGCCCGCCGGAATGCCGCTGAGATACGTGCCGAGCGTGGCGAGCGCCCGTGCCGGGCCGTAGTACCAGGGCAGATGGACCCCGTCCGTGAGGATCGACTTGGCCTCGGTGTAGCCCGTGCCGTAGGTGAGATTGCCGGAGGCGCTCCCCACCGCCGCAACCAGCAGGCCGCAGGCTGCCGCAAACGCCACCGGCCATTCGCGCTGCAGCCGGCCGAAGATGCCCGGCAGTCCCGCCACTGCGGCGAGCGTGAGGCGACTGAACAAACCCCCGGCAAGCCCCGTGGCGATCGCCACGCCCACGACGCCCGGCGACAGCGCGCCCGGAATCTGCGCCACCACCGGATGGCCGAAATAGGTGTAGTCGCCGACCAGCGCGATGGAGATGATGCCGGCGAGAATCACCGCGGTCAGCGCGGCGCCGCTGGCGCGTTCCTCGAAGGAGCGCGACAGCTCTTCGACCGCGAACACGATCCCGGCGAGCGGCGTGTTGAAGGCGGCAGCGACGCCGGCGGCACCGCCGGCGAGGATCAGCACGCGCCGCTGAGCACCGCTCCTGCCGTGGGGCATCCAGCGGCCGCACGCGTGCGCGATGACCGCGCCCACGTGCACCGTCGGGCCCTCGCGGCCGATCGAGCCGCCGCACAGGAGTGCCGCCCCCGCGAGCAGCATGCGCCCCAGCGCGACGTGGGGCCTGAGGAGCCGCTGTACGGCCTCGTCCGCATCCGCCTGCTGCGTGTAGATGGTCTGCGGAATGCCGCTGCCCTCGGCTCCCTTGAAGTAGCGGCGTGTCAGCCAGGCAATGAGTGCGAAGCCCGCGGGGGCGAGCAGCCACGGCCACCACGCGCTATGCGCGAGGACCCGCCGCAACAGCGCCTGCGCGCTGTCGGCGAGCCAGGCGAAGGCCACGGCCGCGGAGCCCACGGCCGCGCCGGCCGCCCACAGCACCAGGCGTGCGCGCCAGTGATGGGTGGAGAGCAGCGCATGGCGTGTATCGCGCGCGATCTCCCCGGCCGAGGGCAGCTTCATACCGGCCTCAGTTCGGCGCGCCACAGCGCCGCCGCTCCCTGGATCGCCAGCGTCACGGCCGGCGCTCCGGGCGGGACCAGCAGCGCATCGAGCGGCTCGAGCGGCTGCGGCCGGTTTGCGCAGAGGACGCGTTGACTCGTCAGCGCGACGAGCAGCCGCGTCGCGCCGGGCTCGGCCTCGAGCGGCGTGGGCGCACGCAACTCGAGACGCTCGAGAGCGGCGCAGCAGCGCCCGCGCCGCGTCATGACGTTGAGATCGACCACGGGGCCCCCGTGGGGCTCGGCGAAGGCCGCCACATCGCCGGCAAAGGCCACCGCCGGACTCTGCGGTGTGAGGGTGAGCGGCGCCGCGCCGTCGACGGCGAGGGTCAGGCGGCCGGAGATCACCGCCATGCGCCGATCGATGCCGGGAAACACCGAGAAGGGACCGGGAACGGCGATCTCGGCGATGCTGACCCGCCACTCGAAGGTCGTGAAGTCGCCGCCGGCGGGATGCACCGCGACCTCACGGGTGAGTCCGCCGCCGTTCTTCCATGGAACGGCGGCGCGCTCGGCCGCCCGCAGCACCGCGATGATCCCCGCCGCCTCGTCCACGGGGGCCTCAGCCCGCCCCGAGCATCTGCTTCAGATACACGAAGCTCAGCGCCCACATCTCGGCCGCCTGACGGTGATTGGCCGCGGCCGCGTGGCCGCCGTCGGTGTTCTCATAGAAGAGCACCGTGTGTCTCTGCGCCTCCATGCGGGCCGCCATCTTGCGGGCGTGCACCGGCGTCACGCGGTCATCGCTCGTGGCGGTCACGAAGAACACCGGCGGGTAGCGCCTGTCCTTGCGTACGTTCTGGTAGGGCGAATACTTCATGATCCAGGCGCGGTCGGCGGGCTTGTCAGGATCGCCGTATTCGGCCTCCCAGGAGGCGCCCGCACCGATGTGCACGTAGCGGATCATGTCGATGAGCGGCACCTGGCATACGACGGCGCCGAAGAGCTCCGGGCGCTCGACCATGTTGGCGCTCACCAGGAGTCCCCCGTTCGAGCCGCCCATGATGCCGAGCTGCTTCGGCGTCGTGATGCCGCGCCTGACCAGATCCGCGGCCACCGCCTGGAAATCGTCGTAGGCCTTCTGGCGGTTGCCGAGCAGTGCCGCCTGGTGCCACGCGGGACCGTACTCGCCGCCGCCGCGGATGTTGGCGACCACATACACGCCGCCGCGCGTCAGCCACAGCATGCCGAAGTTGGCTGAGTAGCCCGGCGTGAGGGAGACCTCGAATCCGCCGTAGCCGTAAAGCACCGTCGGCGCCGGGCCCTTGAGGCTGCGCGAGCGCGTCACGAAGTACGGGACCTGCGTGCCGTCCCTGGAGGTCGCGAAGAACTGCTCGGTGGCGAGGTTCGTCGCATCGAAGCGCGCCGGCAGCGACTTGATCGCCACCGGCTTGCCCTCACCCGCCGTCGCGTACAGCGTCGTCGGCGTCGTATAGCTCTCGTAGCGAAACTGGGCCTCCGTACCCCAGGCGTTGGTGGTCACGATATGGGTCGAGCCATTCGCGGGCAGGTCCAGCCGTGACTCGCTCCACACTCCATTCGTGCCCGGACGAAAGACGTGGATGCTCCCCGTCACGTCGTGATTGATGGAGACGTAGACGGCGTCGCGCCCCGCGGACACCTCGTCGATCGCGCTATGCGCATCGGGCACGTACAGCACGGCGATGTCGGCATCCGCTGCCGAGCCGGGCGCGGGCAACGTGTAGGCGATGAGGGAACCTCTGGCGATCGACGCGCGGCCCGGCGGCGTCCAGTCCTCGCGCAGCGTGAAGAGGAGCGCGCGCCCCTGCGCGCCCTTCAGGTCCGCCCCGAGGGGCACGGCCAGCTGCCGTGTCGCGCCATCGGCGCCCAGCACGTAGTACTCGGCCGTGAAAAAGCTCGGATTGCGCTGCACCAGGGCGATCGTGCCGGCGGGGCCGTGGAACACCACGCCGCTGGAGGCGACGTCGCTCTCCTTGCCCTCGTACACGGTGCGCGCGCTCGCCATGGGCTCGCCGCGCTTCCACAGCTTGACGATGCGCGGATAACCGGAGGTCGTCATCGAGCCCGCACCGAAGTCGGTGCCGAACACCACCGTATCCTCGTCGAGCCAGGTGATCTGCGACTTCGCCTCCGCGAGCTCGAAGCCGCCCTTCACGAACGCCCTGGCGTCGGGGTTGAACTCACGCACCACGACGGCATCGCCTCCGCCCCGCGAGAGCGAGAGCAGGCAGCGCGTGAGCGAGGGCGCGCAGTCCGCGCCCTTCCACACCCAGTTCTCGTGCTCATCGGCGGCCAGCCGGTCGACATCGAGCAGGACGTCCCAGGTGGGTGACGCGTTCGCGTAGTCGGCGATCGTGGTACGGCGCCAGATCCCCTTGGGATGTGCGGCGTCCTGCCAGAAGTTGAACACGTACTGGTGATCGAGCTCGCCGTACGGAATGCGGTCGGTCGCATCCAGCACCCTGAGGATCGCGTCGTAGTCCTTCTGGTAGTCGGGATCGGCCTGCAGCACCGCGGTCGATCGGGCGTTCTGCGCCTTCACCCATGCGAGTGCCTGCGCGCCGTGCACGTCCTCGAGCCACAGGTAGGGATCGTCCGCGGCCGCGGCCGTCTGAGGGTTCTTGTCCACCTTCGCTCCCGCGAGTGCCCCGGCGCCGATCGACGCCGCCAGGGCCATCAAAACCAGCCGCACTCGAGCCTTCATGGTGTCGATCCTTTGGACGGCACGCGCCGCGTCAGTGTTCCGCGTAAGGCGCGGGGCGCCGCGCAAAGATGCCAAATCCCAGGATGACCGCATAGCAGATCGCCGGCACGATGAGGGCCGCCTTCAGGCCCATGACATCCGCCGCGCGTCCGGTAATCCACGGAACCACGGCACCGCCGACGATCGCCACGCAGATGATGCCCGAGGCTTCCGCCGCCCGCGGCCCGAGCCCTTCGCAGGCGAGCGTGAAGATGGTCGGGAACATGATGGAATTGAAGAGCCCGATGGCGAGATACGCCCAGCCCGAGACGGGTCCCACCGTATTGGCGGACACGACGATCAGCGTGATCACCGCGGCCGCGACAAACGCAAGCACCTTGCCCGGCGCGACGATCCGCAGCACGTAGGCGCCGATGAAGCGCCCCACCATCGCACCGCCCCAGTAAAAGATAATGTGCTTGCCGGCGTCCTCGGATCCGACCCCCCATACGCTCGACTGCATCAGGTAATTGACGATGAGGGAGCCGATCGCGACCTCACCTCCAACATAAACAAAGATGCATAAGGTCCCGTAACTGAAGCGGGGGAGCTTCAGGAGGTCGATGTAATGACGCAGCGTTGGCATCTCGCTTGGAGGCTCGACGAGCTTCTTCCTCGCGAGCCACACCAGGCCCGCGATGACCGTCAGCGCCGTCGCCAGGCCGAGGTAGGTGCGCGCGATGACCTGGGTCTCCTGCCGGCGAAACAGCGACAGCGCAGCCCCTGAGAGAGTCGAAGGATCGACCTGGCTGAGCGAGCCCAAGATCAGGATCGAGCCGACGTACGGGAAGATCGTGGTACCGAGGGAATTGAAGGCCTGCGCGAAGGTCAGTCTGCTGTGCGCCGTCTGGGGGCGGCCCAGCATCGAGATCAGAGGATTGGCGACCACCTGCACGATGGTGATGCCGGCGCCGAGCACGAACACGGCGACGAGAAAGGCGCCGAACAGGCTCGATGACGAGGCGGGTATGAACAGCAGGCACCCGGCGGTCATGGTCATGAGGCCGAGGGCCGCCGTGCGCATGTAGCCGACGCGCGCCACCACCGCGGCGGCCGGAATCGAGATCACGAAGTAGGCGATGAAGAACGCAAACTGCACCAGCATGGCCTGGGCGTAGTTGAGCGTGAACAGCGCCTTGAGCTTCGGAATGATCACGTCGTTGAGGCTCGTGATGCCGCCGAACATGAAGAACAGCGCGAACACGAAGAGGCGCAGCGTGCGCACCTCGGAGTCGCCCGTGCCGCTGGCGGCGGACGCCGGTTGCATGCCTGGATTGACCAAAATTCCTCTCCCCTAGGCCGATGGCCTCTGCCCGGCGACCGCCGCCGGATACAGCGCCATGAGCTTGGCCGTCACCCCGTTAGTCCAGCCGAAGCCGTCCTGCAGCGGATACTCCCCGCCGCCGCCGCCGCGCTCGGTGAGCACGTCGTACTTCTCCACCAGCTTGGCATTTTCCGCGTACACGCGCTGCACATTGCGCAGCCAGCGCTGTGCGATGGCGGCCGCGAGCGCTTCCTCACCATAACGCCTGAGGCCCGCCACGGCGATCCACTGCAACGGCGCCCAGCCGTTCGGCGCATCCCACTGCTGCCCGGTCGTGAGCGGCGTCGTGACGAGGCCGCCGGACTTGAGGAGCGAGGCTCGCACTGCCGCGGCCACGGCCTGCGCCTGCGCCGGCGAGGCGTTGCCGAAAAAGAGCGGATAGAGGGTCGCAGCCGAGAGCCGCCGGATGCGCCCGCCCTCACTCATCCGAAAGTCGAACCAGACACCCGCGGCGGCGTCCCAGAGATACCGGTCGATGGCGCCGCGGCGCGCGTGCGCGCGGCGGCGAAAATCCGCACCGCCCGCCGCATCGCCCGCCGCCCCGCAACCCGCCGCGATCGCCTCCTCGAGCCCGAACAGCAGGCTGTTGAGATCGACCGGAACGATGTCGGTCGTGACGATCGTCGCCATGCGGTGCGCGTCGGCGAGCCAGCGGGAGCTGAAGTCCCAACCGCTCTCGGCGGCGGCCCGGATGTCGCGACAGACGTCGGCGGCCGGGCGGCCGCTCGCGCGCGCGAGTTCCGTGTCCTCGCGCCAGGACTCATCGCGCGGTGTGTCGCGGTCGTCCCAGTAGCGGTTGAGGACCGCACCATCGGCCAGCGCGACCACGCGCCGATGCGCCGTGCCGGCCGCCAGCCCTTCCGCCCCCTCCATCCAGAACGCGTACTCGCGCCTGAGCTGCGGCAGGTAGCGCGCATAGGCGGCCGCCGCACCGCGCTCCGGATCGGCGGCCGTGAGCGCGACCATCGCGAAAAAGAACGGCGGCTGCGAGCGGCTGAGGTAATAGGTGCGCGTGCCGTTCGGGATGTGGCCGTAGGTATCGATCAGGTGCGCGAAATCCTCCACCATGTCCTCGATGAGATCGGTGCGGCGACTCTCCCGCAGCCCGAGCATGGTGAAGTACGAGTCCCAATAATAGATCTCGCGAAACCGCCCGCCCGGCACGACATAGGGCTTGGGCAGCGGCAGGAGCGAGGAGCCGCGCGGGGCGCCGGGGCTCGCGCGCGTGAGCACGCTCCAGAGCGCATCGATGTGTTCGGTGAGCGTGCGCTGTGCGCTCGGCGCAACCACCGAGCCCTCCTCCCCGGGGAGCGAGAAATGCGCAGCGACGAAGCGCTCGAGCGCGGCCGGTGTCGCCGGCTGCGCGGTGCGGTACTCGGCCAGGATCGCCTCGGGCGGGCTGCGCGGTACCGCGTCCGCGAAAGTCTTGCCGTCGCCGTAGAGCGCCGCCATCTGCACGGCGACGAACAGCTCGCCGTAGAGGACCTGGGGCGGCTGCGGGGCGTCCGGACGTGAGGCTATGGCTGCTCCCAGGACTCGGTGGGCAGATCACCCGGCAGAGGCAACGAGCGCAGGTAGGTCACGAGCGTCCACACGCCCTCGCTCCCCAGCACGCCGCCGAAGGCGGGCATGCCCTTGGGGCGGCCGTAGAAGATGGAGCTGAAGACTTCCGCGTCCGAGCCGCCGTAGCGCCAGCGGCCGTCGCCGAGGTTCGGTCCCACCCAGCCGCTGCCGCCGCCCCCGTGGCAGCCGTCGCAGTTCATGGTGGTGAAGAGCAGCGCACCGTTCTTCGCGACCGCGGCATCGCCGGCATGCGGGTTGGTGAGCGTGCCGCCCGGTGGCGCAATGCCGCCGGCGGCGAGGTGCGCCTCGTAGGCGACTGCCGGAGGCGCTGCGCTCGTCACCGGCGCGGGCGCCGCCGCCTGCCGGGCGCACGCGCCGAGCGCTGCGCAGCCGAGAAGCGTCGCGATGACGGCGCGGCCCCTCACAGGCCGAACACCCAGATCAATCCGCCCTGGCTCGTGTGGCGCGCAATGTCCTTCATGAAATCCGGCGGCAAGCGCACGTCCGTCGGGTCATCCGAGCGCGTATCGCCGGCGAGCAGCGCCCAGTCGCCGCCGACGCCCGCGTAGATCGCCACGTACTGCTTGCCGTCAGGACCGCGCCAGGTGATGGGATTCCCGACGACGCCCGAGCCGACCTTGAACTTCGAGAGCAGCGCCCCGGTGTGCGCGTCGACCGCCTTGAACCAGCCGTCGAGGGTGCCGTAGAAGGCGACGTCGCCGCCCGTGACGAGCGCGCCGCTCCAGGTGGGATACGGCTCCTTGTCCTCCCAGATCTTTCTGCCGCTCGTGGCATCCCAGGCGATGAAGGATCCGAGATAGCCGCCGGGGCCGGCGAGGTAGGGACTGTTGACGCCGATGTAAGGCGTCCCTTTGGTGTAGGAGGCGTGCCCCGTCTCGTACTCCATGCAGAGATTGTTCGTCGAGGTATAGAAGAGGTGCGTGCGCGGCGAGTAGGCCGGCGGCGAGTTGGGGCTCACGCCCCCTTCGAGGCTCGGGCAGATACCCTTGACGTTGCCCTGCGTCGCCCCGGTCTGCTTGGAGGCGTCCTGCACGGGGCGCCCGTTCGCGCGGTCGACGGATTTTGCCCAGTTGACGGGCACGTAGGTCTCGGCGAGCAGCACCCGGCCGGTGGCCCGGTCGAGTGTGTACGCGAAGCCGTTCTTGTCGAAGTGCACCAGCGCCTTGACGGCCTTGCCGCCGATGGTGAGATCGGCGAGCACCATGGCGCCGGTGGCGTCGTAGTCCCAACTGTCGTGCGGCGTGAACTGATACGCCCATACCAGCGCGCCGGTTTGCGGCCGCCGCGCGAGCACGCTCGCGCTCCATTTGTTGTCGCCGGCACGCTGCTCGGGGTTATAGGGCGCGGCGTTCCCCGTGCCGTAGTAGATGAGATCGAGCTCGGGGTCGTAGGAGATCCAGCCCCACACCGGCGCGCCGCCGGTCTTCCAGCTGTCGTTGGCCCAGCTGTGCGCGCCCTCGTCGGGCGTCGTCCCGTAAGGGGGCCTGAAGGTGTCGGCCTGGATCAGCATGCCGGCGTCGGGCCCGATGTTGTGACCCATCCACGCCATCTGCCCCGTGCCGAGCTCGAGGCCCTTCAGCCAGCCGTAAATGCCGAACTCGCCGCCCGAGGCACCGACGATCACGCGGTCCTTCACCACGAAGGGCGCCATGGTCGTCGTCTCGCCACTGCCCATGTCGGCGACCGCCACCTTCCACAGCTCGCGCCCCGAGCGCGCATCGATCGCGACCGTATGGCCGTCGAGCAGGTTGTAGATGATCTTGCCGTCGGCGTAGAAGGCGCCGCGATTCACGGCATCGCAACAGGCGACGCCGAGCGCGTTCGCGCTCACATCCGGCCGGTACTTCCAGCGCAGCGGGTAGCCCTCCTTCGAGAGATCGAAGGCGTAGAGGACGTTCGGCCAGGGCGTGACGACGTACATCGTGTTGCCCACCACCAGCGGCTGGCCCTCGTGGCCCGCGAGCACGCCGGTCGAGAAGGTCCACACCGGATGCAGCGCGCGCGCGTTTCGCGCATTGATCTGCGTGAGCCCGCTATAGCGCGTCGCCGAGTAGTTCTTGCCGGGCATGGTCCACTGCCCGTCCTCGGCCGGCCCGACGGTCGCCGGCGCCGCGACCGCGGCGCTCACCGCACCGAGCCAGAGGAGACAGACCCGAACTGATGCACGCTGCATGCCGCGGGCATTATCACGAGCCGGGTCGCGCGGAGTAAAGGGGCGGGACATCAGTCCGGCGGCAGTCCCATGCGGCGCAGCAACGCGCCGTAGCGGGGATCGGAGCGCAGCGGCCGCAGCGACACGTCGTCCTTGAGCCACGTCATTCCGGCATCGCGCCGGCTAAACGCGCGCTCGAGCCACTGAAAGGCAGCATCGGGCTCGCCGCGGCGCGCGTATACCTCGGCGATTTCGGTCGGCCGGTTCGGAAACTTCTCGATTAGTTCGGCGAGCGCTTGATCCGACGCTGCGCGGTTTCCCAAAGCGTTTTGCACGATGCCACGCCCCATCAGTTGCATCGCGGGATCACCCTCCTGCGCGATCTCAGCGAGCGCTCCCGCTTTGTCGCCGCGATCCAGCAGGATCAGCCCGATCCACGTGTGATATCTCGCCGACGACAACGTAGCCGCCTGCCGGTAGACCGCCTCTGCCTCGGCGGAATTACCGCGTCCCCACAGCGCCCCTGCGAGTCCGCCCAAGGCGCCGGGGCTCAAGGGGTCCACGGCAACGGCCCGCCGATATAAGGCGATGGCTCTGTCCATCTGCCCCAGATCCACCGCGAGGTGACCGTTCATGTTCAATACCCGCACGTCACCGGCATTGAGCGCGAGCGCGCGCTCGAGCTCGGCCTGCGCACCCGACCAGTTCCAGTCGTGGAATTCCTCGACGTAGGCAAGCGCCGCGTGCGCGTCGGCCTCGAACGGGTCGAGACGCAGGGCGTGCTCTGCGGCGTCGCGCGCGTGTTGGTAGCCGGAGTCCGGCTCCGCCCAGCCGTTCGCGGTCTGCACTCCATAGGCGGTGGACAGCCACGCCCAGGCCCGCGCACAGTTTGGCTCGAGCGCCACCGCCTGTTGATAGAGGTCGATCGAACGCTCGCGCTCGAGGCGGGTGTTGTGCCGCCCGAGATAGCGCCCCTGCAACAGCAGATTGTGGGCCTCACCGCTTTGCCCGCAGGAGCTTGCCGAGCGGTTCGGCGGAAGCGCCGTGTTAGTAAGGGCGCTGGAAACGTCGCGCGCAATCTCGTCCTCGACGCTGAAGTAATCGTCGCTCGGGCGGTCGTAGGTCCTGGACCAAAGATACTGGCCGTCCGCGGTGCGAATCAGGGCGGCCGTGATGCGCAGGCCGCGGTGCGAGCTCTGGACGCTGCCCTCGAGCACGTGATCGACGTGCAACTTCCTGGCGATGTCGGGAACACTATCGGCCCGCGATGCGAATGCGGACGCGCGTCCGATCACACGTAGTGCGGGCAGCCTCGACAGCACGGAGCCGATCTCTTCAGCAAGCCCCTCGGCGAGGTACTCGCGATCCTTCGCTTCAGTGAGGTCCTTGAACGGCATGACCGCGATGGAATGCGCGGTGTTTGACTCCGACGATGCGTTTCGCGATGCGAAAGGCCCCGCGTGCATCAGCAGGGGCACCAGGCCGACCCCGAGCACCACGAGCACGGCGGCGATGAGGGCGGCGAGGATTTTCGGCTCACGCAGGCGGGAGCGCGGGGGACGGGGAGCACTGGCCGGCGGACCCGATGGCGGCGGCAGGTTCTCGGGCAGCGGGGGCCTGGGGACCGCGCGGCGCTCGACCGGGCGGTTCTCCACCCGGGCGATCAGGCGATAGCCCTTGCGCGGAATATTCTCGATGTAGGTCGGCGCCTCGGCCAGATCCCCGAGCGTGCGGCGCAGGTGCGCCACCGTGTTGTACACGGACTGCGGAGTCACCACGACCTTCGGCCACACCGCATCGAGCAGTTCCTGCAGTGCAACGACGCGGCCTGAGTTGGCTGCGAAGTAAAGCAGCAGGCGCATGGTGAGGGGGTCGAGTTTGGTGACGCGGCTCCCCGAGGAAATCTCGCCCAACGCGGGGTCGACCGACCACTCGCCGACTTTCAACACTTGCGCTGGGACGGCTGACATGGAAACGACGCCGGGAGCTTCGCGACTTCTGCGAACGCCCCAAGTATAGCGTAAGCCTCTGACTTTTCACGAAAGAGTTCTCTGAGAAATTTCTGAGAACTTCTTGAGCGATTGCTTATGGACGCCCCGGCGGACGGGCCTAGGCTGCTCGGCGCGCCATTTCGTCACCCGAAGTGGCAGAAGAAAGTCCGTTGGTCGCTCATCGCGTGTAGCCGAGGGAGCTCGTTATGACTGGTACGAACAGGCGCCGCTGTCTTCGGTCCGGGTTGCGAGGCGATCTGCGCCCGACGCGGCTGAACGCACTGTGTCGCATGGGTCGCGTGGCGCTTCTGGCTCCGCTACTCGCGCTTGCCGCGTGCAGCAGCCATCACGACAACACGGCCACAACGACTTGCAGCGGAGCGACCTGCAACGTCGTCACGGACCAGGGCACCATCACGGTGTCGACGAGCGCCGGTACGTTCTCGAGTTTCTCTCAAGTCGCAGCGCCCGGCGGCGCAGTGAACGGCTTGTTCACGCCTTTCGGCTGGTGGGATTGGACGATATCGGGATTGTCGAACGGCGCGAGCGTCACGCTGACGTTTACGGTGCCTTCGGGTCTTGCCCCCAGCGGCTACGAAAAATGCATCAATGGCAGCTGCGCGGTGCTCAATGGGGTGACGGTCAACGGCAGTACCGTGACGATATCGGTGACCGATGGCGGACCTGTTGATGAAGACGGCGCGGCGAACGGCGCGATAACGGATCAATCCGCGCTCTTCTGTACCGTCAACGGCTGCCCGGGGGGCAGCGGCTCGTCTTCGAGCAGCTCGTCATCCAGCAGCTCGTCATCCAGCTCCTCCTCATCCAGCAGCTCGTCATCCAGCTCCTCCTCGTCGAGCAGCAGCTCGTCATCCTCGAGCAGCTCCTCCAGCGGCGGGGGAACCTCCTCGTCCAGCGGCTCCTCCTCTTCCTCTTCGTCCAGCAGTTCTTCGTCCAGCTCTTCGTCGTCGAGCTCTTCCTCGTCGAGCAGCAGCTCCTCCTCCAGCGGCGGATCGTCTTCGTCGGGCGCAAGCGCGTTCTTTGCGCCGGGCTACGCCTACTCTGGGGTAAGTTCTTCCGGTAGTGGGGTCATCGTTCTGCCCTCGGACCTGTCGACGAACGTACCGAGCCTGGTGGACATCACTGGCACGACAGAGTTCTTGGGCTACGGATTCAACATCGGCAAGACCACCACCACCGGTGGAGACCTGGTGTTGAGTTCCTTTACGCCCGCCTCCCTGATCTACGTGGCATATTCGGGCGCTGGCGGATACCTCAACTGGATCAGTCTCGCGAGCGGCGCGACGCCGACGCCGAAGCGGATCAGCAGTTTTCAAACCCACGAAACGGACGCCGTGTGCGCCGAAAGCGATATCTACGGCACCCTCTACGACCCGACGACCGAGTTCGTGATCGTGGGCGATAATGCGGGTAGCCAGGACCCATATGGCTGCCTGCCGACCGACGCATTTTCTCTCGTGACTTCCCCCGCCAGCCAGGCAGCGTCCACGTCAACCGTGCTGCCGACCACTATCGACTGGACACAACCCATTGTGCCGCTCTACAACGGGTCGGGCCAGCTCACCGGGGTGCTTGCCTTTCCCATGGACAGCATGGGCGGCGACGACCTGGCCTTCTATCCGTCGAGTCCCGTGGGCACGCCTCCGAGTTTCTCCGCTACCACAGCGCTGCTGACCCATGTGGGGGCCATAGGCTTGGCTTATCTCAGGATCGACACCAATCGCGAGGGCGTGGTCAATCCCGGGGGGTCCGTGATCTTCTTCGAACTATCGACCACAACGGGTTACCAGCTCTACCGCATCGACGGAACGCTAACGCCCACTTTGGTCCACACCTTTGCGGGCTACCCCCAGCCTATAAACGGCGTCCCGCCGGTCCGTGACGATGCAAACATTTACTTCGGTGATCAGACGGCCCCTTGGGAAGCCGGGACGGTCCAGACCACCTGGTATTCGGCTCCCATCGCCGGAGGTAATGCCACGACTCTGTCCACGACAGCGCCCTATTCAACACTGAGTGAGACTTGGATGCTGGTGGACTCCGATGGGAGTTATCTCATCGCCACTTACTCCAACTCCGTCACCTCCGCTGCCAGTCTGCAGACCATGCCGATTTCGGGTGCCGGGGGTTTCACGGCGCTGTTCGCTTCCACCGATGGAAACACGGCAGGAATCGAGGCGTACCTTGACTATTCGTCGAAGCATATATTCATCAACCACCAGACGCTCAACCTCGGTGCGCCGTACGCAGCGCCTGACTCGCTGGTCATGCAAGCGCCCCTCACGACGAAACTTAGCGCGACCCCGGCCAGCAGATACCTGGCCGTGGGGAACACGCTGCTGACGACGGAGCCGGCAATACTGCAACTCACGGGCCTCATCGCGGCCGCCTACCCTCCCTCGGATCAGGGCGCATCCGTCGTTAGCGTCAATATGAGTACGCTGCAGACCACCGCCATCACCGTCGCGGGGAGCACTTCGCCGTTTACCCTGCCGGCTTGTGGGATCCAGACGTGGGCAACTCCCACTGCAAGCGGGTTCTACGCGGGCTATCTGACAGCGTACGGCACCTGCGACAGCGGCAATAGAATCGGCGTACTCATCGACACCAACAAGAACCAGGGGGTCATGACCCCGTTGACTGACAGTCTCTACTTGTACTAGCCAGGCGCGCGGCGGGGCGCGGTCCGCACAGGCTCGTCCCGCGTGCTTCATGAGCCCGCATCCGGCGTGCTTGCGGCAAATCGGTTAAGGTTCGGCCTCGACCCGATCGAGCGGGGAGCTACTCTCCGTCGGTGTTTTGGGGGCGCATTGCACAACGAGGCCGGGCTTCGCGTGTCGGAGCACCGCTGGCGCTGGGCCTTCGGGGCCGTGCTGTTGGCACGGCTCCTCTATCCGTTCTTCAATTCCCCGCTCGCTCACCTGTTCTCGGATCCACTGCGGCACTGGGAGAACGGCGCGCGGTTCTGGAACCCGGATCTGATCGGCGCCGGGGATCCGTACCTTTACCAGCTGTGGATCCACCTGTTGCGGACCTGGAGCGGCGACAGCCCGCCGGTCGTGCAGCTCGCCTGCGGGCTGCTGTGCGCAGCGATGCCGTACGGCTGGTACCGGGCGCTGCGCGAACTCGTGCCGAGGCGCATCGCCTACATCGGCGCGATCGTCATCGGCCTTGCGCCCTCGCTGCTCGCGATCTATGCCTACTTCATGAACGAGACGCTGCTGCTCTCGCTCTCGGGATTCGCCTTCTGGGCCAGCTTCCGGGCCGCACGCAAACGCACGCTCGGTGCCTACGTCGGCGCCTCGGCGCTGTGGACGGCGACCGTGTTCACACGCAGCGTCGTGCTGCCGATGGCCCTGCTCTGTGTCGGGCTGCTGTGGCTGCAGTCGAAGCCGCGGCCGACCAAGGCCGTGATCTCGACACTGATACTCTGCGTTGCGGCCGTAACGGCCGGGATGCACGGGATGGGACGACTCAACTTCTTCGCACCATTCGGCAACGTCTATCTCCAGGAAGCCTACAGCTACAGCGGCAAGCGCGACTACGCGATCGATGTTCCGGGACAGGGTTCCTGGGTCTTCGGCTCGCCGGCCTTCTATAACCCGAGCCTGTATCCGTTCTCGAACTGGCTAACCGATCGCACCGGTACGGTGTACATCCGCATCGATGTCGCCCATGGTCGCGCCGACTGGGTCGCCGAGCGCGATCGCGTAGCGCGCGAGCGGACGTTCTCGTGGCTCACGCAGTACAAGGAACACACTATCTACCTGCTGCTGGGGCAGCCCTGGCCCGCCAACGACCCGGCGAGCTCCGTGGCGTGGCTCGGCCTCTGGTTGCGCTGGCTCTGGCCACCGATCATCGCTTTCGTTGCCTGGGGTGCAATCCGCCGACACTTCACCGGCTGGGAGTGGCTCCTGCCCCTCGCGGCGCTCGGCACGCTGGTCCTGCTGGCGATTGAGCCGATGGCGATCATGGAAGGACGCTACCGCATGCCGGTCGACCCGATCCTCCTTGCGAGCGCCATACTCCTGTGGCATCGGACGCGCACGCCTGCGGGCGAGGAGGCGCAGGCGTGACCGCGGTCGCAGCGCCGCGGCCGCCGCCCTCGGCCAGCCTTTTCTTCGCGAATCTGCTTGCGCTGGCGGGTGGGCTCGGCGCCGCCGTCCTGGTCGCCGTGCAGCGCGACGCGCCATGGGTGAAATCACTCGCGTATCAGCCAATCGTGCCCTGCGCCGTGACCTTCGCGCTGCTCGCGTTGATCGAATGGATGCTGCGCCGGCGCGGCCGTCTCGCCCCGACGGAATTCGCGCACACGCGCCTGCGCGAGACCGATTATCTGCGGGTGCGGTACCGGCTCATCGGGTTCCTCGCAACGCTCGCGCTCGTGGCGCTCGCCTATTGGCTGTTCCCCGAGTACCACGGCAGCTTCTACGATCCTTACTGGCATCTGCTCGAAACGCTCGCGCCGCTGCTCGTCGTGGTGCCGTTCTACTTCATCTGGGCCGATGCGCGCGTCCGCGATCCCGAGGACGAATACGTTGCATTCGGCAAGCTCGTTGCGGGACGTCGCGCGGACGCGGATGGCGCGGCGATCCGCCGCCACCTCCTCGCCTGGACCGTCAAGGGCTTCTTCCTGCCGCTCATGGCCGTGTACCTCAATAACCAGGTCAACGGACTGGGGCAGCTATACATGAAGGGCGGCTGGGCGGCTCTTTACCATTTCGACGGGCTGTTCAACTTCAGCTACACGACGGACCTGCTGTTCTGCGTCATCGGCTATCTGGCGACCGTGCGGCTGTTCGATTCGCACATCCGCAGCGTCGAGCCGACGCTGTTGGGTTGGGTCGTCGCGCTGATCTGCTACCAGCCGTTCTATTCGGTGATCGGACAGTTCTACCTGCAGTACGGCGGAGACGCGGACTGGGTCGGCTGGCTTGCGCCGGCGCCCGTGCTGAAGGACCTGTGGGGCGCGCTGATCGTTGCGCTATCGGTGTTTTATGGATTGGCCACGGTCGCCTTTGGCCTGCGCTTCTCGAACCTCACGCACCGCGGCATCCTGACCAATGGGCCCTACCGCCTCAGCAAGCACCCGGCGTACGTCTCGAAGAACCTGAGCTGGTGGCTGATCTCGGTGCCGTTCGTCATGAGCGGCGACTGGCCGACCACGATCCGGCATTGCGCCCTGCTGCTGCTGCTGAATACCGTG
>DATKPR010000051.1:0-51132 GCA_035523985.1 Steroidobacteraceae bacterium | reverse complement strand
TAGCCGGTGCACACCACGCCCCAGCCGCCTTCGGCCTTGGTCTCGCGAAATGCCGCGCGCATGTGCGGCATGGAGTTGGTCATGCCGGCTGCGTGCGGGACCGCGTAGAAGCGGTTGCGCGCAGTGACCGGACCGATGCGTACCGGCTCGAACAGCAGGTCATAGCGGGGGTTGCGCGCCACGGCTGCGAGTCTGCCTCTCGTTGAGCGAATGTTCAATAGCGGCCGCGCGCGGCGGCGCGCCGGGGGGCGGCGCTATACTCGCGGCGCGTCCACCGCCAGGGAGCGTAACGCGCATGTCGCAACAGTGGCTCATCCCCGCGATCCTCGCCGTGCTCACCCCGGGTCTCGCCGGCGCGCAGTCGATCGCTCCCGATACCGCCGAAGCCGGCTCGGTCGAGGAGATCGCCCGCGCCACCACCGAGACGCGCTTTCTCTCGCCCTGGGTTGCATACCTCCCGGCCTCGGCCAGCGTGGTGTCACCGCGCCAGTTCCTGCACCGCATCCCCGGTGCCCCGGGCGAGCTGGTGGACTCGGCCGCCGCGTACGCCTATTGCCGCGCGCTCGCCGGCTCCTCACCCCGGGTGCGGCTCTTCACGATCGGACGCTCCGAGGAGGGGCGCGACATCGTGCTGCTGGCGATCGCCGACGAGCAGGGCATCCGCGACCTCGGGCGTCTGAAGGCCGCCACGGCCGCGCTGGCCGATCCACGCCGCACGGATGCGGCTGCCGCGGAGGCGCTCGTCGCCTCGGCGCGCCCCATCTACTACGTCAACGCGGCGCTGCACTCGGACGAGACCGGCTCGACCGAATCGGTACTCGAGCTCGCCTACAGGCTCGCGGTGTCCGAGCAGCCGATGATCCGCCGCATCCGCGAGAACCTCGTGGTGCTCATCAACCCGGTGTCGAACCCCGACGGCCGCGACAAGCAGGTGGAGTGGTTCTACCGCTACCTCAAGGGCAAGACCGACCCCGCGAGCCTGCCGCGCCAGGCGCCGCCCTATTGGTCGAAATACGCCTTCGTCGACATCAACCGCGACGCCCACCAGCAGGTGCACGCGACCACGCGCGCGGTGTTTCGCATGATGTTCGACTGGCATCCGCAGGTGATCCACGACCTGCACGAGAGTGTGGCGCTGCTCATGACCTGGAACGGCACCGGCCCGATCAACGAGCACGTCGACCCGATCACCTATGCCGAGCGGCTGGAGCTGAGCTTCCACGAAGTCGCGACGCTCACCGGACTCGGCATGCCGGGGGTATGGACCTGGAATTTCGGCGACGACTTCGCGCACCTCTATCTCGATTCGATCGCCACCAACCACAACGCCGACGGCCGCGGTTACGAGACCTTCGGTAACGGCACCGCCGAGACGCTGCGCCCCGAGCAGCCCTCGCAGGACGATACGGTCGAGTGGTACCGCCCCGCGCCGCCGCCGGCGCAGGGCAGCTTCCTCTGGTCGGCACGCGACAACGTCAATTACACCGAGACCGCGCTGCTCGCGGCTCTCGATGACACCGCGCAGCAGTCGCGCACGCTGCTGCGCAACTACTATCTGAAGGGCCTGCACTCGTACCGCCGCGGGCTCGAGCAGCCGCCGTTCGGATTCCTGATACCCGACGGCCAGGGCGATCCGGAGCGCGTGGCGCAGCTGGTCGCGCTCCTCATGCGCCAGGGCATCGAGGTGGCGCGCGCGAGCGCGCCGTTGACGCTCAACGAGGGCACGTTCCCGGCGGGCACCTACGTCGTACGGCTCGACCAGCCGTACCGCGACTACGCGGTGGATCTGCTCACGGCGCAGAACTACCCGAAGGATGCGGGCGAGGCCTATGACGATGTCTCCTGGGAGCTGCCGGCGCACTACCACCTCGAGGCCATCCCGACCGCGGACCCGCGCGTGCGCAGCCCGGCGCTCGCGCCGCTCGCCGCGGCACCCACGGTGCAGGGCGCGGTCGAGGGCGCGGGACCGGCGTTCGTGCTGAAGGACACCGGGCAGGAGGGGCTGCTCGAGGCGCGCTACGCACTCGCACGCTTCAAGGTAGCCATCGCCGAGCGGCCCTTCGCGCTCGCCGGCGTCGAATATCCGGCGGGCTCCTGGCTGCTCGCGCCGCAGGCGGGACTCGCCGCGGCGTTGCGCGCCACGGCGCGCGATCTCGGGCTGGAATTCGCGAGCGTCGCGGCCCTCCCCGAGGTCGCGCACCACGACGCGCCGCCGCCGCGCCTGGGACTGTGGGTGCCGTGGGCGGACACCGACACGATCGGCTGGGCGCGGTACTCGCTCGACCAGCGGCACATACCCTATGTCTATGTGCGCGATGAGGACATCCGCGCCGGCCGGCTGCGCGAGAAATACGACGTGCTGCTCTACGGTCACGTCGATCTCGAGCTCGCCGAGCAGATCCAGGGGATTCCCAAGGCCTGGGGTCCGATGCCTTTCAGGAAGACCCGCGCGACGCCCGCCTTCGGCACGCCCGCCGAGTCCGATGACATCACCGGCGGCATCGGCTGGAGCGGCCTCGCGGAGCTGCAGCGTTTCGTCGAGTCCGGGGGGCTGCTGATCACGCTCGGCAGCGGCTCGATGCTGCCGCTCGAGGGCGGCATCGTGCGCGGCGTGCGGCGCGAGGCGGGCGGCGTGCCGCGCAGCACCCAGGGGGGCGGGGCGGCGGCCGCCGCGGCGGCGCAATCGGCCGTGACCCGCACGCCCGGGGCGCATGTGCGGGTGACGTTCGCGCGGCCCGATCACCCGATCGCCTACGGCTACGCGGTGCGCACCTGGGTATTCAGGCAGAACTTCCCGCTGTATTCGGTGCCGCGGCGCTGGCTGCGCATGGCGTACTGCACGACCTGCCTCGACGGCCCGATCGATCGCAGCGGCGTGGTGCTCGAGTGGGGCGACAGCGGCGGAGCGCCGTTCGTCGTCAGCGGCCAGGCGTGGGGCGAGGAGAATCTCATCGGGCGGCCGGCGATCCTCGATCTGCGCGCGGGCGCAGGTCACGTCGTGGCATTCAACTTCAACCCCCTGCACCGCGATCTGAACCGCGGCGACCAGCGCATGCTCTGGAACGCGATCATCAACTGGCACGCGATCCTCGCGGCACCGTGAGCGCCGTGGGGCGGCGCCGCGCGGCGCGTGCGGCGCTGCGGCCGGCGGGGGTCTAGCGGGTCAGCCGGTTGTACTTCGCGAGCACCGCGCGCAGCTCCGCGTGCGGGAGCGCGCGCACGTGGTGCCCATCGATGCCGGTCATGTCGGTGGCGGCGACCATGGCGTTGACGATCGCTTCCTCGGTGGCCTGCACGGTGGCGGCGAACAGCGCATCCATCGAGTCGTTCGGCAGCATCTTGAGGTCCACCGGGCCGTGATCGATCTCGCTCGCGCCGGGGTTGGCGGTCGAGAAGGCGATGAAGATGTCGCCCGAGCCGTTGCCGGCGATGCTGCCGTTGCGGCCGATGCCGAGCGATACGCGCCGCGCGATGCGCTTGAGCTGATGCGGCAGCAGCGGCGCATCGGTGGCCACCACGACGATGATCGAGCCGCGCTCGGCGAGGTCGGAGGGCACGAAGGCGTAGGGATCCTCGCTGGCGATCTCGCGGCCGACGGGAATGCCGGCGATGCGCAGGTTCTGCCGCGTACCGTAGTTGCATTGCACCAGCACGCCGAGCAGGTAGCCGCCGGCCTTGTCGGTGAGGCGGCGCGAGGCGGTGCCGATCCCGCCCTTGAAGCCGTTGCAGACCATGCCGGTGCCGCCGCCCACCGCGCCTTCCTCGACGGGACCTGAGCGCGCGCTGTCGAGCGCGTGAAACACGTGTTCCGGCTTCACGTGGAAGCCGTTGATGTCATTCAGCCAGCCGTCCCAGGTTTCGGCCACCACCGGCAGCGACCACCAGGAGTCGGTGGCGTCCGCGGGCCCGTGGGCGACGCGCCAGGCGATCACCGCGTCGCGCACCACGCCGACGCTGTGCGTGTTGGTGATGAGCACGGGGCTCTCGAGGAAGCCGGACTCCTCGACCCAGGTGGTGCCGGTCATCTCGCCGTTGCCGTTCTCGGAGTACCAGCCGGCGAAGGAGAAGCGCTGCATCGATGCGGCGCCGCGCGGCAGCACCGCGGTGACGCCGGTGCGCACCGGGCCCTGGCCGACGATGAGCTTGCCGCTGCCGGAGATGAGCGTGGTCTGTCCGACCAGCACGCCGGCGACGTCGGTGATGGCATTGAGGGGCCCGGGCGTGCCGTCGAAGGGCACGCCGAGGTCGCGCGCGCGGTCCTGGTGCGCCGGCGCATCGGCCGCCCCCGCCGCCGCGCCGGAGAACAACACAACGAGGGTCAGGGCTGAACGAGCAAGGGTGCCGAGCGGCATGGGAAACTCCTCCGCGAGGATTGTCAGGTCGCGAGCGCCGGCCGCCGCAGAACCGCATACCACCAGTAGACCGGCACGCCGGCCGCGCACGGGACCAGCGCCCACAGCAGCGACTTGCCGCCGATGCCGATCGAGGCCCAGACGCAGTAGATCGTCGCGAGTATCGCGGCCGCGATCCAGCGCGACTCGCGTGCCCGCAACTGACCGAGCTCGCCGCGGCGCCAGAGGATCAGCACGGCGATCGCACAGCCGAGATACACCGGGAGGTTCGAGGCGGTGACGACCAGGTTGAGGAACGTGAAGGCTCCGGCGGTCGAATCGTTGTAGCTCGAGAGCGTCATGAGACTCGCGAGGATGGCGGTGAGTACGAACGCGCGGGTGGGGGCGCCGTAGGCGTTCACCTTGCCCAACGCCGGCGGGAAGCCGCCGTGACGCGCGAAGCTCACCGTGAGCTCGCCGAGGATCAGCGTCCAGCCGTTCAGGCACCCAAGTCCGCTCACGATCACGAACACCGCGATGACTTTCCCGGAGACAGGTCCGAGGAAGCGCGCGAACAGATCCGCGAACGGAGCGCTGGAGACGGCCAGGTCGTTCTGTGGGATCAGCACCATGGGGATCAGCGATACACAGACGTAGACCGCCGCGACGATCAGCGTGCCGATGAAGGTGGCGCGCGGGATGGTGCGGCCCGGATCGCACACCCGGCCGGCCGGCATGGCCGCGCTCTCCACGCCGAGCATGGCGTAGAGCGAAAGGGTCGAGGCGGCAATAACGGCGCTCAGGGAGTAGGGCGTGGTCGGCAGGTGCACGGGCGAGATCTCATGGGGTGCGAGCAAGGCCCAGGCACCGAGCGCCACGATCCCGACCTGCAATACCAGCTTGACCACCGTGCTCCATACCTGCACCCAGCCGGCGGCGCGCACCCCGCCCACGTTGATCACCACGAATACCCACACCAGCGCGACGGCGGTCACGGCCGCCAGCAGGTGGTTGCTCGCGAGCGCTGGTAAGAACGCCGACAGGTAGCCGACCACACCGGTCGCGAGCACCGCATTGGTCACGACGGTGGAGATCCAGTAGCACCACATGATCACGAAGGCGACGCCGTGCCCGAGGGCGCGGCTCGCGTAGGCATAAGGCCCGTCGTCCTGCGGGAAGGCGCGCGCCAGCCCCGCGAACACCCAGGCGACGAAGATGCAGCCGACGGTGGTGATCAGCCAGCCGGGCACGGCGTTGAGCCCGTAGGGTGCGAGCGAGGCCGGCAGCATGAAGATCCCGACGCCGATGGTGTTGCCCACCACCAGCGCCGTGCACATCAGGAGTCCGAGCGCGCGCGGTGGTGCCGCGGCGGTCATGCCCTGCCTCCCGAGGTTTCCGCGAGCGCTTCGGTGAGCGCAGGCTCGAGCAGCGCCAGCGCCTCATCGACGTGCCCGCGGTCGATCATGAGGGGCGGTATGAAGCGCACCGTGCTCTGGCCGCAGGACAGCAGCAGCAGCCCGTGGTGATAGGCGCGCGTCAGCACCGCCTCACACAGCTTGCGCGCCGGCGCACGGCTCGCGGGGTCGGTGATGAGCTCCATGCCGATCATGAGCCCCTTGCCGCGCACTTCGCCGATCACCGGGAAGCGCTTCTGCAGATCCTTCAGCCGCGCCATGAAATACTCGCCGACGGCGGCGGCGTTGGCGGCGTATTCGCGCTCCACCAGCTCGAGCGTGGCGAGCGCCGCCGCGCAGCACAGCGGATTGCCCCCGAAGGTGTTGCCGTGGGCGCCCCGCTTCCATTTCTCCATGTGGGTGCGCCGCGCGACCACCAGTCCCATCGGCAGCCCCGAGGCGAGCCCCTTGGCGAGCGTCATGATGTCGGGCGACACGCCCCAGTGCTGGCTCGCGAACATGCGGCCGCTGCGGCCTATACCGCACTGCACCTCGTCGAAGATGAGGAGGATCCCGTGGCGGTCGGCGAGCGCGCGCAGGCCCGCGAGAAAGCCGTCGGGCGGCACGAGATACCCACCCTCGCCCTGGATGGGCTCGACGACGATGGCCGCCACCTCGGCGGCGGGTACGTTGTGCTGGAAGAGCATCTCGATGTAGTCGAGCACCGCGCGGCCCTGGTCGGCCCCGGCGAACAGCGGGCGGTAGGTGTTGGGGTAGGGCACATGGGTGACGCCCGGCATGGTGGGAAAGAAGCCCGCCTGCTGGGTGTACTTGCTCGCCGTGAAGGACAGCGAGCCCATGGAGCGGCCGTGAAAGGCGCCGAGAAAGCCGATGAAGCGCGGGCGTCCGGTCACGTAGCGGGCGAGCTTGATGGCGCCCTCGACCGATTCGGTGCCGCTCTGGCAGATGAGCACCTGGGCGGGCTCCCCGACGGGTGCGAGCTGGTTGATCCGCTCGGCGAGCCGCGTCATGCGCTCGTGCCAGTAGTCGGAGGAGATGTGCAGGAAGTCGTCCGCCGCGGCCTTGATGGCTGCGACCACCTGCGGGTGCGCGTGCCCGGTGCTGGCGACGCCGATGCCGCTCATGAAGTCGAGGAAGCGGTTGCCGTCCACGTCCCAGGCCTCGGCGCCGCGCCCGCGCGCCATGACGAACGGATAGTCGCGCGGATAGGAGGGCGTGGTGACGGAGCGGTCGCGGGCGATGAGCGCCTGGGCCTTGGGACCGGGGAGCGGCGTGCGGATGTGGGGTGAGGGCATGGCGGTTCCTCGGCTCGGAGTTCTAGAGTGGGATGCGGATCGGGCGGGCGTGCGCGGTGCGCGTGCGCGCCTCGAGCTCGCGCAGCGTCGCGAGCTGCCGCGGCTCGGGTGGCGGGAGCGTCTCGAGGCGGGCGGCGACCTGCAGCGGCCAGCCGGTCGCCGCGCGTGCGGCCTCCGTGCTGATGCCGGGATAGAGGCCGATGAGCTCGAGCTCCTGGCTGTCCGGGTGCGGCCGCAGCATGCCGAAGTCGGTGATCACCGCGCGCGGACCCGAGCCGGGCGCACCGCTCGCCGCGCGCTCGCCGCGGCCGCCGAGGTAGCCGCAGGAGGTGCGGAAGTCGAGCCGCGACACGAAGCTGCGCGGCGACTGCTTCATGATGATGAGCACTTCGCGCGCGTAGGTGGCGATCTCGGGTGCGCCGCCGCCGCCCGGCAGCCGCACGGCCGGATGCGCGTAGTCGCCGACCACCGTGCTGTTGAGGTTGGCGTAGCGGTCGATCTGCGCGGCACCGAGGAACCCGACGTCGACGCGCCCGCGCTGCAGGTAATGGGCGAAGATCTCCGGCAGCGGCACGACGCAGGTCGCGGTCTCGGCGAGCTCGCCGTCGCCGATGGACAACGGCAGCACGTTCGGCCTGACGCCCACGGTGCCGGACTCGTAGATCAGCACCAGATTCGGCGCGTGCGTGAGGCGTGCGAGGTTGCAGGCCGCGCTCGGCAGCCCGATGCCGACGAAGCACACCGCGCCGTCTGCGAGCTGACGCGCGGCGGTCACGGTCATGATCTCGTCCGGTGTATAGGCGGTCGCGCTCATGCCGCTACCCCGAGCAGGCGCAGCTGCGCGGCATGATCCGGCACGCCGAGCACGTGCCGCTGCATCCAGGCGCTGAAGGCCTCGCGGTCGCGGGCGATCCCGTCCCAGGCGAGATAGAAGCGGTTGTCGCGCGCGTAGCAGCCCTGCGCGTAGGAGGGGTAGGCGCCGCCCGGTACGAGGCTCGCGCTCGCGATCAGCCACGCCGGCAGCACCACCGCATTCATGCCGGCGGCGAGCGTCTCGACCCGCTCCTCGACCGTGACCAGCACGCGCCGCGCCGCCATCGCCGCTTCGCGCACCGCGCCGACGATGCCGCGGATGAGCACGTTGCCCGCGGCGTCGATCTGCTGCGCGTGCAGGATCGTGACGTCGGGATTGATCGCGGGCACCGCGGTGAGCTCGCGCCCCGTGAAGGGGCAGGGGAGCCTGCGCACGCCCGGGTGCGCGCGCGCCTCGAGATCGGTGGCGTCGTGATGCGGCATCACGGCGCAGCTCGTGCCGCTCGCCCCCGCCTGGTAGGCGAGCGCGAGCTGCGCGTGGGTGAATTCGCTGAGCGCGAGCGGCTGCGGCCACTGCCGCTCGATCGCATCGCGCAGGCGGTGCAGCGAGCCGACCCCGGGGTTTCCGCCCCACGAGAAGGTGAGGCGCGTGGCGCAGCCCATGCCGATCATCTGGTCGTAGATCAGGTCCGGGGTCATGCGGATCAAATGCAGCTCGCGGCGCCGCTGGCGGATGATCTCGTGGCCGGCGGCGAAGGGAATGAGATGCGTGAAGCCTTCGAGCGCCACGCTGTCGCCGTCGTGCACGTGACGGCTGATCGCCTCGCTCAGCGGCAGGAGCGGCGTCGGGCTCATTCGACCACGGTCTGCGACTGCTCGCGCAGGTACTGCGGCAGATAATAGAAGGAGGCGATCGCCTTGCCGGTCGTGCCCGAGCCCTTCCAGCCGCCGAAGGGCTGGTAGCCCGGCCAGGCGCCAGTCGTCGCGCCCTGCGGACGGTTGGCATAGGTGACGCCGGCTTCGATGTGCTCCTGGAACCAGCCGATCTCATCCGCCGCGCCGTAGAAGCCCGCGGTCAGGCCGAGCGCCGAGGCGTTGGCGAGCTGCATCGCCTCTTCATTCGAAGCCACGCGGTGCACCATCAGGATGGGCAGGAACATCTCCTTCTCCCAGAGTGGATGCGCGAGCGGCGCCTCCGCGAGCGTCGGGCGCACGTAGTAGCCGCGCGCGCGCGCGCCGTCCCGCAGCTGCTCGCCGCCGCTCAACACCCGGGCGCCGCCCGCGCGCAGCCCGGCGGCGTAGCGCGCGTAGTCCTCGTAGCCGGAGGCCGTCGCGAGGGGGCCGAGCCAATGCTCGCGGCGCGCCGGGTCGCCGATCGCGAGGCTTTGCAGCTGCGCGAGCAGCGACTCGAGGAGCGGATCCGCCACCTTGCGGTCGACGTACAGCCGCGACAGCGCCGAGCACTTCTGGCCGCCCATGCCGAAGGCCGAGCGCACGATGCCCGCGGCCGCGCGCGTCAGATCCGCGCGCGCCGTGACGATGCAGGCGTTCTTGCCGCCCATCTCCGCGATGCAGGGCTTCGGGTAGGCGCCGCCCTGCAGGGCGGCAGCGATGCGGCGGCCGACTTCGTAGGAGCCGGTGAAGGTGACGCCGGCGGTGAGCGGGTGATCGACGAGGGCCGCGCCGATCGCGCCGCTCGAGCCGGAGAGGTAGTTGAATACGCCGGGCGGCAGGCCGGCGTCGCGGATGCAGTCGCTGAGCAGCCGTCCCGCCCACGGCGTGGCGGTCGCGCCCTTGAGTACCACGGTGTTGCCGGTGATGAGCGCGGCGGCCACGGGGCCGGCGGCGAGCGCCAGGGGGAAGTTGAAGGGTGTGATCACCACCCAGGCGCCATAGGGCTTGAGCACGCTGCGGTTGTGGGAGGCGTAGTTCGCGAGCGGATCGTCGGGGAGCGCGTGCTCGAAGCCGCCGGCGCGCTCGAAATCGTCGCAATAGGTCGCGAAGAAATCCGCCGCCTCCTGCGCCTCGCCGAGCGCCTCGAGGCGGTTCTTGCCCACCTCGAGGGTGAGGCTCGCGGCGATCTCGTAGACGCGCTCCTCGAGCAGCCGTCCGACACGGCGCAGCAGCCGCGCGCGCTCATGAGGGGGAGTGCGTTTCCATGCGGGCCACGCGGCGTGCGCGGCGCGCAGTGCCGCATCCGCGTCGGCGGCGGTCGCGGCGGCGAAGCGGCCGATGAGCTGCTCGTGATCCGCGGGGTTCAGTTTGGCGGTGCTCGCGGGCGTCGCCCGCTCGGCGCCGGCGATGTAGAGCCCGTGGGATGCGCCAAGACCCGCATGCACGCGTGCCATGGCGGCGTCGAAGCGCTGGTGCAGCTCCTCCGGGGGATCGAACATGGTGGCATAGGTGAGTTTGAAGCTCATGAGGTGCGCTCCGCGGCGAGTGTGGCAGCGAGCTCGCCGAGCAACCGGTCGAGAAGAGTGAGCGCGTCGCCGAGCTCGCGCTCGGTGATCACCAGCGGTGGGGCGAGTAGCAGCAGATTACCGCGCGCGGCGAAGGACACGCCGGCCTCGCGGGCGCACTCGATGAGCGCGCGCAGCGCCGGGTGCATCGCCGGCCACGGCGCCAGCGGCTCGCGGCTCGCGCGCTCGCGCACCAGCTCCACCACCGCGAACAGGCCATGGCCGCCGCGCACGTCGCCGATCACCGTGTGACGGGCCGCGAGGCCCTGCAGTTGCGCGAGCAGCGTGGCGCCGAGCCGCCGCGAGCGCTCGATCAGCCCCTCGTCGGCGTAGCTCTCGAGAGCGGCGATCCCGGCGGCGCAGCTGAGGGGATGGCCGCAGTAGGTGAGCCCCGTCATCAGCATCTGCGGCTCGAGGGCGCGCGCCACCGCGGCGGACAGCACCACGGCGCCGAGCGGCAGGTGCGCGCCGGTGAGCCCCTTGGCGAGCGTCATGAGGTCAGGTTGCGCCTCGGCGCCGTGGCGCTGCCAGGCGAACCACTCGCCGCAGCGGCCGAAGGCGCTCATCACCTCATCGGCGATGAGATGCACGCCGTGCGCGCGCGTCGCGGCACGCAGCGCCGGCCAGAAGGCATCCGGCGCCACGATGCCGTTGGTGCCGGCGTTGGGCTCCATGAGGACCGCGGCGACCTGCGGCGCGCCGCGCTCGCCGATCACCGCCTCGATGCGGTGCACCGCGGCCGTCGCACAGTCCGCGGCGCTCGCGGTGCCGAAGGGGCAACGATAGGCGTAGGGCGGCGGCACGTGCAGCACGCGGTACAGCTCCGGTTCCGCCTGGCTCGCGGTGCGCGCGTCTCCCGAGAGTGCCATCGCCGCGTAGCTCGCGCCGTGATAGGAGCGCTCGCGCGTGATCACCCAGCCGTGCGGCTTGCCCGCCGCGGCGCGCGCGAATTTGACGGCGTGCTCGTTGGCGTCGGCGCCGCCGAGCGTGAAGAACACGCGCCCGCCGGCGAAGCCGGAGCGCTCGAGCAGCAGCGCCGCGAGGCGCGCGCGCGGCGCGGCGCCCCAGGCGCTGGTGACGAAGCACAGCTCGCTCGCCTGGGCGCGGATGGCCGCGACCACGCGCGGATGCTGGTGGCCGAGATTCGAGCACTCGGCGAGGCTCGACATGTCGAGTATGGTGCGGCCGTCGGCGGTGTAGAGGCGCGCGCCCGCGCCGCCGACGACGGTCGGCGCGTCCCAGTCGCTCTGCACGCACCAGCTGTGCAGCACGGTCTGCCGCTCGGGAGGTGTGCCGGCCGTAGTGATCGCCTGCGCGGGCATTGTGCTATTATTCAAGCGCTATTCGCACAGCGAATCACATTAGACGCGCGGGGTGTCCCCGTCAACGCGACGTGCGTGCGAACAACTTCCCGATTCGACTCTGCGCGCTCGCGCTCGTCTCACTCCCGCGGCTCCTCGGCGCGCAGCCCGTGCCCGCACCGGCGCCGGCGCTCGACCTGCCGCATGCGTACTACTTCCGCGAGATGTACCTGCCGCAGCTCACCAGCGGCCCGAGTGCGCTCGCCTGGTCGCCGGACTCGCGTGAGCTCGTCTACTCGATGGCCGGCTCGCTGTGGCGGCAGCGCCTCGACTCGGGAGAGGCGGTGCAGCTCACCGACGGCCCGGGCTACGACTACCAGCCCGACTGGTCGCCCGACGGACGCTCGATCGTCTATGTCGCGGCGCACGGCGAGGCGCTCGAGCTGGCGTTGCTCGATCTTCGCACCGGCCGCAGCAGGCAGCTGACGCACGGCGGCGCCGTCAACGTCGAGCCGCGCTTCGCGCCCGACGGCCGCTCGCTCCTCTACGTCTCGAGCGCCTACCATCGGCACTTCCACGTGTTCGTCGCCGCGCTCGAGGCCGGGGAGCTCGGCGAGCCGCAGCGCTTGACGGGCGAGAATAAGAGTCCGCTGCCGCGCTACTACTACAGCGCCTACGATCATGAGATCAATCCCGTCTGGACGCGCGACGGCCGCTCGATCGTCTACGTGTCGAACCGCGGCCACATCCACGGCACCGGCGGCATCTGGCGCATGGCTGCGGTGGCCGGCGCCGAGCCGACCGAGCTGCATTACGAAGAGACCAACTGGCGTACCACGCCGGATTTCTCGCCCGACGGGCAGCGGCTCCTCTACAGCTCCTACCTCGGGCGCAACACGCTGCAGCTGTGGCTGCTGCCTGCCGCCGGCGGGCAGCCCTTGCCGCTCACCTACGGCGACTGGGACGCCACGGGCGCCCGCTGGTCGCCCGACGGACACGCGATCGCCTACATCTCCAATCGCAGCGGCGGCCTCAGGCTCGAGATGCTGACGCTGCCCGGCGCGGCCACGCGCGAGCTCGTGGTGAGCGCGCGGCGGCGGCTGCATCCGGGCGGAATCCTGCATCTCACGGTGCGCGACGAGCGCGGCGCGTTGACCGCGGCGCGTGTGGTCGTGACCGGTGCCGACGGCCGGTTCTATGCGCCGGCGCAGCGGTGGATGCATCACGCCGAGTTCGACCGCAACGCGCTGCCGTTCGAGGCGCGTTACTTTCATACCCCCGGTGAGGAGCGCATCGAGGTGCCGGCAGGGACGCTGCGCGTCGAGGTGATGAAGGGCCTGGCGCGATCCCCGGTGCGGCGCGAGCTCAGCGTGGCCGCGGGTGCGGTCCGCGACCTGGATGTCACACTGCCGGCCGCTCCCTGGCCGGACGCTCCGCGGCGTCACTGGGTGAGCGCCGACGTGCACGTGCACATGAACTATGGCGGCCACTACCGCAACACGCCGGCGCACCTGGTCCTGCAGGCGCAGGCCGAGGACCTCGACATCGTCGAGAATCTCATCGTCAACAAGGAGCAGCGCGTTCCGGACATCGCCTATAGCGGCCGCGGCGTGGATCCGTCCTCGACCGCGACGACGCTGGTGGTGCACGGCCAGGAGTTCCATACCAGCTACTGGGGGCACCTCGGGCTGCTCGGCCTGCGCGGCGCAACGCTGCTGCCGGGCTATGCGGGCTATCCCAACACCGCCGCGGCCAGTCTCGCTCCCACCAACGCCGACGTCGCCGATCTCGCGCATGCCGAGGGCGCCCTGGTCGGCTACGTGCATCCCTTCGAGGAGGAGCCGCAGCCGCTCACGCACCCCGCTCACACCGATGCCGACGAGCTGCCTGTGGATGTGGCGCTCGGCAAGGTCGACTACATGGAGATCGTCTCCTTCGCCGACCACCAGGCGACCGCCTCCGTGTGGTACCGGCTGCTCAACCTCGGGTTCAGGATTCCCGCGGCGGCCGGCACCGACGCGATGGCCGACTACGCCACGCTGCGCGGTCCGGTGGGTCTCAACCGCGTGTACGCCTCGGTCCCGCAGGGGCCGCTCTCGAGCGCAGTCTGGCTCGAGTCACTGAAGCAGGGCCGCAGCTTCGCCACCAACGCGCCGCTGCTCGATTTCTCGCTCGGCGGACAGCCGCTCGGGGCGAGCCTGGTACTCGCGCACGCCGGGCGCGTGCCCTTCAGTGCGCGGCTGCGCTCCATCGTGCCACTCGATCACGCGCAGATCGTCTGCAACGGACGCGTGGTCCGCGAGCTGGCTCTGAGCGGCGCACGCACGCAGCTCGAGGCGCGCGACACGCTGGCGCTCGGGGCGAGCGGCTGGTGCGTGCTGCGCGCCTTCACCCGTGAGGCGGAGTACCCCATCCTCGACAATTTCGTCTACGCGACCACGAGCCCCGTATACGTCACGGTGGGCGGCGCGCGGCCGCGCTCGCCCGAGGACGCGCGCTTCTTCGAGGCCTGGATCGACCATCTCGCCGCGACCACCCGGGCCTATCCCGACTGGAACTCGCCGGCCGAGAAGGACGCGGTGCTGGGCGAGCTCGCCAGCGCGCGCGCCGTGTACCGCAGTCTCGAGTAGTCGGGTACGGGCGCCTCAGCGCGGCGTGCCGAGGTGTCTGGCCATCCAGTCGAGGTAGCGCTGGTAGCGGTCGACCAGGAAGCTCGGACGCTCGAGCAGGTGATGCTCGCCCGGATAGACGATGAGCTCGGTGGGCACGCCGAGCGTGCGCAATGCCTGGTACATCTGCTCGCCGCCCCCGATCGGTACGTTGAAATCCTCCGTGCCACCGAGAAAGAGCGTCGGCGTGCGGATGCGGTCGGCGTGGAAGAAAGGGTAGGACACCTTGAGCCACAGCGCCGTGTTCTTCCACGGCGGCCCGAGCTCGGCGTCGTATTGCACCACGTACTGATCCGAGCCGTAGGTGGCGGTCTGGTTGCCGCTGCCGGCGCCGCTGATGGCCGCCTTGAAGCGCGGATCGCTCGCGATGAGATAGTCGGTGAGGAGCCCGCCGTAGCTCCAGCCGCCGACCCCCAGGCGCGCGGGATCGGCGATACCCTGCGCGATCGCATAGTCGACGCCCGCCTCGAGGTCCGCCACCTCCAGGTGTCCCCAGTCGGCCAGGATGCTGCGCGCGAAGCGCGCGCCACGGCCGGTGCCGCCGCGGTAGTTGATCGCCAGCACCACGTAGCCGTGGCTCGCGAACAGCTGCCGCTCGAGCTGCGGCCCGTAGCTCTCGAGCGCGAGCGAGTGGTCGTCCTGGCCGTTGGGTCCGCCGTGTATCCACACGATGGTGGGATAACGACGGCCGTGGACGAAGCCCGGGGGCTTGACGATCTGCCCGTGCACTGGCGTGCCGTCGCGGCTCCTGAAGGCGATGTCCTCGACCGTGCCGAGCGCCAGCTCGCCGAACAGCATCCGGTTGTGGTCGCTGAGCGGACGCAACGCGCCGTTCTCGAGGGCAAACACCTCGAACGGCGTGCGATCGTCCGCGGCCAGCACGGCCGTGTGTCCGGCCGCGGCCACCAGCTCGTTCACGACGCTCGGGCCGGCGAGGCGCTCGACCCTGCCGTCCCTGAGATGCACCTGCGCCGGATACTGGTAGCCGTCGTCCTCCACGGCGAACTCGATGGCGCTGCCGTCGGCCGTGAAGGCGGGGGAGAGCACGGCGCGGTCGAGGCCTTGCGTGAGCACGCGCACCTTGCCGGAGTCCAGCGCCGCCACCGCCAGGGCGTCCATGATGTAGGAGTTGTAGCGCAGCTCATCGCCCTGCAGGAAGGCGAGTTGCGCGCCGTCCGGGCTGAACTCGAGCCGCTGATGATTGGGGCTCCAGGTGCTGAGCAGCCGCCGCGGCGTGGCGTGGGTCTGCGAGGCGATGAGCTCGATGTCGTCGACGCCGGCGCCGTGCGGGCCGTCCATCTCGTTGCTGACGTAGGCGATGGTGCGCCCGTCGGGGGAGAAGGCCGGCAGCGAATCCTCGCGTGCCGGGTCCGAGGTGAGGGGCTCGCAGCCGCCGCCGGCGACATCGAGCAGCCACAGGTGGGTGCGCGAGGCGGCGGTGAGATAGCCGCGGACGTCCTGCTTGAAGTGGTAGGCGTCGATGACGAGCGGTTTCGGGCGGTGCCCGGCCTCATCGTCGGCCGCGGCGCCCTCGGCGGCGTGCATCACCAGCACGATGCGCTTGCCGTCCGGCGACCACTCGTAGCTCACGATCTCGCCGCTCACGTGCGTGAGCTGGCGCGGCTCGCCACCGCGCCGATCGAGTGCCCAGAGCTGCGTCGCGGCGCCCGCGGGCCGCGCCGAGAGAAAGCTCAGGTAGCGGCCGTCGGGGCTGAAGCGCGGCTCGCTCACGCTCTCGCCGCGCGTCAGCTGCACGGACTCGCGGCCGCTCCAGTCGCTCAGCCACAGCTGCGTGACACTCTCGTCGCGGTCTCGGTCATAACTCGTGACCAGGTAGGCCACGGCGGCACCGTCCGGCGCGATGCGCAGGGAACCGAGGTCATGAAACCGGTACCAGTCCTCCGCGGCGAGCGGCCGGCCGGCGTGCGCGGCGAGTGGCGTGGCGGCGGCGAGCAGGGCAACGAGTATCGACGACGGGTATCTCACGGCAGAGGGCCTTCGCTTCGCTTCGGGTGCGCCCGGGCTGGGCACGGGCCGCGCAGTGTAGCCTGAGCCCCCGCCGCCGGGGCAAACTCCCCCCGTGCCGCAAACCGATCCTCAGTTCCGGGCCAGCCTGCGCCGCGCGCAGGCGGCGTTGCGCGCCGGCCAGGCGGCCACCGCCGAGCGCGCGCTGCGCGCGCTCGAGGCCCGGCATCCGGGCGAGGTCGATTGCCTGTGGCTGCTCGGCACGGCTCTCCTCGATCAGGGGAAAATCGAGGAGAGCATCGCGACGCTCGAGCGGGCGCTGGAGCGCGCCCCGGAATCCATCGAGCCACGCGTGGATCTCTCCCGCGCCTTGCGCCGCGCGGGGCGTGCGCAGGAGGCGCGCGCTGCGGTACGGCAGGTCCTCGAGTCGAGCCCGCAGCATCATCGTGCCTGGCTCGCCTATGGCGATGTGCTCGTCGACCTCGGGCAGTACGAGGATGCGCGGGTCGCCTTCGAGCGCGCGCGCCTCACCGACCCCGAACGCGCCGGAATCGAGGCGGCGACCGCCGCGCTGCTCAAGGACGACCGCCGCAGATCCGAAGAGCTGTTTCGCGAGATCCTGGTGCGCGACGCGAGTCACGTCGGCGCGCTGTGCGGACTGGCGGCTTTGTCGCTGGCGGCGGATGTGCCCCGCGATGCCGAGCGGCTGCTGAGCCATGCGCTCAGGCAGTCCGAGCATCTGCCGCTCGCCTACCGGGGGCTCGCTCCGACGCTGCTCGGGCTTGGGCGGCTCACCGAGGCCGAGGCGGCCACGCGCTATCTCGCCCGCATCGAGCCGCACAGTCCCCAGACCTGGGTGAGCACCGCCGGGGTTGCCACCCGGCTCATGCGCCAGGAAGAGGCGGTCGCGGCCTACCGGCGCGCGCTCGAGCTGCGGCCCGCGGAGGCGGGTCTCAAGATGTCGATCGGACACCTGCAGAAGACCCTCGGACTGCGCACCGAGAGCGAGACCTCCTACAAGGAGGCGCTGGCGCTCGACCCGGGGCGTGCGGAAGGCTACTGGAGCCTGGCGGACCTGAAGAACTACGTGTTCAGCGATGCCGAGATCGCCGCCATGCAGCAGCTCATCGCCTCCGATCCGCGGGGGTCCTCCAACGAGGCGCAGCTCCACTTTGCGCTCGGCAAGGCCTTCGAGCAGCGCGAGCGCTACGCGGAGGCGTTCCGCCACTACGCCCGGGGCGCGGCGCTGCGCCGCCGCGAGGCGCCTTTCGACATCGGGCAGTTCGAGCGCCGCAGTGCCGCCATCCGAGCCTTCTTCGATGCGGCGTTTTTCGCAGCGCCCGGCGGCGGCGGGCATCCGAGCCGCGCACCGATCTTCATCGTCGGACTGCCGCGCTCGGGCTCGACGCTGGTGGAGCAGATACTCGCGAGCCACTCGGCGGTCGAGGGCACGATGGAGCTGCCGAACATCCTCAATATCGTCCAGGAATTCGACGACATGGCGCCCGGACGCAGCGGCTACCCGCAGACCGTGGGAAGCGTTCCCCGCGAGCGTCTCGCCGGGCTCGGCCGCCGCTACCTCGAGCAGACCGCGCCGCTGCTGCGGCTCGAACGCAGCCGTTTCACCGACAAGCTGCCGAACAACTTCAGCCACATCGGGCTGATCCACGCAATCCTGCCTCATGCGACCGTGGTCGATGTGCGCCGTCATCCGCTGGATGCCTGCTTCAGCACCTTCAAGCAGTACTTCGCGCAGGGGCAGAACTTCAGCTACGACCTCGAGGACCTCGGACGCTACTACCGCTGCTACCTCGCGCTCATGGATCACTGGGACGCCGTGCTGCCCGGCAAGGTGCTGCACGTCCGCTACGAGGAGCTGGTGCGCGCCCCGGAGGCCGGAATCCGCCGCCTGCTCGAGCACTGCGGGCTCGACTTCGAGCCGGCGTGCCTCAATTTCCACGAGACGCAGCGGGCGGTGCGCACGCCGAGCGCCGAGCAGGTGCGCCAGCCCATCTACACCTCGGCGATCGGCCACTGGCGCCACTTCGAGCAGGAGCTCGAGCCCCTCAGGCGCGCGCTCGGCGACGCCCTGGAGCGCTTCGAATGAGGTGCCGCTGCGCTCCGGGGCCCGGTATTGAACGACCGTTTGACTAAAGGCGCATCGCCGAAGGATGATTCCGGGGCGGCTGCCATAGCATCATGGCCGTGACATAAAAAACGGGGAGACTGCCCGATGTACTCGAGGGGAATCCGCAATTCTTCGGCCGATGCGGCGCCGCGCGGCGCCGCCGGGTGTGGCGCGTCGTCGAAAATCGGGCTGGCGGTCGCGGCGGCCCTGGCCGGGGCGGGCTTCTCGGGCGGGGCGCAGGCTGATGCGGCGGCGACCACCGCCGCGAGCGCCACCAGCGGACTGCAGGAGGTGGTGGTCACGGCGCGCAAGCGCGAGGAGAACCTGCAGGACGTGCCGGTCAGCATCGACGTCTTTAGCCAGCAGGACCTGAAGAACCTCGCCATCAACAGCATGGACGACTACATGCAGAAGGTGCCGTCCATCTCCTACATCAGCACCGGCCCCGGCACGCAGCTGTTCGTGATGCGCGGCGTTTCCGACGGCAGCAATCCTAATTACGCCAACACCTCCTCGACCGGCTTCTTCGTCGACGACATGTCGATGAGCTCGAGCGGGGCCCAGCCGGACCTGCACCTCTACGACATCGAGCGCATCGAGATCCTGAACGGGCCGCAGGGCACCACCTTCGGCGCCGGATCGATGTCGGGAGCGATCCGGTACATCACCAACAAGCCCGATCTGCACGCCTTCAGCGCCGGCGTCGATTTCGACGGCGGACAGATCCAGGGCGGGCAGCAGAACTGGGGCTACCAGGGATTCCTCAACGCCCCGCTGATCGACGGCGTGCTCGGGTTGCGGGTGTCCGCCTTCAGCGATTCCCACGGCGGCTTCATCGACAACGCGCTGACGACCCGCACCTGGGTGAACGGCGCGGTGTCGGACAACTCGCAGTGGGCGCGCAACGACTACAACCGCGAGAACGTCGAGGGCGGGCGCCTCGAGCTCAAGGCACAGCTCAACGAGGGCTGGAGCGCGCTGCTCACCTACGGGTTCCAGCGCCAGAGCACCCACGGCGCCTGGGACGAGGATCCGACGCTCGCGCCCCGCACCGTGGCGCGCTTCGGTCCGGAATCGAACCTGTTCGAGACCAACATGGTGGACTTTCGCCTCGATGGCGACGTCGGCATCGGCGATCTGGTGTTCGCCAGCACCTACTGGAACCAGGAGCGGCGCCAGTGGGATGAGTACTCGCAGTACGAGCAGAACTTCAACGTCGGGGCCGGCAACGGTACCGGCTTCCCGGGCACGCAGGAGGGCTTCACCTGCCTCACCGATCCCTACTATGGCGGCGCCGGCACCCCGTACACCGGCTGCAACCCGGCGCTGCAATACTATTCCTACAACATCGACCCGCAGCGCTGGTCGAACGAGCTGCGGCTGTCTTCCAAGGCGGGCGGACGGCTGCACTGGCTTGCCGGGCTGTACTGGGAGCGGACCATCGACCGCAACTACAACAACACCTATTACATGCCGGGATTGCAGCCCAACGGCGAGGCCTTTCAGTACGAGCTCAACTACTACCAGCAGACGCAGCCGACGCTGCCGCCCGGGGTCTGGTACACCTACACCGAGACTTCGTGGATCCTGCAGACCACCGAGTTCGCCAATATCAATTTCGACGTGACGGACAAGCTCAACGTCGAAGCGGGCGTCGTGCACTTCCACGACGACGAGTCCTACAACACGCCGGTGCTCGGCTTCGCCTACGCACCGAACGCACCGAGCTCCTACACCACCAGCTCGCACAAATGGGACAGCAAGTTCGGCATCAATTACAAGGTCACGGACCACGTGATGCTGTACGCCGACTTCGCGCAGGGGTTCCGCCCGGGAGGCGCGAACTCCGGCGACCCGCCCGGCTGCTATGCCTCAGGCGTTTCCCAGCAGTACACGCCCGACACGCTCAACAACTACGAGATCGGCTGGAAGACGACCAGCCTCAATAACCGCTTGCTGTGGAACGGCGCCATCTACGACATGGACTGGAAGGACCTGCAGGCGCTCATCTACGACGCGCTGGTGTGTCCGTCCTCGAGCTACAACATCAATGTCGGCGACGCGCACATCTACGGCGCGGAGTCCAACATCGATTTCCGCGCGAACGAGAACTGGTCCACGCAGGCCTCGGTGAACTACACGCAATCGAGCATCACCTCGACCACCGACCCGAACTATGCCTCCTACGTCGGCGA
Organism: Steroidobacteraceae bacterium; assembly: GCA_035523985.1. Taxonomy (GTDB): domain Bacteria; phylum Pseudomonadota; class Gammaproteobacteria; order Steroidobacterales; family Steroidobacteraceae; genus 13-2-20CM-66-19. The sequence continues at coordinate 30,561 of DATKPR010000051.1, read as the reverse complement.
GCGGCTGCCGTTCGCACCGTACTTCAACTGGGCCTGGAACGTGCGCTTCACGCAGCCGGTCGCAAACGATCTCTCCGGTTACCTGCAGTTCGACATCTCCCACAAGGGCGGGATGTACAACGGTCTCGCTCCCGACGACAAGAACACCGGCCTCGGGCGCATCCTGCAGCCGTCTTATTCGATCATGAACCTGCGGCTCGGCCTCAATCCCGCCGACGGCGACCGCTGGCTGCTCGAGCTGTACATCACCAACCTCACGGACAAGAACGCGATCGTCTACAGCAATACCGGCAACTTCGATCTGCGTCTCACGACCAACGAGCCGCGGGTGTACGGGATGCGCGTCAGCTACCGCTGGGGCAAGGGGAGCTGAGGGGCGGAGTAACATCGCTGGTGTGAGCGTCGCCAACCCACCACCGGCCGCCCTGCCGAGCCACGCCCGCGCCGTGGTCGTCGGCGGCGGGATCATCGGGACCTCGGTCGCCTACCATCTGGCGGCCATGGGCTGGAAGGAGGTCGTGCTGCTCGAGCGCGACCGACTCACCTGCGGCACCACCTGGCACGCCGCCGGGCTGATGGTGACCTTCGGCTCGACCTCCGAGACCTCGACCGAGATGCGCAAGTACTCGCGCGATCTGTACCGCCGTCTCGAGAGCGAGACCGGGCAGTCGACCGGGCTCGCGCAGATCGGTTTCATCGAGGTCGCCGCCGACAGGGATCGGCTCGAGGAATACCGGCGCGTCGCGGCATTCAACCGTTACTGCGGCGTCGACGTGCTGGAGATCTCGCCGCGCGAGGTGCATGCGCTCTTCCCGCTGGCGCGGGTGGACGACATCGAGGCCGGCTTCTACGTGAAGGACGACGGGCGCGTGAACCCGGTCGACGTCACCATGGCGCTCGCCAAGGGCGCGCGGCAGCGGGGCGTGCGCATCCTCGAGGGCGTGCCGGCGACCGGGGTGCTCAAGGCGCACGGGCGCGTCACGGGCGTACGCACCGCGCACGGGGACATCCGCACCGAGGTCGTGGTGAATTGCGCCGGCATGTGGGCGCGGCAGTTCGGCGCGCTCGCCGGCGTCACTCTCGCCAACCAGGCCGCCGAGCACTATTACCTGATCACCGAGCCCATCAGGGACCTGCCGAAGATGCCGGTGCTCGAGGACCCTGCCGCCTACGGCTACTACCGCGAGGAGGGCGGCGGCCTCATGGTCGGCCTGTTCGAGCCGGTGTGCGCGCCGTGGCGGGTCGAAGGGATTCCGGCCGACTTCTCCTTCGGCGAGCTGCCGCCCGACTGGGAGCGCATGACGCCATTCCTCGAGCGCGCGATGGCGCGCGTGCCGATCACCCAGGAAGTGGGCATGAAGCGCTTCTTCTGCGGTCCGGAGAGCTTCACGCCGGATCTGCGTCCGATCGTCGGGGAGGCGCCGGAGCTTCGCGGCTACTTCGTTGCCGCGGGCCTGAACTCGATTGGCGTGCTGACCGGAGGCGGGCTCGGGCGCGTGCTGGCGCACTGGATCGTGACCGGCACGCCCGACGTCGACGTCACCGGCTTCAACATCGATCGGCTGCACGTGTGCCAGGCGAATCCGGAATATCGCCGCGCGCGCACGGTCGAATCGCTCGGCATGGTCTACAAGTGCCATTACCCCTTCATGTCGCTCAGCACCGCGCGCGGCGTGCGCAAGGCCCCGTTCCACGCGCAGCTCGCCGCCGCCGGTGCGTACTTCATCGAGGTGAGCGGTTGGGAGAGTCCGGCCTGGTACGCCGGCCCCGGGGTGCAGCCCGACCCGGGGCCGCTCAGCTGGGGGCGCCCGAGCTGGTTCGCGCGCTGGCGCGAGGAGCACCAGGCCGCGCGCGAGGGCGTGATCCTCATGGACATGTCGTTCATGGGGAAATTCCTGGTGCAGGGGCGCGATGCCGGAGCGCTCCTCAACCGCATCTCCGCGAACCAGGTCGACGGCGCCCCCGGGGTCATTACCTACACGCAGTGGCTCAATGAACGCGGGCGGCTCGAAGCCGATCTCACCGTGACCAAGCTCGACGATGAGCGCTACTTCGTCGTGGTGACCGACACCATGGTGCGTCACGCCGAGACCTGGATGCGGCGCCACACCGGCGCCGACCGGCACGCCTGCGTCACCGACGTGACTTCGGCCTACGGGCAGCTGAACGTGCAGGGCCCGCGCTCACGCGCGCTGCTGCAGCAGCTGACGAGCGCCGACCTCTCGAACGAGGCGTTTCCGTTTCGCAGCGCGCGCGAGATCGACATCGGCTTCGCGCGTGTGCTGTGCGTGCGCATCACCTATCTCGGCGAGCTGGGCTACGAGCTGTACATTCCCGCCGAGCAGGCCACCCATGTGTACGAGCGGCTGCTGGCCGCGGGGCAGTCGCTCGGCCTGCGGCATGCGGGGCTCAAGGCGCTCGGGAGCCTGCGCATGGAGAAGGGCTACCGCGACTACGGGCACGATATCGACAACACCGACGTACCCTACGAAGTGGGGCTGGGCTTCGCGCTCGATCTGAAGAAACCCGGCGGCTTCATCGGCAAGGAGGCGGTGCTGGCGCAGCGGGCTGCGGGGCCGCTGCAGCGGCGCCTGGTGCAGGTGCTGGTGAAGGATCCCGAGCCCCTCATGTTCCACGCCGAGGTGGTGCGCCGCGACGGCGTCGCGGTCGGCTACGTGCGCGCCGCCTCCTACGGTCACACCCTCGGCGGCGCGGTCGGGCTCGCCATGATCGAGCCGCGGCGCACGGTGGACGAGGCCTGGCTCGGCAGCGGGCAGTGGCAGGTCGAGATCGCCGGCAGACTCTATCCGGCCGCGGTGTCGGTGCGGCCGCTGTACGATCCCGCCATGCAGCGCATCCATGCCTGAGCCGCCGGGCGATCCGCGCACGCCGGCGCCGCGCCGTGCCGCGGTGCTCGGGCTGCTCGCGGCGCTGCTCCTCATCGTGCTCGGCCTGGTGCTGGTCAGGGTGCTGCGCGACTCGGGAAGGCTCGAGGATTGCGAGCTCTCGGGCCGCACCAACTGCGCTCCCATCGATGTCCCCAAGGCAGACTCATCGTGAGCGCGGGCTACGGGCTCTACCCGGCGTTCGGCTGGGCAGCCCGCTCGATGAGGGGCGTGACCGCAGCCAGATTGGCGGCGAGCGCCGCCGGCAGCGCGTGGCGGCCCACGATGTACGCAGGATCGTTCCAGGCAATCCACGCCGTTCCCGCGCCGTCTTCGTAGATCAGCGCCTTCAACGGCAGGTCGAGGCCGGCGACCGCTTCAGCCTGCATGAGCGGCGTACCCGCCCTCGGATTGCCGAAGATCAGCAGCTGCTCGGGACGCAGCTCGAGCCCGGCCCGCGCGGCATCGGCGCTGAAGTCGATGCGCGCGAAGATCAGCACGCCGCGTTCCTGCAGCAGCGCCTCGAGGCGCGCCGCGGTCTGCGGGACGGAATGGGCGGAGGCGATGCGCACCACGCCCGCGGTGCTCGCGGTCGAATTGCTCATGGAGGGTCTCCGGGGTACTCGGAAGTCGATTGTATGCACTAACGGTGCGGCCTCGTACGTCTGTGCCGCTATCATGGCTCTCATGAGATCGCTGGGAAGGATGCCTGCCGGCGCGCGGCTCGAGCGCCTGCGTGCCTCGCCGCGCTTCGCGCAGGAGCGTTTCCGCAACCTGTACCCGATCGCGCCCGGGCTGCGCGATGCGAGCGCGCCGATGCCCTCGCTGCGCGAGTTCCTGTGCGGGGGCGAGCGGCGTCAGCCGCCGGCGGCGCTGCCTGCGGTGAATCCGCTCGCGACCTGGAGGAAGCCGCCCGCCAGCGGGCTGCGGGCCACCTGGCTCGGCCACTCGACGGTGCTCATCGAGATCGACGGCCGGCGTGTGCTCACGGATCCGGTGTGGGGGCCGCGCGCCTCGCCCTCGCGGCTCGTGGGTCCGAAGCGCTTCCAGCCCGTGCCTGTGGCGCTCGCCGCGCTGCCGCCGGTCGATGTGGTGGTCGTGTCGCACGATCATTACGACCATCTCGACTATCCGACCATCCGGGCGCTGCGCTCACGGGATGTGCCGTTCGTGACTTCGCTCGGAGTCGGCGCGCATCTGGAGTCCTGGGGCGTGAATCCCGAGCGCATCTTCGAGCTCGACTGGTGGGAATCGTGGACAGCGCCCGGCGGCGGCCTCACGGTGACCGCGGCGCCCGCGCAGCATTTCTCCGGACGCACCATGAAGGGCCGCAACACGACGCTCTGGTCGTCACTCGTCATCGGCTCACCCCGGCATCGCGTGTTCTTCAGCGGCGACACCGGCTTGACGGGCGAGTACCAGTCGATCCGCGAGCGGCTCGGACCCTTCGATCTCACCATGCTCGAGGTCGGCGCCTGGCACCCCGCGTGGGGCGACATGCACTTAGGTCCCGAGAACGCGCTCAAGGCGCACGCGCTCCTCGGCGGCGGTCCCTTCCTGCCGATCCACTGGGGCACGTTCGCGCTCGCCATGCACGCCTGGGATCAGCCTGCGGAAGCACTGCTGGCGCATGCCGCGGGGGCGCAGCTCGTCATGCCGCGGCTCGGCGAGCCGGTCGAGCCCGCGCACGGCCGGGACGTCGAGCCGTGGTGGCGCATGGGAGCGGGCGAGCGCGCGCGCACCCGGGGCGAGAAGCTGCTGGCATCCGCGCTGCCGCGGTCGATCCAGGTGCCGATGGACTAGCGGTGCTGTGCAGCGCCCACGGCGTCGAACAGCCGCTCGAGACCGAAGGACACATCGACGATCCGCCCATTGACGAAGAAGCCGGGCGTGCCGCGCACGTGGCTGCGCCGGCCGCCCTCCTGGTGCTCGCGCACGCGCTGCAGGTAGACGTGGTCGTCCATCTCGGCGGTGAAGGCCGCGAGGTCGAGCCCGAGACGCCCGGCCAGCCCTCGCAGGTGCTGCGGTGTCAGGCGGTCCTGGTTGGCGAACATGAGGTCGTGCATCTCCCAGAACTTGCCCTGCTCGCCGGCGCTCTCGGCCGCCTCCGCCGCGGCCAGTGCCTGCGGATGTGCCTCCTCGAGCGGGAAGTGGCGGAAGGCGACGCACACCCGGTTGGCGAAACGCTCGAGCAGCAGCCGCACGGTCGGCGCGGCCTGCTTGCACGTCGGGCACTGGAAGTCGCCGTACTCGACGACCACGACGGGCGCGTGCCCGGGGCCGAGCACGTGATCGGTGGCGGTGAGCGGAACGGCCAGGTCCGTCCCATGGGAAGAATGCTCGGGCATCGCGTTACCTCGCCCGGCATTCTACGCTGACCCTCACTCGCGCAGAGTGAACCGGATGCGGAACGTATAGCAGGAGCTCACCGGCCGGCCGGCTTCGGTCGTTGGGCGGTAGTGTCCGGAGCCGGCGCGCGCGAGCTTCAGCGCCGCGGCATCGAGCCGTGCGCTGCCGGAGGACTGCGCGATCGTGGGCGCGCCGCTCAGCCAGCCGGCAGCGTTCACGCACACGCTGACGCCGGTGCCGCCCTGCTCATTGAGGCGAATCGCTTGCGGCGGATAGTAGTCGGCGGTGTCGGGGAAGCCCTGCCCGGGGCCTCCCGAGACGCGCGTCACCGGCGGCGCGGCAGCGCGCGGGGGCGGCGACGCCGGCGGCTCCGTCAGCGAGGTCTCGATGCCGCCGGTATCGCCCGGCGGCGGGGGCAGCACATCGATGACCGGCGGTATATGGACGATCGTCGGCTGCAGCGTCGGCCCGGGCGGTAGCGGCGGCGAAGTTTGCGCGGCCGGGGGCAGAAACTCCGTCTGCAGGGATTTGGGCGCCGCCGGGTCCATGATGCGCGGCAGGAGTCCGTTCGCGAATGCCCAGATGATTCCCACGTGCAGGCAGGCGATCAGGCCGAGCGCCAGCGCGCGGCGCGAGAGGAACGGCCCCGTGGGCGGCGGCCCCGTGTGCGTCACGACGCCGGCCGCCGCCGGCGTGGCCGCCGCAACGGTCACCGCGCCATGCTCCCGGGCAATGACGGTCGTCGCCCAGCAGCAGCCGAGTGCATGGCGCAGCCGTGCCCAGCCGCCGCACCGTGCCTCGAGGTCCGCCAGCCACTCTTCCGCCAGCCGCTGCGACAGCGCCGGCGGGGCGCCGCGCGCCGCATATAAGAGGAGAGACCGGGCCAGCCGTTCGGTGGGACTCATGCGGGGACTCCCCGGCCGAAGCTCGCGAATACCTCGCTCGCGCGCGTCAGGCCATTCGGAGTGAGGCGATACAGCCGCCGGCGCGGGCGGCCGGCGCTCGAGGGATCGATGTTCTCCCAGCGGCTCACGAACCAGCCGGCGGACTCCAGGCGCAGCAGGATCGGGTAGAGCGTGCCGGAGGCGATGGTGCAGCGCTTCTGCACATCGGCTCCGGAGAGCGGCTCGGTGGGATTCTCGAGGAAAGCCTCGAGCACGTGCAGAGTCTGCAGGGAAATCCGTACGTCGCGATCCTGCCTTCCCATAGTCGTAAGTCTACATAGGGGGTCGCGGCGCGCGCAAATGCCGCTCGGCAGGGCGCAGGGCAGTGCGGAGGCGGTGAGCCGTGCGCCCGGCAGCGCCGAGGACTATGCTCGACGGCGGTTGGCAAGCGTCATAGGGGCGGATGAGGCTCCGTTATGAGTAACACACAGAAGACCGTCGCCATCCTCGGCAACGGCGTCGTCGGCACCACCATCGCCAAGGGCTTTGCGGGGCTCGGCTACCAGGTGATCTTCGGCACGCGCGATGTGCACAGCGCCAAAACACGGGCGGCGCTCGAGGCCGTACCCGGCTCGCGCGCCGCCGCCTTCGCCGAGGCCGCGGGCGAGGCCAGCATCGTGGTACTCGCGGTGCCGTGGAGCGGACTCGAAGCGGCGATCTTCACCGCCGGCCCGGACAATCTCGCCGGCAAGCTCGTGATCGACCCGAGCAACCCGCTCGATTTCTCGGGCGAGATGCCCACCCTCGCCATCCCGGCCACGGACTCGGCCGGGGAGCTGGTGCAGCGCCTCTTGCCGCGGTCGCAGGTGGTGAAAGCGTTCAACATCGTCACCGCGGCGCACATGGTGCAGCCGAGGCTCGCCGACGGCACGCCCGACATGCTGATCGCCGGCAACGACGCCGCCGCCAAGGCGCGCGTGGCGGAAATCCTCGAGGGCTTCGGCTGGCGCACGCCGATCGATATCGGCCCGATCGCCGCCAGCCGCCTACTCGAGAACCTGGCGATGCTGTGGGTGATCTACGGGGTACGCAACGATCACTGGACGCACGCTTTCAGCCTGCTCGGCCAGAAGCGCTGAGCGCTCATTTGAAGTAGGCGTGGATGACGTCGATCAGCTCGTCGGCGGCATCGGCGCGCGCCCCGCTCGAGGCGCGGCCGAGCAGGTGCTCGCGCACGTGGTCCTCGAGTACCTCCGCCAGCAGGCTGTTGATGGCGCCGCGCGAGGCGGTCAGCAGATGCATGACGGCGGAGCAGTCCGCCTCGCCTTCGAGCGTGCGCTCGACGGCCTCGATCTGACCGCGGATGCGGCGGATGCGGTTGAGGAGCTTTTGGCGGTCGCGGACGGCGTGGGCCAAGCGGCTCTCCCTGATACCCGATGGGGGTAATGTATAGCAATGCCTTCCGGGGCGGTATCGATGCCTGAGAACGCGTATCGCGAGGCCTGGCGGCGCGCGCTCGCGGACCCGGAGGGTTTCTGGGGGGAGCGGGCGCAGGCGCTGAGCTGGGAGCGCCGCTGGGAGCGGGTGCTGGATGCGAGCCGCGCACCGTTCTATCGCTGGTTCGCCGGCGGACGGCTCAACACCTGCTACAACGCGCTCGACCGCCACGTCGAGCAGGGCCGCGGCGAGCAGGCGGCGCTCATCTACGACAGCCCGGTGACCGGCACGGTGGCGCGGCTGAGCTACCGCGAGCTGCGCGACCAGGTGGCGCGCTTCGCCGGCGCGCTGGCCGCGCAGGGCGTCGCGCGAGGCGACCGGGTCATCATCTACATGCCGATGGTGCCGCAGGCGGTGGTGGCGATGCTGGCGTGCGCGCGTATCGGGGCGGTGCATTCGGTGGTGTTCGGCGGATTCGCACCGCACGAGCTCGCCAAGCGCATCGACGATGCGCAGCCGGTGATGGTGATCTCGGCGTCCTGCGGCATCGAGGTGCAGCGCGTCATTCCCTACAAGCCGCTGCTCGATGAGGCGCTCGGGCTCGCGCGCCACCGGGTCGGGCGCTGCATTGTGCTGCAGCGGCCGCAGGTCGCGGCGGCGCTCGTCGCCGGGCGCGACCTCGACTGGGCGGAGGCCGTGGCCGGTGCGTCGCCCGCTCCCTGCACGATGGTGGAGGCCACCGATCCGCTCTACATCCTCTACACCTCCGGTACCACCGGAAAACCCAAAGGCGTGGTGCGCGATCACGGCGGACATGCGGTGGCCCTCGCCTGGTCGATGGGGGCGATCTACGCCATGCAGCCGGGGGACGTGTTCTGGGCGGCCTCCGATGTCGGCTGGGTGGTCGGCCACTCCTACATCGTGTACGCGCCGCTGCTCGCCGGGTGCACGAGCATACTCTTCGAGGGCAAGCCGGTCGGCACTCCCGATGCCGGCGCCTACTGGCGCGTCGTCGAGCAGCACAGGGTGAACGCGCTGTTCACGGCGCCGACAGCGTTTCGCGCCATCAAGAAGGAGGATCCGGCGGGCGCGCTCATCGCGCGCTACGATCTCGCGAGCCTGCGCACGCTATTCCTCGCCGGCGAGCGCTGCGACCCGGACACGGTGCAATGGGCACAGCAGAAGCTGCGCGTGCCGGTGATCGACCACTGGTGGCAGACCGAGACCGGCTGGCCGGTGGCCGCGAACTGCCGCGGCTTGACGCCGTTGCCGGTGAAGCCGGGCTCGGCGAGCGTCCCCGTGCCAGGCTACGACGTGCGTGTGCTCGATGATGCCGGGAGCGCAGTCGCCGCCGGTACCATCGGCAACATCGTGATCCGGCTGCCGTTACCGCCCGGGAGCCTGCCGACCCTCTGGCGCAACGACGAGGGGTTCCGCGACAGCTATCTCGCGCGCTTCCCCGGCTATTACCTCACGGGCGATGCCGGCTACATCGATGGCGACGGTTACGTGTGGATCATGTCGCGCATCGATGACGTCATCAACGTCGCGGGGCACCGGTTGTCCACCGGCGCGATGGAGGAAGTTCTCGCGGGGCACCCGGACGTGGCCGAGTGCGCCGTCATCGGCGTCGGCGATGCGCTCAAGGGACAGCTGCCGCTCGGGCTCGTGGTGCTGAAGGCCGGGGTCGCGCGGCCGCACGCGCAGCTGCGCCAGGAGCTCATCGAACGCGTGCGCCAGCAGATCGGGGCGCTCGCGGCCTTCCGTCACGTTGCCGTCGTCACCCGGCTGCCGAAGACGCGCTCGGGCAAGGTACTGCGCGCCACCATGCGCGCGATCGCCGATTCCCAAAGCTACACCATGCCGGCTACCATCGACGATCCGTGCGCGCTGGAGGAGATCGCCGCAGCGCTGCGGCCGCTCGGTTACGCCGAAGGAGTCCGTACATGAACAGATGGGTCGCCGTCCTGCTCAGCACCGTGCTGCTCAGCGCCGCCGGTGCGCTGCGTGCCGATGAGTACGCCGATACCACCGAGTTGTTCCGCAACGCGGGCGAGAGCGCCGCTTTCTTCAAGCACTGTTACGGCTACGCGGTGTTTCCCACCATCGGCAAGGGCGGCCTGGCGATCGGCGGCGCCTACGGCAGCGGCCGCGTGTACGAGAAGGGCGCCTGGATCGGCGATGCGAAGCTCACGCAGCTCAGCTTCGGCTTCCAGGCGGGCGGCCAGGCCTACAGCCAGATGATCTTCTTCGAGGACAAGCGGGCGCTGGATGAGTTCACCAGCGGCGACTTCGAGTTCGGCGCGGACGCGAGCGCGGTGGCGATCACGGCCGCCGCCGGCGCCAGCGCGGGTACCAGCGGCGCGAGCGCCAATGCGAGCGGCGGCAAGCGCGATGCGACCACCAGCGGCGCCTATTACAAGGGAATGGCGGTGTTCACCATCGTCAAGGGCGGCGCCATGTATCAGGCCGCCGTCGCCGGACAGAAGTTCAGCTTCAAGCCCCGGGGGAAGTGACGCCCCTCAATGGGCCGCCTCCGGCAGCGGGCGGATCCAGATGTTGCGATAGCGCACCGGGTCGCCGTGATCCTGGAGTGCGAGCGGCAGCTGTGCGGGGCCTGCGGTGTACGGCGGCCGCTGGTGATGGCCGGTGGGACCCGTGAGCTCGACGTCGTCCTGCACCAGCACCCCGTTGTGCAGCACCGTCATGCGTGCCGGACGCGTGAGGTGTCCGGCGGCATCGAAGCGCGGGCCGTGGAAGACGAGGTCGTAGGTCTGCCAGATCCCCGGTGGCCGTGAGGCGTTGACCAGCGGCGGAAACTGACCGTACACGGCGGACGCCTGGCCGTCGGGATAGGTGAGACTCTGATAGGAGTCGAGCACCTGCACCTCGTAGAGTCCCTGCAGGAACACACCGCTGTTGCCGCGGTTCTGATCCTCGCCCCGGGGCGGATCGGGCTCGGCGAACTCGACGTGCAGCTGACAGTCCCCGAAGGCCTCCCGGGTGTAGAGGTAACCGCTGCCCGGCACGACCTCGAAGTAGCCGTCGCCGACCTTCCACTTCGGCGCGCTGCCGTCCTGCTGCCGCCACTGGGCGAGGTCCCTGCCGGCGAACAGCACCACCGCATCCGCCGGCGGCCGGCCCGGCTGCGACTGGGTGCTCGCCGTGCCCGGATCGACCACCCGCGGCTGCGGGCGGTCGCGGTCGTGGATGGGGTAGGCCGGGTCGACGTGGGTCTGCGCGAACGCCGGCAGCAGCCGCATCGCGAGCACGACACCCGCGAGGATCATCCATCGGAGCGTATTCATGCCTTGCCTCGCTCGAGACCTCATTGGCTATGCTATGGTCGCGCGCCTGAGAGCGGAAGTCCTTACCGCATAGGGGTAGACATGCATAAGCATCGCTGGGGTGTCGTCGCGTTGGGCTGCCTGCTGACTCTTTGCGGGACGCTGGCCGCGGCCGCGAGCGTCGATCCGGCGCTGTTCGGGGCGCTCAAGTGGCGCAGCATCGGACCGTACCGTGGCGGCCGGGTGCTCGCCGTGGCGGGTATTCCCGGCGATCCGGACACCTTCTATTTCGGCGCTGTGGCCGGCGGGGTGTGGAAGACCACCGACGCCGGGGCCACCTGGGCGCCGCTCACCGACGGCACGCCGATCTCCTCCGTGGGCGCCCTCGCCATCGCACCCTCCGACCCTCGCATCATCTACGTCGGCACCGGCGAGGCCGCGCCCCGCGGCGACATGACCTACGGCGACGGCGTCTACAAGTCGATCGACGGCGGCAAGACCTGGACCCACCTCGGGCTCGCCGACAGCCGCCAGATCGGCGCCCTCATCGTCGATCCGCACAACCCCGACGTGGTCCTGGTGGCGGCCTTCGGCCATGCCTTCGGCCCGAACACGGAGCGCGGCGTCTATCGCACCGCAGACGGGGGCAAGAGCTGGACCCGGGTGCTGTATCGCGACGAGCAGACCGGCGCGATCGACGTGTCCTTCGATCCGAGCAACGCGCGCATCGTGTACGCGGCGCTGTGGCAGGCGCGTCGCCAGCCGTGGAACTTCTCGAGCGGCGGACCGGGGAGCGGGCTGTATCGCTCGAGCGACGGCGGCCTCACCTGGACGCATCTCACGGGCAACGGCTTGCCCGCCGGCATCCTCGGCCGCATCCACGTCTCGGTGTCGGCTGCGGACCCGCAGCGCGTCTACGCGATGATCGAAGCGCACGAGGGCGGGATGTACCGCTCCGACGACGGCGGTGTGCACTGGACGCGCGTCAGTGACGACGGCCGCCTCACACAGCGGGCGTGGTATTTCTCCACCATCCTCGCGGACCCCAAGCACGCGGACACCGTGTACGCGGAAAACACCGGACTGTTCCGCTCCACCGACGGCGGCAAGACCTTCGCGCTGCTGCCGGCGCGGCATGGCGATCACCACGGGCTGTGGATCGATCCGACCAATCCCGACCGCCTCATCGAGTCGAGCGATGGGGGCGCCTCCATCAGCTTCGATCACGGCAGGAGCTGGACCACTCAGGCCAATCAGCCGACCGCGCAGTTCTATCACGTCTCGGTCGACAACCGCTTTCCCTACTACCTCTACGGCGCCCAGCAGGACAACAGCCCCATCGGCATCGCCAGCATGGACGATGAGGGCGCGATCGTGGAGCGCGACTGGTATGACGTGGCGGGCGGAGAGTGCGGCTTCGTCATCGCCGATCCGCGCGATGCCAACATCACCTACGGCAGCAGCGAGAACTTCATCGGCCGCCTCGACCGGCACAACATGCAGCAGCAGCTGATTCCGGTGTGGCCGGTCGACGCCTCCGGACACGCCGCCAAGGACCTCGAGCACCGCTTCAACTGGACCTCGCCCCTCGCCATGTCGCCGTTCGATCCCGACACGCTCTATTACGGTATGGAGCGGCTCTATCGCACGAGCGACCGCGGCGGCAGCTGGACGGCGATCAGCCCCGATCTGACCCGCAACGACAAGTCCAAGCAGGAAGCCTCGGGCGGCCCCATCACCAAGGACATCACCAGCGTCGAGTACTACGACACGATCTTCGCGATCGCCGAGTCGCCGCTGCGCAAGGGCCTCATCTGGGTGGGTACCGACGACGGCCTGGTGCAGCTCACGCAGAACGGCGGCGGCAGCTGGACGCTGGTCACGCCGGGCGGCATGCCGGCCTGGAGCACGATCAGCATGATCGAGCCCTCGCGCTTCGATGCGAACACGGCCTACGTCGCCGTCGACCGCCACAAGCTCGACGACATCAAGCCGTATGTTTACGTGACGCACGATCTCGGGCGCAGCTGGACGCGGCTCGACACCGGTCTTCCCGAGGGCTCCTTCGTCCATGCGGTGCGCGAGGACTCGGTCAGCCGGGAGCTGCTGTACGCGGCCACCGAGACCGGCGTGTTCGTGTCCTTCGACGCCGGCGCGCACTGGCAGAGCCTCGATCTGAACCTGCCGCGCGTGCCGGTGCACGACCTCGCGGTCACCGCCAACGATCTGGCCATCGCCACGCACGGCCGTTCGTTCTGGATCCTGGATGACGTGACGCCGCTGCGGCAAGTGGCGGCCGCCGCCGCCGCGAGCGGGGCGTATCTCTACGCGCCCGAGACCGGTTACCGCCTCTATTACCCCGACGCCGTCGACAAGCGGCCGCCGTCGGGGCAGAACCCGCCCGCGGGCATCCTCATCGACTATTACCTGCCCGCGGCGCCGACCGGAGCGATCACGCTCGAGATCGCCGACGCGACGGGCAAGGTCGTGCGCCACCTCTCGAGCGTGAGCAGCAAGGGACCGGAGCAGCCGCCGGAGTGGCCGGACCTGATCCAGCCCACCGATACCCTACCGGCGAGCCGGGGGATGAACCGCTTTGTATGGGACCTGCGCTATGACGACCCGGTGCAGATACCCGGAGCGTTCTACGCCGGGGTCGCGCCGCGCGGTCCGCTGGTGCTGCCGGGGACCTATACGCTGCGCCTCGGCTATGGCGGCGCGACGCACACCGCCACGCTCACCGTCGCCACCGATCCGCGCGACCGTGGCAACGCACTCGCGGGCCTGAGGCAGAAGTTCGAGCTCGCCATGCAGGTCTATCACGACCAGGACGCGCTGCATCGCGCCGTCAACGAGATCCGCGCCGTCAAGGCCGGCGTCACGGCGGTCGCCGGCAAGGCGCGCGGCAAGCCGCACGCCGCGGCGCTCGAGGCCGACGGCGCGGCGCTGATCGCGCGCGCCGCGAAGATCGAGGGTGTGCTGATGCAGGTCAACATCAAGGGCTCGGAGGCCAACCTCAACTACCCCGGCATGCTGAACGAGCAGATCTACACCTTCAGCCAGCTGCTCGACGACGCCGACACCGCGCCCAATGCGCAGGAGTCCGAGACCTACGCCGGCATGCACGCGCGGCTCGGGGCGCAGCTCGCCGACTGGAATACTCTCAAGGACACGCAGGTCGCGGCTTACTGCAAGCGCGCGCACGCGGCGGGCGTGGCCGATGCCTCCATGCCCTGCCCGTGAGAGCGACTCACAGGTGGCGCGTATCGGCGTCGGAGATCTCGCCGCGCATCAGCAGCGCGGCGAGTCCGAGCGCCGGCAGCACGCAGAAGCACCACGTGCCGAGCAGCGTGTAGAGGAGCGCCGCGAGGGCGCAGCCGCCGGCAAACGCGGCGACGCTGAGTGTCATGCGCCTGAAGCGGGCACGCGTGGCCGCGGCGACCTCGGGCCGCAGCCCGTGCAGCATGTCGCCGAGGTCGAGCATCACCTGGGTAGTGGTGCCCGTCATCACCGTCGACGGCGGGGTATGCGCGAGATGCGCCCGATGCGCGGCGTTCTGCATCGCCATCGCCGCGACCAGCACCATGCCGAGCGTGAGTCCCGATCCGGAGTCCGGATCGTCGAAGGGGCCGAGCCAGGCGGCGAGCGCGGCGGCCACAATCAGCAGCAGCAACTGCACCTGCAGCAGCCGGCGCAGCACCGGATGCCCACCGGCCTTGAGGTGCAGCGCGGCGAGGCGCGAGAGCAGCACCGCCACGCAGAACACCGGCAGCGCGAGCGCCTTGGCGAGTGCGCCGCTGCCGCCGTAGACGAGGGCGGACCCGAGCGTGACGAAGTTCCCGGTCACGTGCGAGGTGAACAGACCCTTGAGCGCCAGGTAACCGCTTGTATCGGCGTAGCCACCCGTGAGGGTCTGAATCGTCGGGAGCGACCAGCGCATGCACGTCTCCTCGCGGCTGTCGTGCCGCCGTGATAGTCTCGCCCGCGCGTGGACCGGGTCACAGCGGCCTGCGCGGATTTCCATAAGAATAAAAGCTTTACATCGGCGTTGCGGGGGTGTCCTTTGCCGTGTCCCTTGGCTGCTTCCATCGCGCGCGTGAAGGAATTGAAGTGGACGGTCATCCATCAGTATGACAAGTCCGACGATCTGAGGGGATTGGCCCAGGTACTGACCACGTTCGCCGGGCTGGCGCTGCTGTGGTGGGCGGCCGCGGCGGGTGCGCGGATCTCTTACTGGCTGCTGGTGCCGGTCGTGCTGCTGATGAGTCTCTTCAGCCTGCGCGTCTTTGCGCTCATGCACGAATGCGGACACGGGAGCCTCTTTCGCAGCCAGCGGCTCAATCGCGCCTTCGGCTTTGCGCTCGGGGTGGCGGCGGGCATGCCGCAGTACGTCTGGGCGCAGCACCACGACTATCATCACAACCACAACGGCAACTGGGAGAAGTACCGCGGTCCCTACACCACGCTGTCGGTGGAGGAGTACGCCGCGCTCAGCGCGCGGCAGCAGCGGCTGTACCGCTGGAAGTGCAGCATCGCCCTGTCACCGGTCGCCGGTTTCATCTACCTGATCTTCAATCCGCGCTTCACCTGGATGAAGGGCGGGATCGGCCTCATCCTGCACGTCGTGCGGCGCAAGGCCGCACACCCGGCGGGCTCGCTGCGCTCGCACGCGGCCACCTTCAAGACGCGCTACTGGAACTCGGCCCGCGAGCTGCGCCACATGACAGGCAACAACCTCGTGCTGCTCGGCACCTGGGCGCTGATGTCCTGGGCCATCGGGGCGTCGCTGTTCTTCACGGTCTATCTCATCAGCCTGTCGCTGGCCGGCGCCGCCGGGATCGTGCTGTTCACCGTGCAGCATAACTTCCGCCATTCCTACGCGAGCGCCACCGATCAGTGGGACCGCGATGTGGGTGCCATCCATGGGACCAGCTTCCTGATCCTGCCCGCCTGGCTCAACTGGTTCACGGCCAACATCGGCTACCACCATGTCCATCACCTGTCCGCGCAGATTCCCAACTACCGCCTGATCGAGTGCCACGGCGCCTATCAGCACCTGTTCGCCGAGGTCACCCGCCTGAGGCTGGTCGACGTACCGGGGTCGCTCAAGCACATCCTCTGGGACGTGAGCGCGCGGCAGCTCATCTCGGTCGCCGAATACCACGAGCAGGCGCTCGCGGCGCACGCGCTCGCCTGAAGCGGGCATCATAGGAGCCGTGCCGAGGCTCAGGATCGCCGACGCGGAGATCGAATTCGAGGACACCGGCAGCGGGGTCCCGCTCCTGCTGTTGCACGGTTTCCCGGCGACCCGTCGCCTGTGGAGCGAGGTGGCTCCCGCGCTCAATGCGCGCGGGTTGCGCACCATCGTGCCCGATCTGGTCGGCTATGGAGCCTCGAGCGCGGCGGGAGTCGCCCTCGACATGACAAGCCAGGCGCGCTGGATGTGGGGACTGCTCGATGCGCTCGGGATCGGGCGCGTCTGGCTCGTGGCGCACGATGTGGGCTCCGCCGCCGCGCAGCTCATGACGGTCGCGGCTCCCGCGCGCGTTGCCGGGCTCGTGATTCTCGATGGCGTCTACCGGACCGAATGGGCGATGGATGCGATCGAGAGCATCCGCGGCTGGGATTGGGCGCAGGCGCAGCGCCTGTCGCCCGTGCTCGTGCGCCGCCTCGGCAAGACGGCGCATCTGCGGGAGGTGCTCGCGGCCTACGCAGGCGAGCAGGGCGGCCGGCAGCTCATCAGAGCCGCTCGCGATCTGGACCCGCGGCAGACCGCGGATCTCGATGCGGCGCTCGCCGCCAGCGGGGTCCGCTCACTCGTGCTCTGGGGCCGGGACGACCGCTATCTCGACCTGGACACGGTCGCGCGGCCGCTCGCGCGGCTGCTCGATGCCCCGCTCGCCATCCTGCCCGGAGGGCATTTCACGCCGAGCGACTGTCCGGGCGAGGTGGGCGAGGCCGTGGGCAACTTCGTGGCGGACGGCGGTAACCGCTGAGCGCAGTCAGGCCGCCGCGGCACCGTCCCCCGACGGGGTCTCCACCTCGATCTGCGCCTCGAGACTGCGCGAGCCGCGCAGCGAGTTTGCGATCAGACAGCCGTGCTCGGCGCGCGCGAGCAGTGCGCGTGCCTGCCCGGGATCGCCGCCCGCGGGCAGGGTGAGCCTGGCGAAGGTCGTATAACGCGTGAATTGCGCGCCCGCTTCCACACGCTCGAGCACTCCCTCGACCCGGCACTCGAGCCGCAGCCAGCGCAAGCGCGCGGCACGGCTGACGGCGCGGAACGTGAGGATGAAGCAGTCGGCCAGCGAGGCGCACAGCAGCGTCTCCGGCGACCAGACTCCGCCGGGTCCGTCGAATTCGGGCGGCGGCGCCGTCTCGATCGCGGGCAGCTGCGCCGAGGCGAGCGCAACCGGGCCGGCTGCCTGGCCGGTCGCGGTCGCGGTGTAAGTATGCGGATAGGGGTGCATGCGTCAGGTTCCGACCTGCGCCACGGCCGCGCTCAGCCGCCGCCGTACCTCGGCGGCGGCCGGCCGCAGCGCGGGGTTTCCGGTGCGCTCCATCGCGGCCACGGGATCGACGCTCGCGACTTCGACGCGCCGGTCCGCCGTCTCACGCACGATGACGTTGCAGGGCAGCAGGACGCCGAGCCGGTCCTCGAGTTGCAGTGCCTGATGCGCCAGGCCCGGGTTGCAGGCCCCGAGGATGCGGTAGCGCCCCGTCTCAGCGCCGATCTTGGCTTTGAGCGTCGCCTGCACGTCGATGTCGGTGAGTATCCCGAAGCCCTGCTGCCTCAGCCGCTCCGTGACATCGCTCACGACGGTATCGAAGGGCTGATCGACGGTCTTGGCGAGATAGTAAGTCATGGCTCGACCCTCAGCGTCTGCAGAACTCCTGGTGCAGGACTGCGAGCAGTTCCGTGACCGCACCGGGAGGGAGTGAGTAGCGGACCGTCTGCGCGTCGCGCTCCGTGCGGACGATCGCGGATTCCCGCAGCACCGCCAGGTGCTGCGACAGCGCCGACTGGCTGAGCGGCAGCCGCTCATTCAGCTGACCGACGGCGAGCGGTCCCTGGACCAGGTGACACAGAATCATCAGCCGCTGCTCGTTCGCGAGCGCGCGCAGCAGCGCCGCCGCCTGCCGCGCGTGCGGCTGCATCTCGCGCGCGCTGCGCGCGAGCCTCACCGGCACCTGCCTCGTCGCACCGGCCGCGGTCATGTGAGCACCTCGCGCATCAGAACTCCAGGCATATAAGTATAGTTAGCAATATCTAATTTAGCAATTACTAATATAATACGGGCGCACTCGATGGGAAATACGCATTTGCCGCGCACCGTCAGCGGCGCGCGGGTCGATCGACCCACCAAACGGGAGGCCGCCATGAGCATTGATCGGATCGTCATCGCATTCGCCGGCACGATGGTTCTGCTGGGTCTGGCGCTCGGGCTGCTGGTGAGCCCGTGGTGGTTCGTGCTCACGGGTTTCGTCGGCCTCAACCTGCTGCAGTCGGCGTTCAGCGGCTTCTGTCCGCTCGCGATCGTTCTGAAGAGGCTCGGCCGCGCCCCCGGCGCCGCCTTCCCGTGAGCCGGCGGCGCCATCCCATGAGCCGCCCGCTCGCGCTCGTCGCCGCGGCCGTGGCCGCCGGCGCCTGGCTGGCCGCTTGCGGCGGCGCGCACCGCAGCCCGCCGGCCCCGGCGCAGTCGGCGCTGCGCACCTTGGTCATCGAGCCCGTGAACACGCCGATCGAGCGCCGGCTCGACGGCGTCATCGAGGCCGTGAATCAGGGCACGGTCGCGGCGCAGACCGCCGGGCGCGTGGAAGCGATCCTCTACGACGTCAACGATTTCGTCCCGGCCGGGGCGGTCATCGTACGGCTGCGTGCGACCGAGCAACGCGCCGGGCTGTCGCAGGCGCGCGCCGCTCTGCAGGAGGCGACCGCACGGGAAGCGGACGCGCAGACGCGCTATCAGCGCATCGCGGACATGTACGAGCGCAAGGTCGTGCCGAAGGCGACGCTCGATGAGGCGGCGGTCAACCGGGCCGCGGCGGTCGCGCATCTGGAGGCGGCCCGCGCGGCGCTGCAAAGCGCCGCGGAGGGGGTCGCGTATACGGAGGTGCGTGCGCCCTATGCGGGCGTCGTGACGCGCCGGCTCGTGCAGGTCGGCGAAACGGTGAGCCCCGGAACGCCGCTCATGAGCGGGCTGTCGCTGCAGTATCTGCGCGTCGCGGTCGATGTGCCGCAGTCGATCGTCGCGCAGGTGCGGCGCATCCGCCAGGGCGCGGTATACGTCGAGGGACGGCGCATCGAGGCGACTCGGGTGACGGTCTTTCCCGAGGCGTCCTCGCCCTCGAACACCTTCCGCGCGCGGCTCGAGCTGCCGGAAAACGCCGCCGACCTTTATCCGGGCATGTTCGTCAAGGTGGGCTTCGTCACCGGCGAGGCACGGCGGGTGCTGGTGCCGCAGCAGGCGCTGGTCGAGCGCAGCGAGATCACCGCCGTCTACGTGGTCGAAGCGGACGGCCGCACTGCGCTGCGCCAGGTTCGCGTCGGCGATCGCTTCGACGACCGCCTCGAGATCATCTCGGGGGTCTCGCCCGGCGAGCGCATCGCCCTCGATCCGCTCGCGGCCAGCAAGAGCCTCGCGCCGCCGGCGGGCGCTCCCGGAGGGCGCTCGTGACGCAGCCGGCGCCCCCCGCGGCTGGAGCGCGCCCGGGCGCCGAGGCACTCGGCTTCAGCGGCAGGGTGGCGCGGCGTTTCCTCGCGAGTCCGCTGTCGCCGCTGCTGGCGCTCGCCGCCGTGCTGCTCGGGGCGTTCGCGGTGCTGGTCACCCCGCGCGAGGAGGAGCCGCAGATCGACGTCACCTTCGCCAATGTATTCATAGCCTTTCCCGGCGCATCGGCCGCCCAGGTCGAGAGTCTGGTCGCCTCGCCCATGGAGCAGGTACTCGGCGAGATTGCCGGAGTCGAGCACATCTACTCCGCCTCGCGCCCGGGGCTGGCGATCCTCAGCGTGCAGTTCAAGGTGGGCGAGCATCGCACCGATGCGATCGTGCGGCTCTACAACGCCATTTATTCCAACCAGGACTGGCGCCCGGCGAACTCCGGCATCCTGCAGCCGCTGGTGAAGCCCAAGGGAATCGACGACGTTCCGATCGTCACGCTGACGCTCTCGACGGCCGATCCGGCGCGCGGCGCCCACGAGCTCGGCGAGGTGGCCCGCTCGATCGAGACCGAGATCAAGCGGGTGCCGGGCACGCGCAACGTCTATACCATCGGCGCCCCGCAGAGCATCGTACGCGTGCAGCTCGACCCGCAGCGCCTCGCGGGCTTCGGGCTCACCGCCGAGGACCTGACGCGCTCGCTCCTGGCGGCGAACGTGGTCGCACACGCCGGGGCGCTCGAAGGCGCGGACCGCGTGACGCCCGTCGACGCCGGCGAGTTCCTCGCCAGCCGCGACGACGTGGCGGGCCTGGTGGTGGGCGGCGATCACGGACGGCCGGTATTCCTCGAGGACGTCGCCGATGTATCGACGCGGCCCGACCAGCCCGATTCCTACGTGTGGCTCGGAACCGGGCCGGGCGCGGCTACCCGCGGACTGGCGCCGGCGGCCTACGCTCCCGCCGTGACGATCGCGGTCTCGAAGCAGCCCGGGACCAACGCCATCGCGATCGCACGCCAGGTGCTGCGCCGCGTCGAGCAGCTGCGCGGCACTTACCTGCCCGAGGGCGTGCGGGTCACCGTGACGCGCAACTACGGCGAGACGGCCAACGACAAGGCGGTCAAGCTCATCGAGAAGCTGCTGTTCGCAACGGCCTCGGTGGTGCTGCTGGTGGTGCTCGCCATGGGGCGGCGCGAGGCGCTGGTGGTCGGCGCCGCCGTGAGCATCACGCTCGCGGCCACGCTGTTCGCCTCCTGGGCCTGGGGCTTCACGCTCAACCGCGTCTCGCTGTTCGCGCTCATCTTCTCCATCGGCATCCTGGTCGACGATGCGATCGTCGTGGTGGAGAACATCCACCGGCACATGGTTGCCGGCACCGGGACGCTCGCCGAGATCATCCCGCGCGCCGTCGACGAGGTCGGCGGGCCGACGATACTCGCGACCTTCACGGTCATTGCGGCACTGCTGCCGATGGCCTTCGTGAGCGGGCTGATGGGTCCCTACATGAGTCCCATCCCGATCAACTCCAGCATGGGCATGCTGATCTCGCTCGCAGTCGCGCTCGCCCTCACGCCCTGGCTGTGCCGCAGGCTCCTGCACCCGGGACACGCCCCGGGCCGCGCGGACGGGCAGGCGCAGGCGCTGTCGCGCCTGTTCGAGCGCGTGGTGCGGCCCTATCTCGCGGGCGCGGCCGGACGCGCCCGCCGCCACCGGCTCTACTGGGGAATCCTCGCTGCGATCCTCGTCGCCGTGGGGCTGGTCGTGGTGCAGCGGGTCGTTCTCAAGATGCTGCCCTTCGACAACAAGTCCGAGTTCCAGGTGGTCGCCAACCTTCCCGAGGGCAGCACCGTCGAGACGACGGCGCGCGCGCTCGATGAGCTGGCGCGGGTGATTGCCCGCGTGCCGGAGGTGAGCGACTACGAGGTCTATGCCGGCACCGCCGCGCCCATCAACTTCAACGGCCTGGTACGGCAGTACTACCTGCGGCACGCGCCGCAGCTCGGCGACATCCAGGTGAATCTCGTCGACCGGCACCACCGCAGCCGCAAGAGTCACGAGATCGCGCTGGCGCTGCGGCCGGCGCTGGCCGCCATCGGCAGGCGCTATGCGGCCTCGATTCAGGTGGTGGAGGTCCCGCCCGGACCGCCGGTGCGCGCCCCGATCGTCGCCGAGGTCTACGGCGCGAGCTATGCGCAGCAGCAACGCCTCGCCAGGGAGCTGCGCGGCGTCTTCGAGCACACACGCGACATCGTGGACACCGACGACAGCGTCGAGGCCGCCGCGCCGCGTTTCGTGATCGCCGTGGACCGGCAGAAGGCCGCCCTGCTCGGCGTCACGCAGCAGCAGATCGCCGCGACGCTCGAGCTCGGTCTTGAGGGATCCGATATCACCTACGTGCACGCCGGGCGCGAGCGTTATCCGATACCGGTGCGACTCGAGCTGCCGGTCCCGGACCGCCAGCGCGTCGAGCAGCTGCTCGAGCTCGAGGTGCGCTCCGCGGCCGGCGCGCGCATTCCGCTGTCGGAGCTGGTCGAGGTTCGCCAGAGGGCCTGGGACGGCACCGTGTATCACAAGGACCTGCTGCCGGTCGCGTACGTTACCGGCGATATGGCGGGCCGGCTCGACAGCCCGCTGTACGGCATGTTCGGTCTCGTGAGCCAGCTCGCACGCCATCCCCCGGGCGGGCAACCCCTGGCACAGCGCTTCGTGAGCCAGCCCGACGATCCCAACGCGGCGGCGATCAAGTGGGACGGCGAGTGGCAGATCACCTACGAGACCTTCCGCGACATGGGGATCGCCTACTCGGTGGGACTGCTGCTCATCTATCTGCTGGTCGTGGCGCAGTTCGGCTCCTACGTCCTGCCGCTCATCATCATGGCGCCCATCCCGCTCACCATCATCGGCGTCATGCCCGGACACGCGCTGCTCGGCGCGCAGTTCACCGCGACGTCCATGATCGGGATGATCGCCCTTGCCGGCATCATCGTGCGCAACTCCATCCTGCTGGTCGACTTCATCGACGGGGAGCTGCGTGCCGGGCGTACGCTGGAGGACGCCGTGGTGCGCGCCGGCGCGATCCGGGCGCGCCCGATCGCGCTCACGGCGCTCGCGGCCATGATCGGCGCCTGCTTCATCCTCGATGACCCGATCTTCAACGGCCTCGCCGTATCGCTCATCTTCGGCATCTTCGTCTCGACCGTGCTCACCCTGATGGTGATCCCGGTTCTCTATTACGCCTACCTGCAGCGGCGCGCGGCACGCGCCGCCCCCGGCTCGCTGACTGACCAGGCGCACGGCGCGCCTCGAGGAGCATGACCATGGCGCAGATCGCAATCATCGGTGCTGGAATCGGCGGAGTGCCCTGTGCGTTCGAGCTGCGCAAGCGGCTCGGCAGGCAACACCGGGTCGTACTCATCGGCTCCTCGCCGTACTTCGAGTTCACTCCTTCGAATCCCTGGGTGGCTGTCGGCTGGCGCGATCGCGCGCGTACGCGGATATCGCTCAGGACGCCGCTCGAATCCAAGGGTATCGAATGGATCGCGGCGGGCGTCACCGGCATCGACGCGCAGCGCAACGAGCTCAGGCTCGGCGACGGCGCTACCGTAGGCTACGACTACCTGGTGATCGCCACCGGGCCCCGACTCGCTTTCGAGGAGGTGCCGGGGCTCGGGCCGGCGGGATTCACCGAGTCGGTGTGCACGCAGGAGCACGCCGAGCAGGCATGGGCGAAGTACCGGCAGTTCCTCGAGAATCCCGGCCCGGTGATCGTCGGGGCCGCCGCCGGCGCCAGTTGCTTCGGTCCGGCCTACGAGTTCGCCATGATCGTGGACGCGGACCTGCGTCGGCGCCGGATGCGCGACCGGGTGCCGATCACCTTCGTCAGCAGCGAGCCGTACATCGGCCACATGGGACTCGGGGGCGTCGGCGACAGCAAGGGGCTCATGGAGTCGCAGCTGCGTCATCGGCACATCAAGTGGATCACGAACGCGAAGATCGAGGCAGTCACGGCCGGTGCGATGTCGGTCCTCGAGCACGACGAGGACGGCAAGCCGAAGAAGCAGCATCAGCTGCCCTTCAGCTACGCCATGGTGCTGCCGGCTTTCAGGGGCGTGGAGGCCGTGGCCGCAGTCCCGGGACTGTGTAATCCGCGCGGCTTCGTGCTGATCGACCAGCGGCAGCGCTCGCCGCGCTATCCCAACATCTACGCGGCCGGCGTGTGCGTGGCCATTCCACCGGTCGAGGCGACCCCGGTGCCCACCGGCGCGCCGAAGACCGGCTACATGATCGAATCGATGGTGAGCGCAATCTGCGCCAACGTTGCCGCCGAGCTCGCCGGGGAGGCGCCGGCCGCCGAGGCCAGCTGGAATGCCATCTGCCTCGCCGATTTCGGCGATACGGGCGTCGCCTTCGTCGCCTTGCCGGAGATCCCGCCGCGCAACGTCACCTGGGCGCGTTCGGGCAAATGGGTGCACCTCGCGAAGATCGCCTTCGAGAAGTATTTCCTGCGCAAGGTTCGTACCGGCTCGGTGACTCCGGTGTACGAGCGCTATGTGCTGAAGGCGCTCGGCATCCTGTCGCTGAAGAAGGCCGGCTGATGCGCCCGGGCATGCGGCACGCCGCGCTCGCCTGGATGGTGCTGGCGACTCTCGCGTCGAGCCGGCAGGCGGCCGACGCGGAGAGTCTCGCGGACGCCTGGCGGCTGGCGCTGACCCGCGACCCGCAGCTCGCCGCGGCGAGCTCGGACGTGGACGGGGCCCGTGCCAGCGAGCAGGCCGCGCGCGGGGCGCGCTGGCCCTCGCTGGATGCCACCGCCGCCTACACGCGTCTGAACGCCTCGCCGGCTCTCGATGTGGCGACTCCGGGCTTGCTGTTCCGTTCGGGTCCGATCTTCAAGGACGATCAGTTCGTGGCCGGTGGCGTGGAGCTGAAACTGCCGCTGTACACCGGTGGGCAGATCTCGGCGGGCATCGACGCGGCGCATCAGGCGCTGATCGGCGCGTCCGCGGACGAGCAGTCGGCGGTGGCGGCCCTGAAGCTCGAAGTGGCTGAAGCCTACGTGGGCGTTCTGCGGGCGCGCCGGACCCTCGCTGCGGCGCAGGCGCGGGTGGCGAGCCTCAGCGCGCATGTCGATGACGTGGCGCAGATGGTGGCGCGCGACCTGGTGGCCAGGACCGATCTGCTCGCAGCGCAGGTCGCCCGCGCCAACGCCGAGCAGGACCGGGTGCACGCCGCCAACTCGGTCGAGATCGCCCAGGCGCTCTACAACCGCCGCGTCGGCGAGCCGCTCGGACGCGAGCCCGAGCTCGAGCCGCGCATCGCCGCCGACGCCTTTCTGCCCGTGACCGCGCTCGCGGCCCTGGTGCAGCGTGCGCTCGGCGCACGCAGCGAGCTCAAGGCGCAGAGCGCCCGTGCCGGCACCCTGGCCTCGCAGGCCCACGTGGAGGCCGGCAAGGCGCTGCCGCAGCTCGCGCTCGTCGGCGGCTACGCCCACTTCGACAACCAGATCCTGGATCGCGAGGATTTCTCCACGGTGGGCGTCGGGTTCACCTGGAATCTGTTCGACGGCGGGCAGGCGCACCACCGTGCAGCAGCCCTGCAGAGTGCCAGCCGCGCGGCCGAGCGCCGGCTCGAGGACCTGCGCTCGCGCGTGGAGCTCGAGGTGCGGCAGGCCTGGCTCGATGTGCACGAGGCGCAGGCACGGCGCGAGTCCTCGGGAGAGGCGGTGGCGCAGGCCGAGGAGAATCTGCGCAGCTCCCGCGAGCTCTATGCCGTAGGGCTTGCGACCGGCACGCAGGTGCTGGATGCGATCGCGTTGCAGAGCACCGCGCTCGTCAACCGGGACAACGCCGAGCTCGATGAGTCTCTCGCGCTGCTGCGGCTGAGCTACGCGGTCGGAGACCTGTGAGGGGCGGGAGCGCCCCGGGGCGGGGCTAGTCCTCGGCGTGATCGCGCTCGGCCCTGGCCGTCGCGGGGCGCGCGCGCAGCAGCGCGGCGTGCTGCGCGAGCTTGGGCAGCCGCCGGGCGAGCGGCTGTTCCGCTTCCGGGTACCAGGCGGCGAGCATGTGCAGATAGGGATCCACAGCCGAGAGCTTCTCACCCAACACGTAGGGCGAGAGCTCGCGGTGGATGCGCTCGAGGTGCCCGGCATAGTCGCTGAGCGCCTGCGCCTTGATCGCCGGCGCGGCGGCGGCGCCCGCGGCCGAATAGCGCTCCGCGTAGTAGTAGCGCAGCACCGCTTCGTACAGGTTGGCGGAGAGATACACCATCCACTGCAGGAAGCGGGCGTGTGCGCTGCTGGCGGGCGGCGGGGCCAGGCCGGCCTCGGGGTGGGCATTGGTGAGGTGGATGAGGATCGCGGCCGACTCCGCCACCGTCGTGCCATCGGGCAGCACGAGCAGGGGGATCTTTCCGGCGGGGTTCACGCGGCGCAGGATCTCGAGGTCGGCCGGTGTCCTGCCGATCCAGATCGTATCGTAAGGTGCCCCGATCTCCTCGAGCAGGATCTGCGGCGCCAGTGAGCCGGCGCCGCGGCGCCCGTAAAGAGTGTATTTGCCCGCACTCATGGGCGCGCCCCCTCAGGCGGCCGCGGCGCGCGCCGCCGGCGCGCCCGTGACGGCGAACTTCGGCAGGGCGCTGGTGGCGAGGCTGCGTGCCAGGACCTTCTCGATGTCGCGCAGCAACGGCAGCTCATCGGGCGCGACCAGCGACACGGCGCAACCCGCGCCTCCGGCCCGCGCGGTGCGGCCAATGCGGTGGACGTAGTCCTCGGGCACGTTCGGCAGCTCGTAGTTGACGACGTGCGGCAGCTCCTTGATGTCGAGCCCGCGGGCAGCGACCTCGGTCGCGACCAGCGCGGTGATGCGCCGCTCCTTGAAGTCGGCGAGGGCCCGCACGCGCGCGCCCTGGCTCTTGTTGCCGTGGATCGCGGCGGCGCTGATGCCGGCCGACTCGAGCTGCTGCGTGAGGCGATTGGCGCCGTGCTTGGTGCGCGTGAATACCAGCACCTGGGCCCAGCGGCCGCTGCGGATCAGGTGGGCGAGCAGGTGGCGCTTGTGCTCCTTCGGTACGCGATACACCTGTTGCTCGATGCGCTCGGCGGTCGCGTTGCGCGCGGCCACCTCGATGTGCTCGGGCGCGTGCAGGAAGCGGGCGGCCAGCTCGCGGATCGGGGCCGAGTAGGTGGCCGAGAACATGAGATTCTGGCGTTTCGCCGGCAGCAGCTTCAGCACGCGGCGGATGGCATGGATAAAGCCCATGTCGAGCATCCGGTCCGCCTCATCGAGCACGAAACACTCGACCTGGCGCAGGTCGAGTACGCGCTGCTCGGCGAGGTCCAGCAGCCTTCCGGGAGTCGCGACCAGGAGGTCGCACCCCGACTGCAGCGCCTGGATCTGCGGGCGGATGCTGACGCCGCCGAACACCACGGTGGTGCGCACCGCGACGTACTTGCCGTAGGCGCGGGCGCTCTCGGCGACCTGCGCGGCGAGCTCGCGGGTGGGGGTGAGGACCAGCGCGCGCGGCGTGCGGCCGGTGCCGGCGGCCAGCCGCTGCAGCATCGGCAGCACGAAAGCAGCCGTCTTGCCGGTGCCGGTCTGGGCGCCGGCGAGCACGTCGCGGCCGGCGAGCACGGCGGGAATGGCCCGCTGCTGGATGGGGGTCGGGGCGTCGTAGCCCTTGTCGGCGAGCGCGCGCAGCAACGCGGGCGCGAGCCCGAGATCGGTAAATGACATGAGGAATCCTCGCAATCTGTTGGCTCGCCCGCAGCGCCCGTGGGGCTGCGGCGGTCAGACGCGAGATCAGTGGTTTAACGGTAAATCGAAGTACGTCGGGTGGGACAGACTGCGAGCCAAACCGGGTGCTGACCGCGCACTCCGGGTATTGAGCGCCGCGCACTCTACAGACTTTGCCGGCCGCCGTCCAATCCGCACAATGCACCCATGTCGCTGATCACACTTCGCGAGGCGCAGCTCGCCTTCGGCGAGCGGCCGCTGCTCGATGGGGCGCAGTTCGCGGTGCTCGCGGGCGAGCGGCTCGGGCTGATCGGCCGCAACGGCACGGGCAAGTCGACGCTGCTCGCGGTGCTCGCCGGGCTGTTGCCGCTCGATGACGGCGAGCTGCAGCGGCGCGAGGGACTGCGCCTCACGCTCGTCGAGCAGGAGCCGGAGCTGCCGGCGGCGCAGAGCCTGCAGGAGAGCCTGCGGCTGCGCGCGCGGCTGCCGGCGGCCGCCTCGGCGGACGAGCCCGAGCTGTGGCGGCTGGAGTCGCGGCTCACGGAGTATCTGCATCGCTTCGGCCTCGAGGGGTCCGTCTCGCCGCTGAGCTGCTCGGGCGGTGAGCGCAAGCGCGCGGCGCTGGCGCTGGCGCTGGCGCTGCAGCCGGATCTGCTGCTGCTCGATGAGCCCACCAACCATCTCGACATCGAGGCCATCGAGCGGCTCGAGACGCTGCTGCTCAAGGTGCCCGCCGCGATCGTCATCACCCACGACCGCAGCTTTCTCGACCGGATCACCAGCCGCATCGTCGAGCTCGATCGCGGCGTATTGCGCTCCTATCCGGGCAGCTTCAGCGCCTACGAGGAGCGCAAGGACCGCGAGCTCGCCGCTGAGGACAGCGCCCGGCGCCGCTTCGAGAAGTTCTGGCAGCAGGAGGAGGTCTGGATCCGCAAGGGGGTGGAGGCGCGGCGCACGCGCAACGAGGGACGGGTGCGCCGGCTCGAGCGGCTGCGGCTCGAGCGCGCCGCACGGCGCGACCGGCTCGGTAACATGCGCTTGCGCCTCGAGGCCGGCGAGCGCTCCGGCGACCTGGTCGCGGAGCTCGATGCCGTGAGCAAACGCTTCGGTCCGCGGCCGCTCATCGAGGGACTGTCGGCGCGCATCATGCGCGGCGATCGCATCGGGCTCATCGGCCCCAACGGCGCGGGCAAGTCGACCCTGATCCGGCTCATTCTCGGGGAGCTCGCCCCGGATGCCGGCAGCGTGCGGCTCGGCACGCGGCTGCGCGTCGCCTACTTCGATCAGTTGCGCGAGCAGCTCGATCCCGACGCCACGCTCGCCGAGGCCATCAGTCCGGGGTCCGACTGGGTACAGCTCGGCGAGGAGCGGCGGCATATTGTGACTTATCTCGGGGAGTTTCTGTTCCCCGCGCAACGGGCCCAGTCGCCGGTGCGGATGCTGTCGGGCGGTGAGCGCAACCGGCTGCTGCTGGCGCGGCTGTTTTCCCGGCCCGCGAACCTCATCGTGCTCGATGAGCCCACCAACGATCTGGACATCGAGTCGCTCGAGCTGCTCGAGCAGCGGCTGCAGGACTACGCGGGCACGCTGCTGCTGGTGAGCCACGACCGGCGCTTTCTCGACAACGTCGTGACGCAGACGCTGGCGGCGGAGGGCGCGGGGCGCTGGCGCGAGTACGCGGGCGGCTACAGCGACTACCTGCGCCAGCGCCCGCCGCCCGCGGGCCGGAACGAGGCCCGCGGCACCACGGCGTCGCGGGACGCGCCGGGGACCGCGGCGGCCGCGGCCACGGCCCGCGCACGGCTCGGCTACAAGGAGCAGCGCGAGCTCGCGGCGCTCCCCGACGAGATCGAGACGCTCGAGCGCGAGCAGACCGAACTGACCATGCGCATGAGCGCGCCGGACTATCACCGGCAGGATCGCGAGCGGCTGCGCGCCGACCGTGCACGGCTGGGGGAGCTCGAGGCGCTGCTGCTCGAGAAGTTCGCCCGCTGGGAGTCCCTCGAGGAGCTGCGGGCGCGGCAGTAGGTCACCCATGGTACCCGCGCCTGACCCGGTCCCGTCGATACATTGGCTCGAGAACGGCGCGGCGT
This sequence comes from Steroidobacteraceae bacterium, assembly GCA_035523985.1. GTDB lineage: Bacteria > Pseudomonadota > Gammaproteobacteria > Steroidobacterales > Steroidobacteraceae > 13-2-20CM-66-19. The sequence goes on along the minus strand of DATKPR010000051.1, from coordinate 1,240 downwards.
GCGCGGCACTGTGGCGCTCCCACAGCGATGCGCCGCCTGCCGCGCGCGTCGTGGTCGCCGACGAACGTATGACCGCGGACGAGGCCTACGGTCTCGCCTGCCAGGGGACCGCGCTGCTGTGGCGCGGCGACTTTCAGCAGGCGCGCCGGATGTTGAGCGCGCTGGGGAATCGCGCGGATCGTGCGCAGCGCAGAGCGCGAGCCGTGGCGGCCGCTTCGACGGACGGGCCGGCCGCGGCATTCCATCGCTACCGTCAGGCCAGGTCGCAGCGGGCGCGCACGCTCAACGCCCTGCTGATCCCGCTCAACGATGACTACACCATTCCGCTGCAGCGAGCCCCCGATATCCGCCAGGCCTGCGCGGAGGCCTACGGCCCGGCGACGACCGCATCGGTCGCGTCGCTGCGGGCGTTGCTCGGTGTGATCGGCGCCCACGAGTGGCGCGTGCGGGGCATCGAGCTCCCCGAGGCGGGAGGCCGGATTCATCCGCACTTCGGCGTCTTCGCGCCGATCCGCCGTGAGTACGTGGATCTGGTCGCCTCGACGCCTTTGCCGGCCGCGTGCGCCGCGGCCAGCCTTGCTTTCGACATCGGCACGGGCAGCGGCGTGCTCGCCGCGGTACTGGCACGGCGGGGTATCGAACGCGTGATCGCGACCGACCTCGATCCACGCGCGCTGGCGTGTGCGCGGGAGAACGTCGGGCGGCTCGGGCTCGCGGACCGCATCGACGTCGTGTGCGCGGATCTCTTTCCGGAGGGTCGCGCGGCGCTCGTCGTCTGCAATCCGCCGTGGATTCCCGCGCGGCCGAGCTCGCCCATGGAAAGCGGCGTCTACGATCCCGACAGCCGCATGCTGCGGGGATTCCTGCGGGGGCTGCCGCAGCACCTGCGGCCAGGAGGCGAGGGGTGGTTGATCCTTTCCGACCTGGCCGAGCACCTCGGTCTGCGCACCCGGGCGCAGCTGCTCGATGCCTTCGAGGCGGCAGGACTGTGCGTCGTAGGCCGAAGCGACGTGCCGCCCCGACACCCGCGAGCCGCCGACCAGACGGACCCCCTGCATAGCGCGCGCGCGGCTGAGGTCACTTCGCTCTGGCGGCTAGGTGTGAAGTCTCAGGACGTTATTCCTGGTTGAAGGGTTGTCCATTCGGGGGCATCCGGTGATGCTTTTGGTTACCAGGCCTAAAGCGTCAAGGGAGCCCCGAATGAACGTGCATCAGAATGCAAGGCTGACGGTGTCCTGTC
>DATKPR010000050.1:0-4071 GCA_035523985.1 Steroidobacteraceae bacterium | reverse complement strand
GTCAGTTCGCCGCGGCCTTGGCGTGCTTCTGCGCGTGCGTCCAGTCGTCCATGCGCGCTTCCAGGAGGTCGAGCGGCAGCACGCCGCCGTTCAGGATCTCGTCGTCGAAGCTCCTGATGTCGAAGCGGCTGCCGAGCTCCTTGCGCGCCCGCTCGCGCAGCTCGAGGATCTTCAGCTGCCCGAGCTTGTACGCGAGCGCCTGGGCCGGCCAGGCGATGTAGCGGTCCGTCTCCGACTGGATGGTCGGCTCATCGACCGCACCGCTCTTGCGCATGAAGTCGACCACCTGGTCGCGGCTCCACCCCTTGGAGTGAATGCCCGTGTCGACGACCAGCCGTACGGCACGGAAGAGCTCGCTCGAGAGCCGCCCGTAGTCGCTCACCGGATCCTGGTAGAAGCCGATTTCCTTGCCGAGCTGCTCGGCGTACAGGGCCCAGCCCTCGATGTAGCCGGAGTTGCCGCCGTGGCGGCGGAAGTTGGGGAGCGTCGTCAGGGTCTGCGCCACCGAGATCTGCATGTGATGACCCGGCAGGCCCTCGTGGTAGGCGGTCGCCTCGTCGTTGATCATCGTGCGCTGCTCGAAGTTCGAGACCGCCACGACGACCCGGCCGGGGCGTTTGCCGTCGGGGGTGCCCGGCTGGTAATGCGTGGCGTTCCCCGGCTCGAAGTCCGGCATGGGCTCGACGGTGAGCGGCAGCCCCGGAATGAAGTTGAAGAGCTCCGGGAGCTTCGGCTGGATCTGCGCGAGGTACTTGCGGAAGTCCTCGACGATCGCCTGCGCGGATGTGGGGCGGTAGCGGGGATTGTTCTTCAGGGACTCGCGGAAGGCGGTGAGATCCTGGAAGCCCTCGCGCTGGGCGATCGCCAGCATCTCGGCCTGGATGCGCGTCACTTCGCGCAGCCCGATCTCGTGGATCTGATCGGGCGTGAGGTTGCTGAGGGTGGTGCGGTCGCGGATGTCGTTGAGGTAGCGCTGCTCGCCGCCGGGGAGCGAGCTCACGGCGAGCGTGGTGCGCCCGTAGGGGGCGTACTCGTTGGTGATGAAGCCGGCGAACTCGAGGTAGGCGGGCAGTACGTCCTTCACCACCGCCGCGGTGATCGCCTCCCGCAGCCGGGGGCGCTCCTCGGGGGGAATGGCGTCGGGGAACTTCTTCGCGGGCAGCAGGAACGGATCCGCCGCGATCACGCCGAGACACTGCGCCGGCACCTTCTCGAGCAGGTAGCGCACCGGCATCAGCTGATCCTGCTTGCCGGCCCGCAGCACCGCCTCGGTCTGCGCGAAGACCCGCGGAATCTGCTGCAGCCGCGCGATGTAGTCCTCGTAATGCTTCACCGAGTCGAGCGGCGCGGACAGCGGCAGGTCGGCGAGACGGGTCTGCGGGCCACCCATCTGGTTGACCGGCATCTCGTACTCCTTGAAGCCGTAGTTCGCGATGCGCTGCTCGAGCGTGCGCGCGAGCACCTCGTGCGACAGGCGGTCCTGCTCCGCGAAGCCCTTGACGGGGATCGCCTTGAGGCGCGCGAGCCAGGCCACATCGCGCTGGTTCTCGGCGTCGGCGCCGGCGAGCGAGTAGTCGTTCAGCTGGTCGTTGTAGCGGTAGTCCCCGTAGGCCGTCGCCATCTCGGGGTGGGTCTTGAGCTCGCTCTCGTAATACTCATCGAAGAGCGCGTTCTGCGCGGCGACGCGCTCGGCGACCGAGCCCGAAGCCTGGGCCGCGAAGGGGATGGCGCATATCGCGAGGAGGTACGCCAGATTCGTGAGGGATCGCTGGGTTTTCATGGCCGGCGATCCTAGCATCGGAGCGGGCAGGCGCTGAAGCTGGAAAAGTAACGGGATTGAAATGATGCGGCCGGGTTGCGCCTGAGTGTCGCCGTGGGCTAGGGGCGCTCCGAGGCGGCCTGCACGTCGCCGATGCCGAGCGCGTGCGCCACGCGCGCGGCGACTGCATAAGGGTCTCCACTCGGGCGATCCGGGTAGCGCGTGGTGCCGCGATTCCACGCCTCGCCCATCGCGAACCAGTCGATCGGAGCGGCGGGCTGCCCGGTGCGCAGCGCCTCATCGAGCGCCCGGAAATAGGCCGCCCAGCGCGCGCGGTAATAGTCGCGCGTGAGTCCGGCCCAGTCGCGGTTGCCGTAGTCGTGCAGCTTCGCCTCCTCGCTCGCCTTGCGATCGCCCCAGGTGGTGAGGAGCGAGCGCGCGTCGTACTCGAGCCGCGCGCGTTCCGCGGCGCTCGCGGCCCACGGCCGCACCTGCGCGAGCCACGTGCCGAGGAGGAACGCGCGATCGGTCGCGAGCAGCTCGTCCTCGAGCTCCATGAGCTCAAGCCATCGCGCCGTCAGCGCGCCGAAGCGCATGCGGTCGCTGGCGGCATAGGCCGCCTGAATCCGCGGCAGCAGCACGCGGCTCTCGTTGGCGAGCGCCTGGCGGGCGACGTCCACCAGGTCGTGCGCACCGCCCGCCGTGCGCGGTGCGGCGCGCACGAGCTCCGCGAGCGCGCGCGCGAAGGCCGCGCCGTCGTAGCGCATGCCCTCGGGCGACCAGTTCGAGGCGCGGTTGGCGCTGAGCGAGGGCTGTGCGTCGAAGAGCGACTCCTGCGCCGCATCGCGCTCGCTGTTGAAGACCACCGCGTCGATGCGGATGTCGTAGGCGGTATCGGTGAGCACCTGCCAGGCGGCGGTGGCGTGGGGATCGTCGGTGCCGTAGCGGCGCTGCGCGTACTGCCGTGCCCACTCGTGCACGTCGGGCGCGGCGCTGCGCCAGGCCATCTCCGTGAAGAGATCGAGTGCGAACGGATTGGTGCCCATCCCCTCGGTGAAGAGGGCCGTCCCCGCCATGTTGGCATTGGTATGCCCGAGGCGCTCGAGCCGCGCCGTGATGTTGTCGACGTTGGCGCCGAGCGTCGTGCGGCCGCCGAACTCCCAGATGCCGCCGAAGAGAAACGGCGCGCCGCGGAAGTCGTGCTCGCGGTCGTCGCGCGGCACACGGTCGTGATCGATGTCGATGATGAGGAGCTTCGCGCGGTCGACGCCCGCGAGCAGCTCCTGGCGCGGATTGCCCTGCCAGGCGAGCATCATCCATAGCGCCCCCGGGTGCGCCGCGCGCAGCGCCGCCTCGACGGCGTGCGCCGCGGGCGCCACCGGCACGTCGCCCGGATCGCCGCCCTCCTGGAAGACCTCCATGTCGTAGATGGCGGTATCGCCGAAGAGCTCGCGCTGATGGCGGTAGAACGCGGCCGCGAGGCGCGCGAAGAGCGGATCGCGCGGATCGAGCCAGTCGGGCCGCGTGAAGCCCGCCCACTCGCCCTGCGCGATGACGTGGGCGCCGGGGAAGCGGCGGCCGAAATCCTGCGGCACGATGCCGTAGAAGCCGGGCAGCACCGGGGTGATGCCGAGCGCGCGCAGCCGCGCGACGATGCGGCGCGCGGAAGCGGCGCGCTTCGCGAGCAGCGCGCGGCTGATCGGCCCGTCGAAGCAGCACAGGTTTCCCATCAGCTGCCAGTTCTGGTGCGCGGGCGCGGCGATCCAGGCGCGGATCTCGGCGTCCGTGTAGCCGAAGTCACGGAAGGTGCGGTAGAGCACGAGATCCGTCCCGCGCTCGAGCAGCAGCGCGTTGATGCCCGAGAGCGCGAGGAAGTCGATCTCCCGCTGCCAGTGCGCGAAGTCCCAGTAAGGCGCGGTGTAGCCGTCGACGTTCTCGTTGAGCGCGTAGCGCCAGCGGTAGGGAGTCTCCATCTCGATGGGCGCGGCCGGTGCGGGCAGCGCCCCGGGCGCGCCCGTCTGATCGCCGCTCTCGGAGAAGTGCAGGCCGGCGACGTACTTCAGGTACCAGTTCGCGCCGAAGAAGAGCGCGCCCGGCGTGCTGCCCTCGATGCGCACGTGTCCCGCGGTTCCCGAGATCCGCAGGCGCTCGTGGCCGTCGGGGGCATCGAGGGTACGCAGCTCGAGCTGCGCCGCGCGCTCGGGCAGGAGCCGCGCCAGCGCCGCCGCCACCGGGCGGGTGTCGAAGGCGGCGGCGCGGCTGTCGGCGGCGCGCGCCGCGGGCGCGGGCAGCAGGCCGAGGCAGCACAGGGC
>DATKPR010000049.1:0-18597 GCA_035523985.1 Steroidobacteraceae bacterium | reverse complement strand
CGGTTGGTCTCCTTGGTATAGCGCTCGATCGCGTAAGGCACCTTCTCGGGCGCGTACTGGTTGAAGTGGCCGTTCTGTCCGGCCATGGGACCCAGGCCCCCGACCTGCCAGAACAGCCACTGCAGCGTCTGCGCCCGGCCGCGCAGGTCCGCGGGGATGAAGCGCCCGGTCTTTTCCGCCAGATATAAAAGAATGGCCCCGGACTCGAACAGCGACAGCGGCGGCCCGCCGTCGGCGGGCTCGTTGTCGACCACGGCGGGGATGCGGTTGTTGGGCGAGATGCGCAGGAATTCCGGCTTGAACTGCTCGCCCTTGCCGATATCGACCGGGATGATCCGGTAGGGCAGCTGCGCCTCCTCGAGGAACAGCTTGATCTTCAGTCCGTTCGGGGTACCCCAGTAGTAGACGTCGAGCATGGGTTGCCTCCTTCAGGTCGCAGCGGCCGGCGGGGCCGCCTCGTCGTGCTGGTGGCCGCGGGCACGGGCCTCGTGGCCGTGATCCGCGCCGATGAACACGTACATCGCCGGCACCACGAACAGCGTGAAGAGGGTGCCGATCGCCAGGCCCGTGAACAGCACCAGCCCCATGTTGCGCCGCCCGGCAGCGCCGGCGCCGGCGGCGATCACGAGCGGGATCACGCCGAAGCACATGGCGGCGGTGGTCATGAGGATCGGGCGCAGGCGGACCGCGGCGGCCTGCTCGATCGCGGCGAGCTTGCCGTGCCCGGCGCGCTGCAGCTCGTTGGCGAACTGCACGATCAGGATGCCGTGCTTGCTCACCAGGCCGAGCAGCGTCACGAGTCCCACCTGGGTGTAGATGTTGAGCGAGATGCCGAGCGTGCCGAGATTGATGAAGATCAGCGCGCCGAACAGGGCCATCGGCACCGACACCAGGATCACCGCCGGATCGCGGAAGCTCTCGAACTGCGCGGCGAGGGCCAGGTAGACGATCACCAGCGCGAACAGCAGCGTGAACACGAAGCTGCCCGAGCCGAGCATGAACTGGCGCGACTCGCCCGAATAGTCGGCGCTGTAGCCGTTGCCGGCGACGCTCTTGAGCGTATCGCGCAGGAACTTGAGCGCATCGGCCTCGGCCACGCCCGAGACGCCGCCGATGGTGGTGGCGTTGAGCTGCTGGAAGTGCCCGATGGTCTCCGGGACGATCGAGGTCTTGAGCTTGGCGATCGTGCGCGCCGGGATCAGCGAGCCGTCACCCGCGTGCAGATAGTAGTCGAGCACCTGGTCGGGGTTGAGGCGGTCGACCTGCAGCACCTGCGGAATCACCTTGTAGGAGCGGCCGGCGATCGAGAAGTAGTTGACGTAGCCGCCGCCGAGCGCCGCGGCGAGCGCGCCGCCGACGCTCTGCTGCGTGAGCCCGAGGTCGCTCACCATGTCGCGGTCGACCTGCACGGTCTGCTGCGGCTTGTCGAGCTTCAGGTCCGAGTCGATGTAGTAGAACTTGCCGCTGGCGCGCGCCTTGTCGAGCACCGCGGTCGCGACCTCGTTGAGGTTCTCGATCGGCTCGGTGGTGGTGATGACGAACTGGATGGGGAAGCCCTGCGAGCCGGGCAGCGCCGGGAACTGGAAGGCCGCGACGCGCGCCCCGGGGATCTTGTTCCATTCGTTCTGCAGCAGCATCTGCAGCTCCGCAGCACTGCGGTGCCGCTGGTCCCACGGTTTGAACAGCACGCCGCCGAAGCCCTGGTTCACGGTCGGCGCCCCGGTCAGCTGGAACATCTGCTGGTACTCGGGCAGCTTTTTCGAGATCGCGAACTCGGCGTCCGAGTAGGCCTGCATCTGGGTGAGCGTGGCGTCCGGGGCGCCGAAGGTCGCCTCGAGCACGATGCCCTGGTCCTCCTGCGGCGCGAGCTCCGACCGCGACGTCATGAACAGCAGCGCCACGCACGGCAGTATCAGTGCGCCGAACACCACGATCGCCTGCCAGGTCGTCAGCCAGCTCGACAGCAGAGCCGAGTAGCCGTCGCGCAGCCGGTTGAAGGTGCGGTCGAGGAAATGGGTGAAGCGGCCTTCCTCCTGGTCGAGACTGAACACCTTCGAGCACATCATCGGCGAGAGGGTGAGCGCGATCACGCCGGAGATGGTCACCGCGCCCGCGAGGGTGAAAGCGAACTGGGTGAACAGCGCGCCGGTGAGGCCGCCCTGCAGTCCAATCGGTACGTAGGCCGCGACCAGCACGATGGTCATGGCGATGATTGGTCCGCCGAGCTCGCGCGCCGCCTGCAGCGCCGACGCGAGCGGCGGCTTGCCTTCCTTGAGGTGGCGGTCGACGTTCTCCACCACGATGATGGCATCGTCGACGACCAGACCGATCGCCAGCACCAGCGCGAGCAGCGTCAGCAGGTTGATGGAGTAGCCGAGCGCCTGCATGATGAAGAAGGTGCCGATCAGCGACAGCGGCATCGCCACCACCGGGATCACCACCGCGCGTGGGCTGCCGAGGAACAGGAAGATCACCACCGTGACGATCACCAGAGCCTGGATGAGCGTCTTGACGACCTCCCTGATGGAGCTGGTGATGAAGATGGTCGAGTCGTAAGCGAGCTTCTGCGTCACGCCGGTGGGCAGCTGCGCGGCGATGTCGGGCAGCGCGCTACGCACCCGCTCGGCGACGTCCAGCACGTTGGCGCGCGGCGCCACCTTGATGCCGATGAACACCGAGCGCTGGCCGCTGAAGGCGACGTTGAAGTCGTAGTTCTCCGCGCCCAGCACCACGTTGGCCACGTCCTCGAGGCGCACCAGCGCACCGTTCTGGCGCTTGATGACCAGCTGCCGGAAGCCCTCCAGCGACTCCACGTCCGTGTTGGTCTTGAGGTCGACGCTCACCATCTGGCCCTTGGTCTGGCCCACGCCGGCGAGGTAATTGTTGGCGCCGAGCGCCGCGTAGACGTCGTCCGCGGAGACGCCGCGCGCCGCCATGCGGCGCGGGTCGAGCCAGGCACGCAGCGCGAAGGTGCGCCCGCCGAGGATCTCCGCGGTCTGCACGCCGTCGATCGAGTCGAGCTTCGGCTTCACCACGCGCAGCAGGTAGTCGGTGGTGTTATTGGGCGGGATGGTGTCGCTGAAGTAGCCCAGGTACATGGCGTCGATCTGCTGCCCGATCTGCACGGTGATGACGGGCTGCTGCGCCTGGGGCGGCAGCTGGTTGCGCACCGAGTTGACCTGAGTGTTGATCTCGGTCATGGCGCGGTTGGAGTCGTAGTTGAGGCGCAGCGTCGCGGTGATGACCGACACACCGGCGGTGCTGTTAGAGGACAGATAGTCGATGCCCTGGGCCTGCGCGATGGCGGACTCGAGCGGCTGTGTGATGAAGCCCGCGATGGTCTGCGCATCGGCACCGTAGTAGGTGGTGCTGATGGTGACCACGGCGTTCTCGGTCTCAGGGTACTGGCTCACCGGCAGCTGAAACACGGCGCGCGCGCCCAGTACCAGCACCAGCAGGCTCACCACGATCGAGAGGACCGGGCGCTCGATGAACAGATCCGTGAATTTCATGGCGCGCCCTTCAATGCTCCTGGGGACTCGGGTGCTCGTCGTCCGCGGGTTGCGCCAGCGTGCTGATCTCGAGCGGCGTGCCGTTCTTGAGCTTCAGCTGCCCGCTGGTGACCACCACGTCGCCTTCCTTGATGCCCTTGAGCACGGCGACCTGATCGCCGCGGGTGGGACCGGTGGTGACGAAGGTCTGCTGCGCGGTGAGCTTGCCCTTGGCGTCCTTCAGGACGAGGAACACCGTCGAGCCGTAGGGATTGAAGGTGATCGCGGTCTGCGGCAGCGTCAGGTAGCGCTGCCTGGCGCCGGCGAGCACAGCGAGGCGCACGAACATGCCGGGCAGGAGTCTGTGGGCGGTGTTCGGTACCGTCGCCTCGGCCTGGAAGTTGCGGCTCGCGGAGTCGACCAGCGGGTCGGAGGCGGTGATCTTGCCGCCGAAGCTCTCGCCCGGGAATGCATCGAGAGTGAGGCGTACCTCGAGCCCGGGGTGCACCTGCGCGAGGTCCTCCTGCGGCAGGCGGAAGTCCACGTACACCGGGTCGAGCTGCTGCAGCGTCACCACCTTGTCGCCGGTGTTGAGATATTGCCCGGGGTTCACGGTGGTGATGCCGAGGTGCCCGTCGAAGGGCGCGCGGATGATCTTCTTCTCCACCAGCGCGGCCTGCGCGGCGGCCTGGGCGCGCTTGTTCTTCAGATCCGCCGCGTCGGCGTCGAGCTGCGCCTGGCTGATGGCCTGCGCCTCGAACTGCAGCTTGTCGCGCTCGTAGACGGTAGCGGCGAGATCGGCGGCCGCTTCCAGCGCGTGCTGCGTGGCGATGTCGGCGTCGGCGTTCAGGCGCACCAGCACCTGGCCGCGCCTGGCCTCATCCCCCGAGCGGAACTCGACGCTGCGCACCAGCCCCGTCACCTCGGTCGTGACATCGACGCCGCGCACCGCGCGCACGCTGCCGACGGCGCTGAGCTGCGGCTGCCAGTCCGAGGAGCTCGCCACGGTGGTGGTGACGGTCTGGGCGGGCGCGGCGTTCTTCTTCGCGGCCGCGATGTAGCCCATGATCTGCCAGGTCTTGATGCCGGCAATCACCACCACCAGCACGACCACCGCGATCACCGCGACGATCACGCGGCGCTTCAGGGGGGGCTTCGGGGTTTCCATGAGATCGCTCACTGACGAGTCTCCTTCGCGTTGTTCTGCTCGTTCCACCAACCGCCGCCGAGCGCCTGGAAGAGCGCCGCGGTGTCCGCGTAGCGTGCCGCCTCGGCCTGCACCCGGCTCTGCCGGGCCTGCAGGTACACGCGCTCGGCGTTGAGCAGCGCGAGATAGCTCACGCCGCCCACCTTGTACTGCAGCCTGGTCATGTCGAGGGTGCCCTGCGCGTCGGTCTCGGTGATCTGATCGGCCTGCAGCGTGCGCGCGTCCGCCTCGAGCGCGCGCAGCGTGTCGGCCACGTCCTGCAGAGCCGCGAGCACCGCCTCGCGGTACTCGGCGGTGGCGCGGTCGAGATCGGCGCGCGCGGCGCGCTTGAGGCTCAGCAGCTCGCCGCCGTGGAACAACGGGGCGGTGAGGGAGCCGCCGACGTTCCACGCCGCCGAGCCGGTCTTGAACAGGTCGCTCGCCTGCACGGTCTCCGAGCCGATCGAGCCGGTGAGGTTCAGCTGCGGGTACATGTCGGCGGTCGCGACGCCGAGGAGCGCCGTGGCCTGGTGCAGCAGCGCCTCGGCCGCCTGCACGTCGGGGCGCTGGCGCACCAGCTTCGACGGCACGCTGAGCGGCAGCTGCGCCGGCAGCGTCAGCTGCTCGAGCGTGAAGTCGGGTACCGAGGTGTCATCGGGCGTGCGGCCGACGAGCACGGCGAGGCGATGCTGCGCCTGCGCCAGCTGCTTCTCGAGCGCCGGCAGCTGCGCTTCGTTCTGCGCGACCTGGGTCTGCTGCGCCAGCAGGTCGGAGCGCGAGGCGGCGCCGGCGTCGAACTGCCGCTGCACCACCTTCAGCTGCTCGCGCTCGCTCGCCACGATGTCGGTGAGCGCGCCGATCTGCGCGTGCAGCGAGGCGATGTTGACGGCGGTGGTGACCACGTTGGCGCTGAGCGTGAGGCGGGCCGCCTCGAACTCCCAGCGCTGGTAGTCCGCCTGGGCGCGAAAGCCCTCCACCTGGCGGCGCGAGGCACCGAAGAGGTCGAGCCTGTAGGTCACCCCGACCGAGGCGTCGAACAGATTGAAGAGGAATGAGCTGCCCGGCTGACCGAGGACGGCGCCGGGCTCCTTCTGCCTGATCGCCGTTCCGGTCGCGTCCACCGCCGGCAGCAGCAGCGCGCCGCGGTTCGCCTTCCAGGTCTCGACCGCCGTCAGCAGGGTCGCCTGCGCGGCCTGCACCGTCGGGCTGTCGCTGAGGGCCTGGCGCACCAGCTCGTCGAGGGCGCTCGAGTGATAGAGCGTCCACCAGTCCGCGGGGATGTCGCGCTCGCTGCTGAAGGTCTGGGCGACGCCGCTCGCGCCGGGAGCGGCCACGGTGGCGGTGGGCTCGGGTGCGCGCGTGTAGTGGGTGGTGGCGGGCGCGGCCGGGGTCTTGAAGTCCGGCCCGACCGCGCAGGCGGATGCGGCCACGGCGGTGGCGGCGGCCACGGCGAGTCTCGATGCGCTCTTTGTCATTGGGTGCTCCCGCACTGGTCGGCGGCGCGCTGTAATGCCCTGACGAGCCGCGAGCGCTCCTCGGGCGTGTAGGGCGACAGATGCAGCAGCTCCGCGAGCAGCAGGCCCTGCACGGCCAGCAGCACCAGCGCGGTGCGCTCGAAGCCACCCGGGAGCCTGGCGAATTCGTCGAGGAGCTTGCGGTACTCGGCGCGGCACACGGACATGTGCTCGGGGTTGTCGGCCGAGGCGGCCACCATGGCGGCGCCGACCGCCGGGCGCTCCGGGCGGGACTCGAGCAGCACGCTCACCCGCTCGCGCAGCCGGTCGGCGCGCGAGGCCTTCTTGCCGCGGCTCGCGATCCGCCTGGCGACCTCGGCGTCCACGTCGTGGAAATGCCGCGACAACATGCCCTCGAGGAGGGCTTCCTTGGAGGGGAAGTGATACAAGAGACCGCCCTTGCTGACGCCCGCAGACTTTGCCACGGCATCGAGCGTCAGGTGCGTGGCGCCCGCCTCGGCAACCACTCGCTCGGCCGCATCGAGCAGCCGCTCTCGCGCCGGGCGCAGCGGAATCGGTTGGCGGAAATACATATACAGTGAAGCGCGCGGCCGGACGCTGTACGCGTTCATCCCCATGCATGCGGCAAGGCGGGAGACCCTACCGTCCAGACGGTTCACAGGCCATCCCCCGATGGGGAGAGGGCTGAGTCCGCCCGATGCCGGTCAGTGGCGCGCGTGTTGGGAGAAGAAGGACCAGATCGTCTCGTTGGCATCGAGCGCCTGGCTGACGTGTCCGATGAGCACCGTTCCCAGGTAAGGCTCGCCGCGCGGCCAGCTGTGGCCGCCGCCGCGGATCTCGTAGAGGCGCACCTCGGCACCGGCGGCGCACTGCGCCACGCGCGGTGCCGCGCTCGTGCCGTCGGGCGGATCGGCCGTCACCACCGGCAACGGCACGAACGCCGCGCACCGATCGAGGGCGAGCCAGCGGGCGGCGGTGTCCTCGACCGACAGCACCGTGCCGCGCGCCATCCACAGCACGCGGATGGTGCCGCCCTTCCACGGCATGATGGGATCGTCGGTGCCGTCCATGATGAGCAGCGGCAGCGCCCGTGCCGGCTGACAGCGCGGCGCGAGCTCCACCGACAGATTGGCGGCGACGGCTGCCGCCGCCGCGAACTCATCGGCCGCATCGCACGCCAGCCGGTACGACATCATGCCGCCGTTGGAGATGCCGGTGACGTAGAGCCGCGCGCGATCGACCGGGTGGAGCGCGGCGAGCGCGGCGGGGAGCGCGCGCAGGAAGGCGAGATCGTCGACGGCCGCATCCGCCGCCGAGCGGTTGGCGCTGCGTCCGTCGCTCCAGCCCTTGTCGATGCCGTCGGGGTAGACGATGAGCGCACCGTCGCGGTCGGCGATGCGGTTGAAGCCGTGACGCGTCAGCCACTCCATGCCGCCGCCGTTACCGCCGCCGCCGTGCAGCACCAGCACGACCGGCAGCGGCCCGGGGTGTCCCGGCGGCACGTAGACCCGCAGAGTGCGCTTGCGTCCGTCCTGCACCAGCGCATAACACGCGGCTTCGCGGCTGGCATCGCTGCGGCGCGCCGCGAGACAGTCATCGGGCCGCAGCGCCGCGGCGTGCGCCGCGCCCGGGCAGACGCACGCGAGGGCCAGGGCGCCGAGGATGGCGGCGGATGCGCGCACGCTGCGCTTCCCGGTGGCGGCGCGCTACTGCGGCGCCGGCCCCTCGCTGATGCGCACCAGGTCGGCCGGGCGCAGCCATTTGCGGAACGCGGCCTGCACCGCCGCGCCGTCGAGCTCGATGTAGTGCTGCGCGGCGATGCGCGGCTCATCGAGCGGCAGATCGAGCTCGCTGCGGCCGAGCATGCCGCGGGCGATCTCGGCGACGCCGGACTCGGCGAGCGGAATCTGCCGCACCAGGTAGGCCTTGACGCGCGTCAGCTCGTCGCTGCCGACGGGGGTCTGCTGCATGGCGAGGAGCTCGTGCACCACCAGGTCGGCGGCCTTGCCGACGTTCTGCGGGTCGCTCGCGTACTCGATGAAGTAGACGCCGCGCGTGCGGCCGGCCTGGAGCGAGGACTCGACGCTGTAGACCAGGCCCGCATTGCGGCGCAGGTCGATGCTGAGGCGCGTCGAGTAGAAGCTGCCGCCGAGCACCGCGTTGCCGAGCTCGAGCGGGTAGAAATCCGGGTCGGCGCGCGTCAGGGCGAGCGTCTGCGCGAGCGTCACGCGGTCCTGCACGCGGCTTTCGTTCGGTACCGCGATCACCTGCGGCCGGTTCGGCGGCGCGGCGGGCAGATCGGTCGCGGGCGCGGGACCTGCGGCACTCCAGCCGCCGAAGCAGCGCTCGACCGCGGCCGCGGCGGCCTGAGGCGTGACCTTGCCGATGATCACCAGCGTCGTGAGATCGGGCCGGAATACTTTCTGGTAGTAGGCGCGCACGCTCGCCGCGGTGAGCGCGCGCACCGTCTCGGGCGTCGCGATGCGCAGCACCGGATCGCCGGCGGGATAGAGCGCGGCGCGCAGCGCCTGCTGGCTGAGGAAGCCGGGGCTCACGTTGCGCGCCGCCACGCCCTGGGCGATCTGCGCGCGCACCACCTCGAGCGCGGCCGGCGGCAGGGCCGGATGCAGCTCGTTGTCCGCGAGCAGCTCGAGCGCGCGCCCGAAATGCTCACCGAGCGACTGCACGGAAAAATCGGTGCCGGGCTGCTCGCGCGCGCCGATGGCATCGAGCGCCTGCTGAAAGGCGAGCCGGTCGAGGTGCTCGCTGCCGTAGGGCAGCAGCCGCTCGAGCACCTGGCTGACGCCTTCCTCACCCGCGGGCTCCTCGGTTCCGGGGCGATTGCGGATGTGGCCGTAGACACTCACCGTGTCGCTCACGTCCTCGGGCTGCACGATGAGGGTGAGCCCGTTCGGCAGCACGCTCACCACCGGATGCAGGGTCGATTCCGGGACCGTGAGCCGCCCGAGCGCCTTGGCGGCCCAGGGCGGCAGCGCCGTCTGGTGCGCCTCGCCGAGCGAGATGGTCTCGTGGCCGCCGAAGCCGCCGCCCTCGGGCACCGGGCGGCCCGAGCCCTTGGGCCGCATCACGCCGGTGACCGCGTGCCCGAGGTCGAGATACTGGCGCGCGACGCGGTCGACGTCGGCGACCGTGACGCGCTCGATGCGCTGCAGATCCTCGTCCGGAGACTCGAGCCCGTAGAGCGCGAGCGCATCGGACCAGACCGAGGCGAGCTCGCCGATGGAGTTGCGCAGCATCTGCGCATCGCTGCGTTCCTGCAGCTTGGCGGCCTCGACCAGCTCGGCCGGCACTCCCTCGCGCGCCACGCGCGCCAGGATCGCGCGCACCTCGCCCTCGAGGGCGTGCGCATCGCTCCCGGCGGTGAACGAGGCGGCCGCGTAGGCGACGCCCGCCTCGGGCAGCGGGTCGAGCGCGAACTCGGCACCGAGCGCCTTGCCCTGCGGCACGAGGCCGTAGAGATCGTAACGGCGGCTGCTCAGCACGTCGGCGAGCACCTCGAGCGCGGCGAAATCCGCACTGCGCGGGCCCGGGGTGCGCAGCGCGATCATCAGGGTGCCGTTCGGCCGGTCGGTGTCGACGCTGAAGGCATGCGGTACCACCGGGCGCAGCCGCACCGCGGGCCGCGCCGGCAGCGGCTTCGCCGGGATGTCGCCGAACAGGCTCTTCACCTCGGCGAGCGCGGCCCGCGGCTCGACGTCGCCGGCGATCACCAGGATCGCGTTGTTGGGCGCGTACCAGGTGCGATGAAAGGCCTGCAGCATGGCCGCCGTGGTCTTGTCGAACGAAGGCCGGGTGCCGAGCGCATCGTGCGCGTACGGGGTTCCGGCGAAGAGCCGCTCGCGCACGCGCGAGTAGAGCACGTAGCCGGGCTCCGACAGGTCCTGTGCCACCTCCTGCTCGATGGCGCCGCGCTCCTGGCCCCATTCGCTCGCGCTGTTGAGCGCCGCGCGCATGCGCAGCGACTCGATGTGCAGTGCGACGTCGAGGTCCTCGGCCGGGACCGTGAAGAGGTATTGGGTCAGGCCCTCGCGCGTGTCGGCGTTGAAGTCGCCGCCGAGCACGCTGCCGATATCGGCGAGCTGCTCCGCGGTGAGCCCGGGGGAGCCGCGGAACATCATGTGCTCCTCGGCATGGGCGGTCCCCGGGAAGCCGTCCGGCGCCTCATCCGACCCCACCAGGTAGTTGACGGACATGCTGACCACGGGCGCCAGTGTGTTGCGCACGACGACGACGCGCAGTCCGTTGCCGAGCGTGGCGCGCAGTACGCCCTCGCTCCCGGTATCGGCGGGCGGGGCGGGTGCGGCGGGTGCAGCCGGCGCGGCAAGTGCTGCGGCGGCGGCGAGGGCGGACGCGGCCGCGAGGACGGCCTGACTGACACGGCGCATGACGGGTGGCCTTCGGCAACGGTGCGGGTGCGCAGTATAGGCAGGTGCCATCTTCTGCCACAAAGCATCCCCGGCGCGACCGCTTTGCATCATCGGTGCGGCCGGCATCCGCGGTGAACTGTCTCTGCAGACCGAACCACCCCACCCGAGGAGAGACAGATGAAGACCCCCAACCTGAAGAGCCCCCTCGTCGCACTGGCAGTCGCCGCGTTGGCCGCGACCGCACCGGCCTGGGCCGATTCCACGACCGCCGGCGACGGCAACGCAAAGTCCGAGGACCTCGGCATCGTCACCGGACTCGCGCTCGGCGCGGCCGCCGGCGGACCGATCGGCGCCGTGGTCGGCGCGGCCGCCGGCGGCCTGCTCGGCGACCGCTATCATCGGGAGAAAGAGACCCGGGCGGCGCTCGCCGCGCAGCTGCGCCAGAGCGAGGCCGAGCGCACGCGCCTTACCGGCAGCCTCACCGAGCTCAACGGCTCGCTCGCCGAGTCGCAGACCCAGGGCGCGCAGCTCGAGCACACCCTGGCCGCGGTCGATGCCGTCGGCATGGACGTGAGCTTCCGCACCGACGACACCGCGATCAAGGTCGAGGACATGGCGCCGCTGCTGAAGCTCGGGGCGCTCGCCGCCGCGGTGCCGGATGCGAAGCTGCGCGTCGCGGGCTTTGCCGATCCGCGCGGCTCGCCGGCCCACAACGACGCACTGTCCCGGCAGCGTGCCGAGGCGGTGGCGGCGGCGCTCGAGTGCGGCGGCATCGCGCCCGGGCAGCTCATCGTCGAGGCGCATGGGGCCTCCGAGTCCGGCAGCGCCGCGGGCGACCTCGACGCCTACGCCCTCGACCGCCGGGTCACCGTGCGCCTCGAGCGTCCTGCGCGCGCCACGCCCGCCAGTGCCAGGGTCGTGCGCGCCGGCGACGCGATGCCGGGGGGCACGCCGTGACGGGCGCGGCGGGACTGCGCCAGGTGGTGCCGCGGACGCTCAGGTCCGCGGCGCCCCTTCGCGCTAGAATTTCCTGGCATCAGTACCTGAGCGGCGCCCTCATGAGCACTTCCATCGTCCGTCTCGACGGCAACCCCGACCCCGACGTCAGCGCGCCGCCGGCCGACCGCCTCATCGCCGGGACGCCGCAGCTGCGCGTGCAGAACTACTACACCGACGGCAGCCAGCAGTTCTTCGCCGGCCGCTGGTCGGCGACGCGCGGCAAGTGGCGCGTGCGGTACACGGAGAACGAGCTGTGCGTCATGACCGCGGGCCGGGTCGTGATCGCGAGCGATTCAGGCGAGCGGCACAGCTTCGCCGCCGGGGACGCCTTCGTCGTACCGGCCGGGTTCTCCGGCACCTGGGAGGTGCTGGAGGACTGCGCCAAGATCTACGCGATCTTCGAGGCCTCCCACACCTGACATAACGACCGCGGTCGTTGAAGCCCGTCGCAGAAACGCGACGGGCGGGTTCACGCGCGCCCGGCGCGGTGGGACTCTGACTGAAGCGCTTGAATCGGTTTCGTGTCGCTTCCGGAGGTGTGTGGTGCAAACGATAACGGTCGTCGCGTCGCGTAGCAGCGGCTTTGGCCTGAGCGAGATGGAGATGCTGATCGGCAGTGCGCTGGTGATCGCGCTCATTGCCTGGACGGTGCTCTCGCGCGTCCGGCATTTCCGCGGCAAGCCGCACGCCTGATCCCGGTCCGGGCCGGCCGCGCGCCGCCCGGCCCGCCCCCCGGGCGGGTTACTGCGCGCGCAGCACTTCCCCGAGCGTGCCGAAGATGCGCGCGATCTGCGCGCGCTCGACGATGAGCGGCGGCGACAGCGCGATGATGTCGCCCGTTTGCCGCACCAGCACGCCCCGCTCGAAACACTTCACAAAGGTTTCGTAGCCGCGCGCGCCGGGCTTGCCGGCCTGCGCCGCGAGCTCGATCCCGCAGATGAGCCCGTAGGTGCGCACGTCGATCACGTGCGGCAGGCCCTTGAGTCCCTGGGCCGCGTCCTCCCAGTCCTGCGCGAGCGTGCGCGCGCGCGTCAGCAGGCCCTCGCGCTCGTAGATGCCGAGCGTCGCGAGCCCGGCGGCGCACGCCACCGGATGCGCCGAGTAGGTGTAGCCGTGGAACAGCTCGATGCCGTCCGGCCCCTGCATGAACGCCTCGTAGATGCGCTTGCCGAGGAGCACCGCGCCCATCGGCACGCAGCCGTTGGTGAGTCCCTTGGCGAGCGTGAGCAGGTCCGGGGTCACGCCGAATTCCTGCGCCGCGAACGGCGAGCCGGTGCGTCCGAAGCCGGTGATCACCTCGTCGAAGATGAGCAGGATGCCGTGGCGGTCGCAGATCTCGCGCACGCGCTTGAGGTAGCCCTTGGGCGGCAGCAGCACGCCGGTGGAGCCGGCGATCGGCTCGATGATGACCGCGGCGATGTTGGAGGCATCGTGGAGCGCGACGATGCGCTCGAGCTCCTCGGCGAGCTCGGCGCCGTGCTCGGGCAGGCCGCGCGTGAAGGCGTTGCGCGCGAGGTTGTGGGTGTGGGACAGGTGATCGACGCCGGGCAGCAGCGCGGCCGACCAGGTCTTGCGGTTGGGCGCGATGCCCCCGACCGAGATGCCGCCGAAACCGACGCCGTGGTAGCCGCGCTCGCGGCCGATGAAACGCGTGCGCGTGCCCTCGCCGCGCACGCGGTGCCAGGCGAGGGCGATCTTGAGCGCCGTGTCGACCGACTCCGATCCGGAGTTGGTGAAGAAGGCATGATCGAGTCCGGCCGGCGCGATCTTCACGAGCTCGTTGGCGAGGCGGAAAGCGCCCGGATGCCCCATCTGGAACGGCGGCGCGTAGTCCATGCTCTCGAGCTGCGCGGCGACGCCGGCGGTGATCTCGCTGCGCCCATGGCCGGCATTGACGCACCACAGTCCCGCCACCGCGTCGAGGATCTCGCGCCCGTCGGCGGTCCAGTACTGCATGCCGCGCGCGCGCGCGAGGATGCGGGGCGCCGCCTTGAACTGGCGGTTGGCCGTGAACGGCATCCACAAGGCTTCCAGATCGCTGCGGGTGAGGGCTTGCGCCGGGGTCGCCATGGCGTGCTCCAAAGCGGCTGGGGGAGGGCGGGAATGATAAAGAAAGTGGACAAAGCAAGCCACCGGAGCCATATTTTGCGGCCCTTCGTCTAGGATTCTAGACACCATGAGCATCGATGTCGGTGCACGGCTGCGCAGCGTCCGCCTGAGTTTCGCCCTCTCGCAACGCGAGCTCGCCCGCCGCGCCGGGGTCACCAACGGCCTGATCTCGCTCATCGAGCAGAACCGCGTGAGCCCCTCGGTGAGCTCGCTGAAGAAGGTGCTCGACGGCATCCCGATGGCGCTCGCCGAATTCTTCACGCTCGATCTGACCGCCACGCCCCAGGCCTTCTTCGGCACCGAGGAGCTGGTCGAGCTCGGTAACGCGGAAGTCTCGCTGCGGCTGGTGGCGGCGCAGCGCCCCGGCCGGCAGCTGACGCTGCTGCACGAGCGCTACGCGGCGGGAGCGGCCACCGGCGAGGACATGCTGGCGCATCGCGGCGAGGAGGCCGGCGTCGTGATCCGCGGGCGCATCGAGCTCACCGTCGGGGGCGCCACGCGCGTGCTCGGTCCCGGCGAGGCCTATTATTTCGCGAGCCAGCTGCCGCATCGCTTCCGCAATGTCGGACGCGAGCCGTGTGAGATCATCAGCGCCTGCACTCCGCCGACTTTCTGAAGGACCCACCCTCCCATGAACGCACAGCCCAACCCGGTTTCCTGGCACGAGCGCGCCCGCGCGCTCGAGTTCCGCACGCAGGCCTTCATCGACGGCCGCTACCTCGATGCCGCCTCCGGCGCCACCTTCGACACCGTCAACCCCGCGACCGGCAAGCTCCTGGCGCGGGTCGCGGCCGGCGACCAGGAGGACATCAACCGCGCCGTGCTCGCCGCGCGTACGGCGTTCCGCAAGGGCGCGTGGGTGAATCTGCGGCCCGCCAAGCGCAAGCGCATCCTGCTGCAGTTCGCCGACCTCATCGCCAAACACGCCGAGGAGCTCGCGCTGCTCGAGACGCTCGACATGGGCAAGCCGATCACCAACAGCCTGAAGGGCGACGTGCCGGGCGCGGCCGCCTGTGTGCGCTGGTACGCCGAGGCCCTCGACAAGGTCTACGACGAGGTCGCGCCCACCGGCCCCGGCGCGCTCGCGCTCGTCACCCGCGAGCCGCTCGGCGTGATCGGCGCCATCGTGCCGTGGAACTACCCGCTGCTCATGGCGGCGTGGAAGTTCGCCCCGATCCTCGCCTCCGGCAACTCGCTGGTGCTCAAGCCCTCGGAGAAGTCGCCCCTCACGGCGCTGCGCGTGGCGCAGCTCGCGGTCGAGGCCGGCGTGCCGGCGGGCGTGTTCAACGTGGTGCCGGGACTCGGCCAGACCGCCGGCAAGGCGCTCGCGCTGCACATGGACGTCGATTGCATCGCCTTCACGGGCTCCACCGCGACCGGCAAGCAGATCATGCAGTACGCTGGTCAGTCGAACCTGAAGCGCGTTTCGCTCGAGTGCGGCGGCAAGTCGCCCAACATCGTGCTCGCCGACTATCCCGACCTCGACAAGGCGGCGACCGCGGCGGCGCACGCCATCTTCGACAACCAGGGCGAGGTGTGCTCGGCCGGGTCGCGCCTCCTGCTGCAGGAGGGCATCAAGGACGCGGTGCTCGAGAAAGTGCAGGCCATGGCGCGCGGCATGCAGCCCGGCGACCCGCTCGATGCCGCCACCCAGATGGGCGCGATCGTGGACGAGACGCAGATGAAGCGCGTACTCGGCTACATCGACGCCGGGCGCAATGCCGGCGCCCAGGTGCGCTTCGGCGGCCGCCGGGTGCGCGAGGACAGCGGCGGCTATTTCATCGAGCCGACGGTATTCGAAGGGGTGAAGCCGGCGATGCCGATCGCCCGCGAGGAGATCTTCGGGCCCGTGCTCTCGGCGATCACCTTCAAGACGGTGGACGAGGCGATCGAGATCGCCAACGACGTGATCTACGGGCTCGCCGCCGCCGTGTGGACGCGCGATGTGACCACCGCGCACCGCGTGGCGCGGGCGCTGCGCGCCGGCACCGTGTTCATCAACTGCTACGACGCCGACGACATCACCGTGCCGTTCGGCGGCTTCAAGCAGTCGGGCATCGGCCGCGACAAGTCGCTGCACGCGCTGGAGAAGTACACCGAGCTGAAGACCACGTGGCTCGATCTCACCTGAGCGGCACGCGGCCGCCGCCGTGAGCGCGGCGCCGCTGCGATTCCTCGCGAGCTCCCCGCGGGGTCTCGCCGACCTCCTGGCGCGCGAGCTCGCCGCCTGCGGCGCGCACGAGGTCCGCGAGCGCTCGACGGGGGTCGCCTTCAGCGGGGCCCTGGAGAGCGCCTACCGCGCCTGCCTCTGGTCGCGCATCGCCAACCGCGTGTACCTCGAGCTCGCGGTATTCGAGGCACGCGACGCCGGGGAGTTCTACGCAGGCGTCGCGCGTCTCGACTGGACGGCGCACCTCGCTCCCGGGGCGACGCTCGCCTGCGACTTCAGCGGCCGCCATCCGGCGATCACCCACACGCACTTCGGGGCGCTGAAGCTCAAGGACGGCATCGTGGATGCGCTGCGCGCGGCGACCGGCGCCCGTCCCGACATCGACACCGCGCGCCCCGCCGTGCGCGTGCACGCGCATGCCCACGGCACGCAGATCACGCTCGCGCTCGATCTGGCGGGCGAGAGCCTGCACCGCCGCGGCTACCGGGGCGCCGCCGGTGAGGCGCCGCTCAAGGAGAACGTGGCTGCGGGGGTGCTGCTGCGTGCCGGGTGGGAAGCGCTCGCCGCGCAGGGCGCCGAGTTCCTCGATCCGCTGTGCGGCTCGGGGACGCTGCCCATCGAGGCGGCGCTGATCGCCGCCGGGCGCGCGCCGGGACTGACGCGCGAGTACTTCGGCTTCCTCGGCTGGCGCGGCCACGATGGGCCGCTGTGGGAGCGGCTGCTGGCGGAGGCGCTCGGGCGCATCCGCGCGGACGATGCCGTCACCGCCACGATCCGCGGCCGCGATCGCGACGCCGCCGCCATCCGCGCCGCGCGCGCCAACGCGGCGCGCGCCGGCGTCGACGGGCTCGTGCAGCTCGGCGTGGGCGCACTCGCCGATGCCGCGCCGCTCCCCGGCCGCGCCGCGGAGCGTCCCGGGCTCGTGTGCGCCAACCCGCCTTATGGCGTGAGGCTCGAGGACCTTGAGGGCGCGCGCACCGTGCACCGCGAGCTCGGCGCCGTGCTGCGCGAGCGCTTCGCGGGCTGGCAGGCGGCGATCCTCACCGGCTCGCCCGCGCTCGGACTCGAGCTCGGGCTGCGCGCCCACCGCACCCATACGCTCTGGAACGGCTCGATCGAGTGCCGCCTGCTGCGCATCGAGGTGGGCGCGGCGAGCGAGCGTGCCCTGGGCACGCTCGGCAAGGGAATTGCGCACCTCCGGGACAGCGCCGGCGCGCGCATGTTCAGCAACCGCCTCGCGAAGAACCTCAAGCGCCTGCGCGGCTGGGCGCGGCGCGAGGAGGTCTCGTGCTACCGGATCTATGACGCCGACATGCCCGAGTACGCCTTCGCGATCGATCAGTACCGCACGCTCGAGCCCGCGGAGGACTGGCTGTACGTGCAGGAGTACGCCGCCCCCGCCGAAATCGAGCGCGAGGCGGTGCAGCGCCGCCGCGGCGAGGTGCTCGCGAGCCTGCCGGAGGCGACCGGCGTGCCGCCCGAGCGCATCCGCGTGCGCACCCGGCGCCGCACGCCGCGCGGCGAGCAGTACGGCAAGCTGGACGCGCGCGAGACCTTTCACGTCGTCGCCGAGGCGGGCCTGAAGTTCCGCGTCAACTTCGACGACTACCTCGATACCGGGCTGTTCCTCGATCACCGCATGACCCGGGCGCGGCTGCGCGCGGCGGCGCGCGGCGCGAGCTTCCTCAATCTGTTCGCGTACACCGGCACCGCCACGGTGTACGCCGCGGCCGGCGGCGCCCGCGACAGCGTTTCGGTCGACCTGTCGCGCACCTATCTCGAGTGGGCGCGAGAGAATCTCGCGCTCAACGGCTTCGCCGGGGCGTCCCATGAGCTCCTGCAGACCGACGCCCGCGAATGGCTCGCCGCCGCCGGCCGGGACACCCGGCGCTTCGATCTCGTCTTTCTCGATCCGCCGACCTTCTCCAACTCCAAGCGCATGGAAGGCGTACTCGACGTGGCGCGCGATCACCCGGCGCTCATCGACGCCTGCGCACGGCTGCTCTCACCCGGGGGGCTGCTGGTGTTCTCGACCAACGCCCAGCGGTTCAAGCTCGCCGAGGACCTTGCCGCGCGCTACGCGATCCGCGACGTCTCGGCCGCGACGCTCCCCGAGGACTTCGCGCGCAATCCGCGCATCCACCGCTGCTACGAGATCCGCCTGCCGCCGCCGGCTTAGTTGCGCGCCCCCTCGAGGCGTGCAGCGGCTCTCCCGGGCCGCCCGCGCTTTACAGGCTGTCGGCGCTCAGGTAGGAACGGTGCTGCAGGTCGGGCGTTGAACGGGAGTATCGAGGATGGGTGGAGCGGGAGCGGGTCGCGGCAAGCCGCCGGTCGTGGCGATCGTCGGTGCCACGGGCGCGGTGGGCGTGGAGATGATCGGCTGCCTCGAGCGGCGCAATTTCCCGCTGGCGGAGCTGCGCCTGCTCGCCTCAGCGCGTTCGGCGGGTAAGGAGCTGACGTTTCGCGGCGCGCCGCTCACGGTGCAGGAGCTCGCCGAGGCGAGTTTCGACGGCGTGGACGTGGCGCTCTTCTCGGCCGGCAGCGCCGTCTCGAAGCAGTTCGCGCCCATCGCGGTGCGCGCCGGCGCCACGGTCATCGACAACTCCTCCGCCTTCCGCATGGATCCCGAGGTGCCGCTGGTCGTCCCGGAGATCAACCCGCAGGCGCTGAAGGCACACCGCGGGATCGTCGCCAACCCCAACTGCACGGCCATCATCTCCATCACGCCGCTGTGGCCGATCCACCAGGCGAACCGCATCGTGCGGCTCCTGATCGCGAG
>DATKPR010000048.1:0-2255 GCA_035523985.1 Steroidobacteraceae bacterium | reverse complement strand
CCGGGCGTGATGCGTCAGGACGAACACCGGCGTGTGGTAGGGCGGCTCATCGCCCCACCAGCCGCGCCAGCTCTCGTCCGGCCACGGGCCGCGTACCGGGCCGAACATGTTGCGCCCGATGATCCAGGCGCCGATCCCCTCGAAGCCCCGCGCGGCGACCGCATCGTCGACGCCGCTTTCACCGCCGGCCTGACCGTGCATGCGCGCGAAGCAGCGGGTGCTGAAGAACCACTCCATGATGCGCGTGCCGCCGACGCCGAGCGGATTGGCGAGGTCCTGATTGGGGCCGGCCCCGTAGCCATCGAGGGAGATCGCGAAGCTGCGCACCAGGAGTCTCGGCATCCCCACGTACTCCTATCCGGCCTCGGAACGATGGCCCGCCAGATGCGCGAGCGCCGCGAGCGCCGCACCGTCCAGGCGGTAGGTGGTCCACTCGCTCTGGTCGATCGCTCCGAGGCTGCGATAGAAACCGATCGAGGGCGTGTTCCAGTCGAGCACCGCCCAGTCGAGGCGGGCACAGCCGCGCTCGAGCGCGGTGCGGGCGAGATGGGCGAAGAGGAGCTTGCCGGCACCGAGGCCGCGCGCTTCGGGGCGCACGAACAGGTCCTCGAGGTAGATGCCGGGCTTGCCGATGAAGGTGGAGAAGTTGTGGAAGTAGAGCGCGAAGCCGACCGCGGCGCCGTCGAGGCAGGCGAGGGCGACCTCGGCGTAGGGCCGCGGGCCGAAGAGCGCGGCGTGCACGTCCGCCTCGGTGGCGACCACCTCGTGCTCGAGGTGCTCGTAGACGGCGAGCTCGCGGATGAACGCGAGCACCAGCGGTACGTCCGCCGGGGTCGCGGCGCGGATGGCGATCTTGCGGGTGGCGGCGGCGCTCATGTCAGCCGGTGCTCTGCAGGCCCTGGGCGACGCCGCCGATGCTCGTGAGCAGCGCCTCGAACAGGTCGCGGTCCTCGCGGCCGCCGGCGCGCCAGCGCTTGAGCAGGTCCACCTGCATCAGGTTCATCGGGTCGACGTAGGGGTTGCGCAGCTGGATCGAGCGTTGCATGGTCGGGTCGGTGTCGAGCAGCGCCCGGCTGTCCTTGACGGCGAGGATGTGCTCACAGGCGGTGCGGTACTCGGCGCGGATGCTGGCGGCGAAACGCCGCAGCGGCTCGGGAGCGAGCTCATCGTAATGCTGCGCGATGTCGAGGTCGACCCGCGCCAGCATGGTCTCGATGTCGTCGAGCAGGTTGCGCATGAAGAACCACTGCGCGTAGATCTCCCGCAGGCGCGGCAGCCCGAAGCGCCCGAGCGCGGCGGCCAGGCCCGCGCCGGCGCCGTACCATTCGGGCAGCATGTAGCGGGTCTGCGACCAGGCGAATACCCACGGCACCGGCAGCAGCGTGTCGAT
Organism: Steroidobacteraceae bacterium; assembly: GCA_035523985.1. Taxonomy (GTDB): domain Bacteria; phylum Pseudomonadota; class Gammaproteobacteria; order Steroidobacterales; family Steroidobacteraceae; genus 13-2-20CM-66-19. The sequence continues at coordinate 865 of DATKPR010000048.1, read as the reverse complement.
CCCGGCACCCTCGGCACGGTGGATCGAGCGTGAGCCGATCTGCATGCGCTCGATCACATCGATGGGCGTGATGGCGCGGAAATAATCGTAGAAGTCGGCGTCCTGGTAGACCAGGCGCCGCCAGGCCGCGCGGCTCTCGGCCGCGATGAGCGCGGCGCATTCGAGATGGGCGGGTTCGTCGGCCTTGAGCGTCCCGCGCCGCTGTGCGGCGCTGATGAGTGCGAGCGCGTTGAAGGCGCGCTCGAGCGTGCGCATGGCGATCGGACGCAGCCCGTAACCCTGGCGCACCGTCGCACCCTGCTCGCGGATGCGCAGCACGCCGTCCACCGCGCCGCTCGGCGCCGCGCGCACCAGCGCCTCGATGCGGCCGCCGCCGCGGGCGATGCTGCTGCCGCGCGCGTGGAATACGACCGTCTGCTCGCCGGCCGCGCCGAGCACGCGTGCGAGCTCGCGCTGCGCCTCGTGGATGATGACCCGCGAGGCGCAGGCGCCCGCTTCCTTGTTGCTGTCCGAGTAGCCCACCACCACGCACTGGCGCCGGCCGCGCGAGAGCACGTGGCGCCGGTAGAGCTGATCGGCGAGCAGTTCCTGCATGGTGGCGCCGCAGGCGGCGAGCGCCTGCTCGGACTCGAACTGCGGCGCGATGTCGAGCGCCACCTCGCCGGTGCGCTTGTCGTAGGCCGATGCCCAGCGCGCCAGCAGCAGCGCGGCCAGCACGTCATCGGCGCCCGTGGCGCCGCTCACGATGAAATACCCGATGGCATCGGCACCGTAGCGGTGCCGGCACTGCACGATCGCCTCGAACACCGCGAGCGAGCGCTTGCCGAGGGCGTCGAGCTCGCGCACCGGGCCGCGGTCGCGCTCG
>DATKPR010000047.1:0-11447 GCA_035523985.1 Steroidobacteraceae bacterium | reverse complement strand
TCTTAACGCACCGGCCTGCTCGCAACGCCGGAGCGCGATCCTGTGAACGCGTCCCCCGAGACGGTCGCACAGGCACGAGCCGTTCGGAGGTCAGCTGCGGTTAGGCAGCCAGAGCGTAGTTGTCGTCGTTGGCAACTATGAGTTGCAGCATTTTTAACGAGGGCACTGCGCCTCGGTACGCCCCTGAAGGTTCGTAACCCACGTCGAAACCGGTCGCCCCCTTCAGGTTTGCCCGGGCAGCATACTCCAATGGCGCGGCCGGTTGCGTGCGCGGGACTTTCCTGTATGGTGGCGGCCCCCAGATGACCAGGGAAGGCCGTCCCCCATGCGCTTGCAGCTCGCCGCGTGTGCTTTGCTCCTGACCGCCGCCGGCGCGGCGCGCGCCGACGATCCCCCGTATGCGGGCGATCCGAACTGGGCCATGCGCGCGCTCCTCGGCTACACCAGGACCGGGGGCAACACCGACAACAGCTCCGCCAACTTCCTGTTCCACGTCGCGCACACCATGGGCGACTGGAAGGTGCTGTTCGGCACCGAGGGCGTGTACGGCTCGACCCAGGGGGAGACCACGGCCCAGGCCTGGGATGCGCACGCGCAGGCCAACTACAACATCACGCCGAAGCTCTACTGGTACGTGGGAGTCAACTACGCCGACGACCGCTTCAGCGGCTTCGCCTACCAGCGGGCGCTGACTTCCGGCGCGGGCTACCAGTTCATCCAGACCGACACCACCAAGCTCACGGCGCAGATCGGTATCGGCTACCAGCAGCTGCGTCCGGAGGTCCTGGTGAAGGACCCGCTCGGCGGCGTCACGAGCCGCACCGAGCTCGACGCCCAGAGCGATGCGGTCGCCGCGGGCGCGGTCACCTTCGAGCACGCCTTCAATACCTACACGAAACTGCTCGCCGCCGCCTCGGTCCAGTCGGGCAGCCAGAACACCCTCACCACGGCCAGCATCGCGCTGCAGGTGAAGATGTCGAACCGGCTGGCGCTCGCGGTCGGCTACCAGCTCACCGACAACAGCAACCCGCCGGCCGGCTCCGGGCCGCGCGACACCCTCACCACGGTGAGCCTCGTCTACGACATGAAGAATCCGAAGCTCGCGCCCGAGTGAGCGCCGGCGCCGTCGGGCTGCCCGGCCGGCCGCGGCCGGCTTGATCCGCCCCGGGCCGCCTCAGCGGCCGCGCAGCAGCCGCGCCTTGTCGCGCTGCCAGTCGCGGTCCTTCTCCACGGCGCGCTTGTCGTGCTGCTTCTTGCCCTTGGCGAGCCCGATCTGAAGTTTGGCGCGGCCGTCCTTCCAGTACAGCTCGAGCGGCACCAGCGTGTAGCCGCGCCGCTCGACCGCGCCGATGAGTCCCTGCAGCTGGCTGCGGTGGAGCAGGAGCTTGCGGGTGCGCACGGGATCGGGCGTGACGTGGGTCGAGGCGGCCGGCAGCGGCGCGAGGTGCGCGCCGATCAGGAAGGCCTCGCCGCCACGCAGGTACACGTAGGCTTCCTTCAGCTGCGCGCGGCCGGCGCGCATCGCCTTGACCTCCCAGCCCTGCAACGCCAGCCCCGCCTCGTAGCGCTCCTCGATGAAATAGTCGAAGCGCGCCTTGCGGTTCTCGGCGATCAGTCGGGGCGCGGTGTCCGCTTTGGTCATGGGCTGCGCCTAATGGGACAATGGGCTCATGCGTGAGGTCAAGCGCTCGGCGCTCGTCAACCAGTCGCCGGCGCGGCTGTACGCGCTCATCAACGACATCGAGAGCTACCCGCAGTTTCTGCCGTGGTGCACCCATGCGAGCGTCGCCGCGCGCACCCCGCAGGAAATCGTCGCCACCCTCGGCGTGCGCCAGGGTGCGCTGCAGGGCGAGTTCACCACCCGCAACACGCTCGAGCCCGACCGCAGCGTCCACATGCGGCTCGTCAGCGGCCCGTTCCGCACGCTCGAGGGACAGTGGCTGCTGACCCCGGTGGCGCAAGGGTGCCGCGTCGACCTCACCATGCGATTCGCCTTCAGAAACGCGCTCACCGGACTGCTCTTCGAGGCGAAGTTCGCCGAGACCGTCGGCTCGCTGGTCGATGCCTTCGTGGCGCGCGCGCGGGCGCTCGCATGACTGCCCGCGCCGGCGGGGCCGCCCGCAAGCGCTGCCAGGTCGCGTATGCCACCCGCGAGCGGCAGTACCTGTGGAGCGTCGAGCTGCCCGCCGCGGCCACCATCGCCGACGCGCTGAGCGCGGCGCGGCGTGCCGCCGGAGGCGATGCCGCCGCGCTCGACCCGGCACTCTGGGACGAGGCCCCGGTCGGGGTGTTCGGCGAGCCGCGTGCGCGCAGCGCGCTGTGCGAGGACGGCGACCGGATCGAGCTCTACAGGCCGCTGCGCGCCGATCCGCGCGCCCGGCGCCGCGAGCGCGTGCAGCGCGAGCGCCGGCGGCCCGGCGCTTAGATCTTCGGGAACTTCTGGATCGAGATGTCGTTGTCGGGCGCGCGCGGCGCGCTGTCGGGAATGTTGTCCCGGGCGAAGCTCGCCACCTTGTCGTCCTTGAAGAGCACCGTCAGGTGGCGCTGCTCGGGCCGCTCGAGGTGGCCGGCCTTGAAGTAGTAGAGGTAATCCCAGCGATCCTTGTCGAACACGTCCGGCACCATCGGCGAGCCGAGCAGGTAACGCACCTGGCTGCGCGTCATGCCGACCTGCAGCTGCGCGACGGTCTTGCCCTCGAGATAGTTGCCCTGCTGGATGTTCATCCGGTAGATGCAGCCGCCGAGCGGCAGCGCGGCGAGAGCCAGGGCGGCAGCGAGTATCGAGGGTAGGCGCATGCGTGTCCGTTGGAGGATAATCAGGGGGTAGCGATCATACCTGATCCGTACGAGGGGTCCCGTGGAAGGCAAGGATCTGCGCAAAGCCGGCCTGAAAGTGACGCTGCCGCGCCTGAAGATCCTCGAGATCCTCGAAGGCAGCACCACGCGGCACCTCTCGGCCGAAGACATCTACCGCACGCTGCTCGAGTCGAACGAGGACATCGGGCTTGCCACCGTGTACCGGGTGCTGACGCAGTTCGAAGCCGCCGGGCTCGTGACGCGCCACCACTTCGAGGACGGCATGGCCGTGTTCGAGCTCAACCAGGGGACGCACCACGACCACATCGTGTGTCTGGACTGCGGCCGCGTCGAAGAGTTCATGGACTCCGGCATCGAGTCGCGCCAGACGGCCGTGGCCCACAAGCTCGGCTACACCATCCGCGATCACTCCCTGATCCTCTACGGGCACTGCCAGCGCCCGAACTGCCCGCACCGCAAGCGGGCCTAGCGGCGCCGCGCCGCCGGCGGCCGTGGCTGCGTCGCCGTGTCCCCGGCGGCGTCCTTCCTGGCGCGCGTGGCGCTCGTGCCGCGCTCCGCGGCGTTCAGCATGTCGCGCGCGTGCTCGCGCGCCTTGTCGGTGACCTCGATGCCGCCGAGCATCCGTGCCAGCTCCTCGACGCGCTCGGGCGCGGTCAGCTCGGCGAGGGTGGTGCGGGTCGTGCGCCCGTCGGTGAGCTTGGTGACGCGCAGGTGGTGGTGCGACTGGCAGGCGACCTGCGGCAGGTGGGTGACGCACAACACCTGGCCGCGATCGCCGAGCCGGCGCAGCTCCCGCCCGACGATCTCGGCGACCGCTCCGCCGATACCGGCGTCGACCTCGTCGAACACCATGCAGCGCATCTCCTGCGCCGCGCACGACACCTGCACCGCGAGCGAGAGGCGTGCGAGCTCCCCGCCCGAGGCCACCTTGGCGAGGGCGCGCGGCGGCGAGCCGGGGTTGGCGCTGACGCGAAACTCGACGCGGTCGATGCCGTGCTGGGTGGGGTCGGCGTTGCCATCCTGGGTGACGTCGGCCTCGAAGCGCCCGCCGGACATGCCGAGGGTCTGCATGCGGGCGGTGATGTCCCTGGCGAGCGCCTTGGCCGCCTGCTGCCGTTTGGCGGACAGATCGAGCGCCTGGGTACGATAGGCCTCGAGCGCGGCGGCGAGCTCCCGGCGCAGCTGCGCGAGATCCACCTCGGCGCGCTCGAGCTCTTCAAGCTCGGCACGCAGCTGCCGGGCGCGCTCGGGGAGCTGCGCCGGCGCGATGCGATGCTTGCGCGAGAGCTCCTCGACCGCCGCGAGACGCCGTTCGACCTCGTCCTGCCGCGCCGCATCGACGTCGAGGGTCTCGCCGTAGCGCTCGAGCTCGCGGGCCGCCTCGCGGATCTGCACCGAGGCCTCCTCCAGGAGCGGCAGCACCGCGCCGAGCTTGGTATCGAGTGCCACCAGCGCCCGCAGCGCGCTGAGCGCGCGCGCCACCCCGGCGTGGGCGCTCGCGGCGTCGTTGTCGTAGAGCTCGCCGAGCGCCACCTGGGCGCCGGTGGCGAGCCGGCCACGGTTGGCGAGCCGCGCGCTCTCCTCGGTGAGGCTGGCGAGCTCGTTTTCGCGCAGCCTCAGGCCCTCGAGCTCCTGCACCTGGTAGCGCAGCAGATCGAGCCGGGCGTCGCGGTCGCGCGCCTTGCTCTCGAGCTCGAGGGTGCGGTTGAGGAGCCCGAGCCACACGCGGTGCGCGATCCCGACCTGGCTGGTGAGCGCGGTGAGCGAGCCGTAGCCGTCGAGGAGCTCGCGCTGCGGGGCGCTTCGGGTGAGGGACTGGAACTCGTGCTGCCCGTGGATATCGATGAGGATGTTGCCGGCGTCGCGCAGCGACTGCAGCGGCACCGACTGGCCGTTGAGATAGGCGCGCGAGCGCCCATCGTTGCCGACCACCCGGCGCATCACGAGCTCCGCGCCGGCGCTCACCGACTGCTCCTCGAGCCACTGCTTGAGCTCGCGCGGCGCCTGGGCGAGATCGAAGGTGCCGGCCACCTCGGCGCGCTCGGCGCCGTGACGCACCACTTCGGCGCCGGCGCGCCCGCCGGCGAGCAGCTGCAGCGCATCGACGACGATCGACTTGCCGGCGCCGGTCTCGCCGGTGAGCACCGTGAGCCCCGAGCGCAGCTCGAGCTCCACCGCATCGACGATGGCGAAATCGCGGATCTGCAGGTGCGTGAGCATCGCGCGGTGCCTCTCAGCGCTCGAAGCTGCCGCGGCCCCAGTGGAGCTTGGAGCGCAGCAGCTTGTAGTAGTCGTGGCCGGGCGGATGCAGCAGCGTCACCCGCTCGCGTGCGGCGCGCACCTCGAGCCGGTCGCCGGGGACGAGCGCGCCGAGCCGCATCCCGTCGCAGGAGACGTTCGCCTGGGTGTCGGGGCGCTCGAGCAGCACCACCTCGATGACCGAGCGTGAGGACACCACGATCGGGCGGTCGGAGAGGGTGTGCGCGCAGATCGGTGCGATGACCCAGGCGTCGAGATGCGGCTCGATGATCGGGCCGCCGCACGAGAGCGCGTAGGCGGTCGAGCCGGTGGCGCTCGCGACGATGATGCCGTCGCCGTCGTGGGTGTTGACGAAGCGCTGGTCGATGCGGGTCTCGAAGTCGAGCGTGCGGCCGGTGTCGTGCTTCTGCATGACCACGTCGTTGAGCGCGAGCGCGTGCACGATGCCGCCCGCGGCTGAGTGCAGCTGCGCCGCCAGCATCGGCCGCTCGTCCTTATCGAGCTCCCCGGCGAGCGCGGCGTCGACCGAGGTCAGCATGTCCTGGGGCATGACGTCGGTGAGGAAGCCGAGGCGGCCGCGGTTGACGCCGAGGAGCGGCACGCCGTGGTGGGCCACGAGGCGCGCGGCGTAGAGCAGGGTGCCGTCCCCCCCCACCGCGATCACCAGGTCGGCGCGCGCGCCGAGCCCGCTCTCGGGGACGCGGAGGGCGCCGGCGGCCTCGATCCCGGGTGCGCTCTGCGTCAACAGCACCTCGACGCCCCGGCTCCTGAGGTGCGGCAGCAGGGCGTTGACGGTCTCGGCGACGCGCGCATCGGCGAACCGGCCGACCAGCGCGCAGCTTCGAACGGGAAAAGCCATCGGCAGCCTTAAGTTAACGTCGCGCCTGCCCCGCGAGGCGCGGCCTTTGTAGCATGCGGGCGTCGCGTGATGTAAGGTCCAGCCACACCCAAGGGGTCTATGGCGCACGAAGCTCGGGACGAGGCCTTAGGCGAGCGGGCGCAGCACCTGCTGCGCACCCTCATCGAGTCCTACATCCGCGAAGGTCAGCCGGTCGGATCGCGCGCACTGTCGCGCGAGTCGGGACTGCAGCTCTCCTCGGCCACCATCCGCAACGTCATGGCCGACCTCGAGGAGCTCGGCTTCGTCGCCTCACCCCACACCTCCGCCGGGCGCGTACCGACCGACAAGGGCTACCGCTTCTTCGTCGACACGCTGCTGCAGCTGCGGCCGCCCGATGAGGCGGCGACCGCCGAGATCCGCCGCCAGGTGGAGGCCAGCCGCGAGAACTCGACGGACCTGATCGCCACCGTCTCGCAGTTCCTCTCGAGCGCGACGCAGCTCGCCGGGGTCGTGACCGTGCCGCGGGCGCGCGGCGCCTCGATCACGCAGATCGAGTTCGTCGCGCTGTCCGAGAACCGCGTGCTGGTGGTGCTGGTGTTCAACGACCGCGAAGTGCAGAACCGCATCATCCAGCTCGAGCGCCGCTACTCGGCGGACGAGTTGAAGCGCGCCTCCAACTACCTCAACGAGCAGTTTCGCGGGCGCTCGCTCGGCGAGGTGCGCCAGGAGATCCTGCGGCAGCTGTCCGAGGCGCACGCGCACATGAACCAGATCATGCTGGATGCCATCTCGGTGGCGCAGCAGGTGTTCGACGCGGGCGGGGAGGGGCGGCTCGAGTACGTCATCAAGGGCGAGACCAACCTCATGGGGGTGGCCGAGCTCAGCAGCGTCGAGAAGCTGCGGCGCCTGTTCGAAGCCTTCAACGAGAAGCGCGACTTCCTGCACCTGCTCGATCAGAGCCTGAAGGCCGAGGGTGTGCAGATCTTCATCGGCCACGAGTCCGGCTACCAGATCCTCGACGACGTGAGCGTGGTGACCGCCCCCTATGCCGACGGCGACGGGGTAGTCGGGGTACTCGGGGTCATCGGGCCGACACGCATGGCCTACGAGCGGGTGATACCGATCGTCGACATGACGGCTAAACTACTCGGTGCCGCCTTGAATTCGCGGCGCTGAGCCCCACGCTGCCCGCATGACCACGCACCAGTCCCGCCGGGACGCCCCCGAGGCATCCGCCGCCGCCGAGCCCACCGCCGTACTGCCGGAGACCGCCGCGCAGCTGGTCGAGCTCGAACGGCTGACCCAGGCGCTGGCCGAGTCCGAGGAGCGCGCCCGCAGCCACTGGGAGCAGTACCTGCGTGCCGTGGCCGAGCTCGAGAACGTCCGCAAGCGCGCCGCCCGCGATGTCGAGTCGGCGAACCGCTATGGACTCGAGAAGTTCGCCCAGGAGCTCCTGCCGGTGCGCGACAGCCTCGAGCTCGCGGTTGAGAACGCCGGCCGGGCGGACGCCAGGAGCCTGGCCGAGGGCCAGGAGGCGACGCTCAAGCTCCTCAACAAGGCGCTCGAGAAGCTCGGCGTGCGGGTCATCGATCCCCGCGGCGAGCCCTTCGACCCGGCCCGCCACGAGGCCATGATGGCCCAGGAATCGGCCACCGCCGAGCCCAATTCGGTGCTCCAGGTGGTACAGCCGGGCTACGAGCTCAACGGGCGGCTGCTGCGCCCGGCCCGGGTGATCGTCGCCCGCGCCCCCGGCTGAAGGCCGGTCAGCCTTGAAAGCGCAGGCGGCCACCCCTAAGAAGTGGTCCTAGACCATCCCTCTTTCTCCAGAGTCTTTCCGGCGGAGTGACGCAATGGCAAAGGTAATCGGCATCGACCTCGGCACCACCAACTCGTGCGTGGCCATCATGGAGGGCGGCAAGCCCCGCGTGATCGAGAACAGCGAAGGCGACCGGACCACCCCCTCGATCGTAGCCTTCACCAAGGACAACGAGGTGCTGGTCGGCCAGCCCGCCAAGCGGCAGGCGGTCACCAATCCGCAGAACACCCTGTTCGCGATCAAGCGCCTCATCGGACGCAAGTTCGAGGACGAGGTGGTGCAGCGCGACATCAAGATGGTGCCGTACAAGATCGTCAAGGCCGACAACGGCGACGCCTGGGTCGACGTACAGGGCAAGAAGATGGCCCCGCCGGAGATCTCGGCGCGCATCCTCATGAAGATGAAGAAGACCGCCGAAGACTACCTCGGCGAGCCGGTGACCGAAGCCGTCATCACGGTGCCCGCCTATTTCAACGACTCCCAGCGCCAGGCCACCAAGGACGCCGGCCGCATCGCGGGCCTCGAGGTCAAGCGCATCATCAACGAGCCGACCGCCGGCGCGCTCGCCTACGGTCTCGACAAGCAGGGCGGGGATCGCAAGATCGCCGTCTATGACCTGGGCGGCGGCACCTTCGACATCTCGATCATCGAGATCGCCGAAGTCGACGGCGAGCGGCAGTTCGAGGTGCTCTCGACCAACGGCGACACCTTCCTCGGCGGCGAGGACTTCGACCTGCGCATCATCAATTTCCTGGCCGAGCAGTTCCAGAAGGAGTCCGGCGTCGACGTACGCAAGGACCCGCTCGCCATGCAGCGTCTGAAGGAAGCGGCCGAGAAGGGCAAGATCGAGCTCTCCTCGACCCAGCAGACCGACATCAACCTGCCCTACATCACGGCGGATGCCTCGGGGCCGAAGCACCTCAACATCAAGCTGACGCGCGCCAAGCTCGAGTCGCTGGTGGAGGACCTGGTGCAGAAGACCGTGGGTCCGTGCCGCACGGCGTTGAAGGACGCCGGCGTCTCCACCGGCGACGTCGCCGAGGTGATCCTGGTCGGCGGCCAGACGCGCATGCCGCTGGTGCAGAAGTACGTGAAGGATCTGTTCGGCAAGGAGCCGCGCAAGGACGTGAACCCCGACGAGGCGGTGGCGGTCGGAGCGGCGATCCAGGCGGGTGTGCTCGCCGGCGAAGTGAAGGACGTGCTGCTGCTCGACGTGACGCCGCTGTCGCTCGGCATCGAGACGCTCGGCGGCGTCATGACCAAGCTGATCGAGAAGAACACCACGATTCCGACCAAGGCATCGAACACCTTCTCGACCGCGGACGACAACCAGACGGCCGTGACCATCCACGTGCTGCAGGGCGAGCGTGAGCGCGCGGCCGACAACAAGTCGCTCGGCAAGTTCGACCTGTCGGACATCCCGCCGGCGCCGCGCGGCATGCCGCAGGTCGAGGTGTCCTTCGACATCGACGCCAACGGCATCCTCAACGTGTCGGCCAAGGACAAGGCCACGGGCAAGGAGCAGAAGATCGTCATCAAGGCCTCGAGCGGCCTCAACGAGGAGGAGATCAAGCGCATGGTGCGCGACGCCGAGGCGCACGCCGAGGAGGACAAGCGCTTCAAGGAGCTGGTCGAGACGCGCAACAAGGCGGACGGCCTGATCCACGCGGTGGAGAAGTCGCTCCAGAGCCTCGGCGACAAGGTCGACGGGGCCGAGCGCGCCAAGGTGGAATCCGCGGTTTCGGATCTGCGCACGGTGCTCAAGGGCGACGATCGCGGCGCCATCGAGAAGAAGACCGAGGCGCTCGCCCAGGCATCGAGCGCGATCGCCCAGCGCGCCTACGCCGAGCAGGGCGGGGCGGCCGGGGGACCGGAGGCGGCGGGTGCCGCGGGCGCCTCTGCCACAGGCGGCGGTGGCGCGGCCAAGGACGACGTGGTGGATGCGGAATTCGAAGAGGTGAAGGACAAGGGCCGCAAGGCGTCCTGAGTCCATTGGCCGAAATCGCCTGCGGCGATTTCGGCGGACATTACTCCGTCGGCCGCCGGCAAAAAGCGTCGTTTTTGCCGGCTGGGCCGGCGGTTCTCGAGGGCGTGCGATAACAACATAGATGTCGAAGCGCGATTACTACAAGGTACTCGATGTACCGCGCACCGCCACCGAGGCACAGATCAAACAGGCGTATCGGCGCCTGGCGATGAAGTATCACCCGGATCGTAATCCCAACGACCGGGATGCCGAGGAGCGCTTCAAGGAGGCCAAGGAGGCCTGCGAGGTGCTCACCGACGAGCACAAGCGCGCCGTCTACGACCAGCACGGCCATGCCGGCGTCGAGGCGGCGAGCCGCGCCGGCGGCCGCGGCGGCTTCGGCGCCGGCGATGCCTTCAGCGACATCTTCGGCGACGTGTTCGGCGACATCTTCGGCGGCGGACGCCGCGGCGGCCGCTCGCAGGTATTCCGCGGCGCGGACCTGCGCTACGAGCTCGAGCTCGATCTGTCCGAGGCGGTGTTCGGGACGGCCGCCGAGATCGAGGTGGCGAAGCTCGCCGAGTGCGAGACCTGCCATGGCTCGGGCGCCGCCAAGGGCAGCCAGCCGGTCACCTGCGAGAGCTGCGGCGGCGCCGGCCAGGTGCGCATCTCGCAGGGTTTCTTCCAGCTGCAGCAGACCTGCCCGCGCTGCCGCGGTACCGGCACCGTGGTCAAGAATCCCTGCGACACCTGCCTCGGCCAGGGGCGCGTGCGCAAGACCCGCAAGCTCTCGGTGAAGATCCCGGCCGGCGTCGATACCGGCGACCGCGTGCGGCTCTCGGGCGAGGGCGAGGCGGGACGCAACGGCGGGCCGCCCGGGGACCTGTACGTCGAGGTGCACGTGCGCGAGCACCCGATTTTCGAGCGCGACGGCGAGCATCTGTCCTGCGAAGTGCCGGTCAGCTTCGCCACCGCGGCCCTCGGCGGCTCGGTGGCCGTGCCGACGCTCGAGGGCGACGTGGTGCTGAAGATTCCGGCGGAGACGCAGTCGGGACGCGTATTCCGCTTGCGCGACAAGGGCGTGAAGCCGGTGCGCGGCGGCGCGCGCGGCGACCTGTTCTGCCGCGTCGCCATCGAGACGCCGGTGCATCTGTCGGCCGAGCAGAAAGAGCTCATCCGTTCGCTCGAGGAATCGCTCAAGGCGCACCCCGGCAGGCACGCGCCGCGTGAGAAGGGCTTTCTCGAGGGCGTGAAGCGCTTCTTCACCTCCGCCCACGGCAAGGACTAGCCGCGCCGCATGAGTCCCGCCGCTCACAGCCCGCCACTGACGCGCGTCGCCGTGATCGGCGCGACCGGGCGCATGGGCCAGGCGCTGCTGCGCGCCGCGCCGTCGTTTCCACAGATCATCGTCACCGCCGCGGTCGCATCCCCCGGGAGCCTGGCGCTCGGACGCGACGCCGGCGCGCTTGCAGGGCTCTCCCCGAGCAACCTCATCGTCACGAGCGATCTTGCGGCGGCGCTGCGCCAGGCGGACGTCGCCATCGACTTCAGCCACGCGCCGGCGGCCGGGGCGAACCTCGCCGCCTGCCGCGCGGCGGCTAAGCCGCTCCTCATCGGCACCACCGGGCTCGATGCCACGCTCGAGCCGGCACTCACCGCGGCGGCGCGCGACATCGCGCTGCTGGTCGCGGCGAATACCAGCGTCGCGGTCGCGGTGCTCACGGAGCTCGTGCGCGAGAGCGCGCGGG